>NZ_JH604983.1:14945-22909 GCF_000250875.1 Sutterella parvirubra YIT 11816 | reverse complement strand
ACGGGATCGAGGACATGGACCTGATGGCGCGGCTCGTGCCGCCCTTCACCCACCTCGCGCACCCGCTCGGGACCGATGAGCTCGGCCGCGACGTGCTCACGCGTCTTCTGCACTCGATCCGGCTCTCGTTTCTGCTCGCCGTCACCGGGACCATCCTCGGGGCGCTGATCGGCACTACTTTGGGCTTCCTCGCCGCCCGCTTCGGGGGCTTGACGGACGACGCCGTCAACATGGGGGTCGACGTCACGGCGAGCCTTCCCTTCATCATCCTCGCGCTCACGATCATCGCGTTTCTGGGGACCGACATCTCCGTCATCATCGTGATCATGGCGGTCTACGGCTGGGACCGCTATGCGCGATTGACGAGAAACCTCGCGCGCTCCGCCTACACCGAAGGCTACGCCGGGGCCCTCGAGTGCCTCGGGATCCCGACGATGCGGATCGCCATGCGGCACATCCTCCCCAACATCGCCTCGGCTTTGGTCGTCAACATGACGCTCAACTTTCCCGGGATGATCCTGCTTGAAACGTCGTTGTCGTTCCTCGGCGTGGGCGTCCAGCCCCCGATGAGTTCCTTGGGGACGATGCTGGGGTTCGGCCGCGACTACCTCACCACCGCCTGGTGGATCGCCGTCGTGCCGGGCGTCGTGATCGTCTTGTCGACCCTCTCGATGTCGATCGTCGGCGACTGGGTGCAGCAGAAGCTCGAACCCGCGGCGAGGTAGGCCCGGCAGACCCTTTTTCTTTCTTCCTCGATGGCCTCCGAACACCGTTGAACACCGCAACCCGAACCCCTTACCATCCTTCAGACAACTCACCTGCTGCCCAAGCACCATGACCGAAACCCACCGCTCCCCGCGCTTCATCATCGTCGGCTTCGACGGGCTGCGCCCCGACGACGCGACGGACGACCAGATGCCGAACGTCGCGCGCTTCGCCCGCGAACATCACACGTGGACGAAGTACCTCGCGTCCTTCCCCACGGAGACCTACGTCAACCACCCGTCGATCTTCTCGGGCTTCCGCCCGAAGGACCACGGCGTGATCCAAAACTGGTTCTACCGGCGGGGCATGCCGAAGGAGGCGCTCCTTTTCCGCGGCTCGTCGATGGATTCGGTGCTGGCCGCCGACGCCCTCGACCGCGGTTGCTGCCGCGTCCCGTCGATGGGTGAGCGGCTCGCACGAAATACGATGCGCATGCGCGTCTACTGCGCGAATTCCGCGGGGTCGACGCGTCTTCAGCACGTGCGCGCCGAGCGCTTCGAAGGACACTGCTGCGTGCCGGTGCACGACCTCGCGCGGACGGTGCCGGAAAGTGAGATCGAACGGCTCCGGGCCGCCGGCGTTCCGGGCGCGCCTCTGACGTTCCCCGACTTCGACGGGAACCGGATGACGGTGGACGCTTTTCTCCTATTGGACGCCGCGCAGGGACCGCAGACTCTTCCCGAGGTCGCCGTCGTCTGGATCGGCGAGCCCGACCACTCCGAGCACGAGTTCGGGCTGGACGACCCCCGCACCATTGAGGCGAGGCGCGACGCCGACCGTCAGTTCGGCCGCATCCTCGACTGGTGGGAGCGTACGGGGAAGGACGAAGACGTCCAGCTCATCGTCATGTCCGACCACGGCCACGGCGTCGTGCGCCGTCACGTCGACGTGGCGGCCCCGTTGAGGAACGCAGGCTTCACCGTGGTGGACGGCCTCGGGCTCAAAGAGGGAAAGAATCCGGCCGACTACGACGTCGTCATCGTCGGGAACTACACCGTGGGCGTCTGGTTCCGCGAACCCACCGCGGCCAACATGCTCCGCGCCCGCGACGCCCTCATGGCGTCCCCCGACGTGGGACTCGTCTTCTCGAAGCCCGACGCCACGCGTCCCGGTGCGGTGGAGGGGAGGGTTCCGGGGACGTTCTCCGAAGCCGTCGTTTTTTCCGACCACGAGCGCACCCCCGACATGCGCTTCGTCATGCGCGGGGACGTCGCCACGGGCGAACTCGTCATGGGAGAGGAGCTTCCTTTGAACGCCGGGAACCACGGCGGGCTCCTCCCGCAGGAAATCCGGTCGTTTCTCGCCGTAGGCGGGAAACGCTTCCCCGGCTCGGGCGTGCATCATGAGCCGGCCGGCCACGACGATCTTGCGGTCACCGTCATGACGATGCTGGGCGTCCTGGACGACGAGGCGGCGCTCCCGCTCCCCACGGGCCGGACGCTGACGGAAGCGGTGCGTGCGGAAGGCGGGAAACCCGAGTGCGCATGCGCATCGTACGATGCCGCGCAACCTGTTCGGGAAGTGCTTTCCCTCTCCTGCGGGGCCTTCACCCAGCAGATCACGCGGGAAGTTTGGGCGGGAAGGAGCTACGTGGTGGAGGGCACCCGCGTGGCTGCGGACGGAGATGACGGATGGACGCCGCGCCGCGGTCTCCACGGCCTCGGAAGCGCGGGTACCATGTCGGGAACGGGGCTCGACGACGGGGCCTCCGGTCCCGACGACAACCCCACCCAAACCCCGAAGAAGGAGGCCTGATGGTCGACGTGATTCTCTGCGGGCGGCCCTTCGCCCAACTGGAGACCCTTGCCGAAGCGTTTCACCCCAAGCGGGTGCGCCGCACCGCCTCGCCCGTCGAGGCGCTGCGGCTCTGCGGCGTCGATGAAGTTGAGGACCGCGAAGACCTCGCCGCGCTCCCTGTGCGCGCCGCGGAGATCCGCGCGGATCACTTCATCGTGCCCGAGGGCTTTTCCGTCAAATCCTTCAAGCTCGCCTGCTTCGACATGGACAGCACGCTGACGCGGAACGAATGCATCGACGACATGGCGGCGCTCGTGGGGAAGGGCGAGGAGGTCGCGCGGATCACCCGCGAAGCGATGGAGGGGAAGCTTCCTTTCGCCGAGAACCTCCGGCGGCGCGTCGCGATTCTGGAGGGCTTCCCGAAGGCGCTCCTCGATAAGGTCAACGCCGAGACGCGGCTCCAAGCCGGTGCCGAGGCTTGGATCGGGTTTCTGCAAAAGCACGGCGTCCGCTGCGCCATCGTCACCGGGGGCTTCACGGATTCGGCGGCGGCGTTGGGCAAGAGGCTCGGGATCGACCTCTGGATCTCCAACACGCTGGAGTGGACGGATGAGGCCCTCATGACCGGTCGGGTCTTCGGGCCGGCGGGCGGGAGGATTTTGGACGCCGACGGGAAGCGTCGGGCGTTGGAGGTCTTGGCCTCTGCGGCGCACCTGTCGCTCGCCCAGACCATTGCCGCCGGCGACGGCGCGAACGACCTCGAGATGATCGGCGCCGCAGGCTTTGGGTTCGCGTTTCACGGAAAGCCCGTCGTCGAGGCCGCCGCCCCGCACGCGGTGCGCTTCGGCGGGCTCGACGTCGCGATGCTCGCCTTTGTCGAGGCTTGGTCGTAGGCGGCGGGAAAGGTTTCGGGAAAGACGCCGTTCGACGCGGGAACCGGTTCCGCGCGTTCCTTCGTTCGGGGGCGTGTCACAGGTTGTGACCGCCCCCGCACCATTTCGGGCGTCACCCTAGAATAGGAGGCATAGAGAAATCAACGACCCGTTCGCCTCAACACGCCCCGACACCCCTATGACCGATCCCACCGATTCCAACGACAACACCGAGAGGTCCCTCCGCACCATCCGCGAGGTTCCGGCCGAAGCCGAAGTGCTCGGCCGCATCCGTTCGTTGAACGACGCCGAAGACTACGCCGGCATCATCGCCTACTGCGAAAGCCTCCCGGAAGAGGCCCGCACGTCCGACGTGCTGGGCGAATGGGCGCGCGCCCTCAACAACCAGGGGCAGCCGGGCGAGACGGAACCGTTTCTGAAGGCCCTCGAACTCCTCTCGGCCGTTCCCGAGGACGCGCGGGAGAACCACTTCTGGAACTTCCGCCGAGCCTACGCCCTCTATTGGCTCGACCGCACGATCGAGGCGCGCCCGCACTGGCGGGAAGCCCTCCGTCACCGTCCGGGAGACACCGACACCCTCGAATTCATCGAGATGACGGACCGGGCCTGCGCCGCGCAGATGTTCTCGATGCCGTTCGAAGAGCGCGTCGCCGACTTCTGGAAGGCCTTTTCCGAAGAGGAGGGGCGCTTCGCGGTCGGCGTGCAGTCGATCACGCTCGGGATGGGCAGCTTCAGCGCGGTGGCCGCGCGGATCCGTGAGCTTCTGAAGCTGATCGACAACGAGAAGTGGTCCCTCGGGATTCATCTGCCCACGGCGGAGGATCCCCGTCCCACGATCGTTTTTTCGCCCCAGGGCTGGCGCGTGGCCGCGTTCCCGATGCGGGAGTTCCTGCGCCGCGCGCCCGTGGAGCTTCTGGACCGCTGGCGCTTCGTCCTGGGCGTGCAGCCGATGGCGGAAGACGTCTTCGCGAAGATCTCGATCCGCTTGGGCGGCGTGTCGCTCTCGCCCGCAGAGCTCTGGGTGACGCCCGTCACCGAGGACCACGCCCTGCGTCTCCGGTTCACCGGGCCCGCCTTCACCGGACTCACGCAGGAGGACGTTCCGTTCATCTTTGAGAGCCTCGAAGACCTCGTGCGCTTTTCCGTCGGCGAAGCCGCGCAGATGCGCTGGTTCAACCAGTTCGCGATCGCGCCGTGGACGGGAGAGAAGGTTCAGACCGGGAATGCCGGGAAGACCGTGGAGGCTTCGGGCGGAACCCCTGCTGAAGCCACGCGCGAAGAGGGCGTCCGACCTGCGGATGAGGCGCCCTCCGCCGGCCCGCGCGAAGACCCCCGGATGCGCCTCACCGAGTTCGCCGCCTGGGCGCGGCGCAAATACCCCGACCTCCCGACCCGGACGCTCGAAGCCGAACTCGAAGAATCCGTCGAGGCGATCGAGATGCCGGAGAAGGACCCCGACTGCGACTTCCTCATGGACGTGAAGAGGATCCGCACCACGTGCCCGGGTCTCGTCAACCAGTACCGCGAGAACGTCAAGGACTTCACGATCGAGTACGAACGCCAGGGCGTCGCCGCGGGGATCTTCCACTTCAGACTTGCGGACGACGCTTCCGCGGAAGCGAAGACCGCCGCGCGCGAATCCCTCATCCGCTTCATGCGGGACGACATCGGCCCCGACGCGGTGCTCGTCACCGGGTGGGGGACGGCGCTACGCTACGACTACGTCGAGTGCATCCTCTGGTCGAGCAGGAAGGCGCTGGAGAAGCTCGTTGACTGGTGCGCGGCGCACGACGAAGTGCTCTATGCAGGATGGCACAACTACGTCCGCGACGCCGGGGGCATCTGGTTCAAGAATCCGAACGCCGACGGGCCCGCGGAGGAGCCGGGGGATGAGCCCGGGGAAGAGGCGCGGGGAGAGGCTCCCGCAGGGGCCGAAGCGACCGAGGCGAATGAAGAGAACCGCTTGTCCGCCGGGCGCGCCGAGTCCGCCGAACCTGCTCCGGGCGCAGAGAACGTTCCCGCTGCCGAACACGCAACCGAGACCGAAACCGAACACCCATCCGCGGCCGCCGAGATCGGCGTCACCGCGAAGGCGTAAACCGACAGATTTATGGGCGTGCGGGACGTGCCGCACGCCTCCGCCACCACCCATCATGACCGGCCGCAGGGAGGAGGCCGGGAGGTCCGAGAGGTTTGGAAGCCTTGAAGGATCAACACCCGAGGTCCGCGGCGCGGCAACCGCCGCCGGAACCGAAACATCGCAGGTCCTCCCCACGGGAGGAAAGGAGTTCACATGACCAAAACCCCTGAACAACTCGCACGCGAACAGGCCGAAGCCGTCCTGAAGATTCAGCAGGACGCGGTCGAGACCCAAATGAAGATGATGGAGCAGCTCTACGGGGACAACCCGGAAATGCTCGCGCAGCTGAAGGCGCAGCTCCAGGCCACCATGGCGAACCAGGCCGATCTCGTCGCGCAGGCGCAGGCCGCGGCCTTCGCGGCCGTCGGCGCCGCGCAGTCCGGCCAGGGCTTCGACCCCAATGCGTTGATCGCCCACCTCCAGGCGCAGGCTCAGGCCCACGGCATTTCGGTTGATCCGCAGGCGGACGCCGACGAAGGGTTCGAGAACGCCTACGGCTTCATCAACCAGCTCCGTACCGACTACGACGAGGCCGCACCCCAAACCTACGCGAAGGGCTCTCCGGAAGCGAAGGTCTTCGGGTACCTCCTCGGCGGCATCGTCGGCAACCTCAACGGCCACATCCCGGATCAGCTCGAGTGCGAACCGCGCTCGCCCGAAATGGAGGAGCAGGTCCGCGGCATCCTCTCCAACTTCTGGGGGATAGACACCCCGGACGAATTGGGTGAACGCCTCTCCGACCTTCTGGAAGAGGGCGGCATGTCCGCGCTCTACGCCCAGATGGCGGCGACCGAAGACTTCAACGAAATCGCCGCGGAAGAGGATCCCGAAGACGTTCCCGGCGCGATGATGCGCTGGCGGCTCGCCCGCCACTTCGCGGAGAAGGTTCCCGCGGAAGCCATGCGCGGCTGGGACATCGGCCGCGCCGCGGCGCTCGTGCGCTGGGGCTACTTCGTCGGGATGATCGACGAGGACACCGCGCACTCGATCCTCGAAGTCTGTGCGGAGGAAGCCTGCGCGCGCTTTGAGGGCTGGCGCGACTTCGGCGTCTCGTACCTCTTCGGCGGGCTCTTCTGGCGGATTTCCGCGGGCGAAGACGAAGCCGCCGAGTGGATCGAAAACGCGGGCGGCGCCTGCGTCGAGCTCCTGGAGCCGGGCGGCGCCTGGCTCGCGCACCCCTGGGCGAAGGCGATCGAATGACGCCCGGCCGCCGCACCCGCAGAGGGCGCGGCGGCTTTGAACAACGGCCGCGCCGCCCGGACCCCGCACATCCCCGGCGTCCCCGGGCGGCGCTCCCGAACCCCATTCCGAAGAAACACTTCACGGAGCCCCGACATGGCCGCCAACCTTGACCCCGGACCTCTTTCTCCGCGCGAAGCCCTTCTCGCCGACCGGCGGGCGGGCGCCGCAGACCGTCTGCCGTTTTATGAAGTCGTCTCGGTGACGGCCGAGGACGGATCGGGCCGCACGATGCTCTCCCACGCGGCGGAGGCGCTCGACGCCGAAGCCGTCGCGGTCCTGCTCCGCCGCGGGGCGGATCCGAACGCCGCCGACCGGTCGGAATTGACGCCGCTCCTGCGCGTCGCGGCGGGTCCCCGGGACTGGCCCGACGATCCGGCCTCACTCGACGAAACCGTCACCGTGCTCCTCCAAGGCGGCGCCTCGATGATTCCTCGGGACTCTTCCGGCAGGAACGCCGCACAGCGGGCGGCCGCGAACCTCGTCCACCCCTTCTTCCGCGCCTTGGAGAAGGCGGGCGTGAAGCCCTCGGGTCGCGAGGAGGGCACGGGCGACACGCTTCTGCACCTCGTCGCCCGGGCGGTCGAGGCGTTCCGCAACCTGCCCGGAGAGGAGGCGGTTGAACGCGAAACCGACGCGCTCATGATCGCGAAGATTCTGGTCGAGCGCTTCGGCTTCGACCGCGAAGCCCGCAACAGTCTCGGGCGCACGGCGCGCGACCTCGCCGTCAAGGCGGGTTCGCGGCTTCTCGCCCCCTGGCTCGCCCACGGCGATGAAGTCCTGGGGAAAACCGAACGGTGTTCGCTTCTGCTCCTCACGGGCGGCGCGACGGCCCAGGAGGCCGCGGCGATGCGGGACGAAACGAAGACCGCCGCACTCATCCGGCTCGGACTCGCTCCGGACGAACCCGCGGCGGAGGGTGACCAGCAGGGGCTCACGCCGCTCTCCGCCGCGGCTGAGGCGATGGCCGTCGGCGCGATGGAACTGCTCCTCGACGCCGGCGCCGACCCCGCCGAACGCCTCAATCAGAAGGCCCCGGGCGGCCGCATGACCGAAGGCACGAGCGCGATGCGGATGCTCATCTGGGCGCCGGGCTCGCCCACGCGGCTGCCCTCCGGACTCACGCTTCAGGACTGGCGCCGCGCGCTCACCATGATGCTCCGCGCGCCGGCCCTTCAAGAGTGGGGCGG
>NZ_JH604983.1:14565-14891 GCF_000250875.1 Sutterella parvirubra YIT 11816 | reverse complement strand
GCCCCCGCCGATCCGGAAGGCCGCACGCCGCTTCTGATCCTCGCGCAGCAGCTCGGGCGCGGCTGGCGTGCGGGCGGCGCCGATTGGGCGACGAGCGCGGCGGGCGTGCTTCTCACGAACGGTGCGGATCCCAACCGCGCGATGCCGCCCGCAGGGGATCCGTCGCCCTTCGCGCAGATCACGGGCGGCGCGACGCCTCTGCACCTCGCCCTCAGGGCGGAAGGACCCGCCGCGGAAGACTTCGTCCAGATCCTTCTCGATGCGGGAGCCGACCCGAACCTCGCGGACGTGAAGGGCGTCACGCCCCTTATGACGGCGGCCGGGCA
>NZ_JH604983.1:6657-14528 GCF_000250875.1 Sutterella parvirubra YIT 11816 | reverse complement strand
TCTGCCGAGGCGATGACGGAGCGGCTCCTCGAGGCCGGGGCCGACCCGACGGCATCGGACGCCGAAGGCCGCACCGCGCTCGACCGCGCGGCCGCCGAGGGTCATGCCCGCGTCGTGGGGAAGCTCCTCGATGCGGTGAGCGCTTGGAGGGAGATGCATCCGAAACCTGAAGACGCTGGGGCCGCTGAGCCCGCCGCGTCCGGCAACGATGCTCCCGCCGGGCCTCAAGATGATTGCGGACCCGCGCCTGCACCCGAACCCGCAGCGCCCGAAGAGGACGCCGAAGCTCCGTCCGGTTCATCCTTCTTCGCGCGGATCCGGGCGAGGGCACCCCAAGCGGCTCCGGAGCCTGCGACGGGTGGTGCGCCCGTTGCGCCTCAATCAAACGCAACGAAAGCAATGAAAGAAGCCGGGGAACCCGTCGAATCGAACGAAGAACCGGCGGTCCCGGAAGTCCATCCGGCTCGGACGGGGTCCGGCTCATCCTTCTTCGCGCGCATCCGTGCGCGTGCGCCTCAGGCGCCGTCGACCCGTCCCGAAGACCCCTCCGAACTTCTGGTCGAGGCCGTTCTTCAACCCGAAAAGGGAGATGCGGCCGGCGCTCCCGAAGCTTGCGCCGCTTCTTCGGCCCCCGAAACCTCCACCGTGCTCACCCCTGAAGCCCGTACGGAGCGCATCCGCACGACCTTCTTCTTCCTGAAGCTTCTCGCGCCTGAAGAGAAGCCTCTCCACGAGGTCGAGCTTCTCGCCCGTGGTCTCGTCGACGCTGCGTTTTCGCCCGGCGACTGGGTGAATCCCTTCACCCGGGAGAGGTCGTACGGAGACCTTGAAACCGCCGCCCGGTTCCCGCGGATGGTCGCGGATCTGCTGATCGGGTGGGGCGTCGCGGTCGAGGTCGACTGGAAGACCGAAGCGGATGACTTCTGCGAGGCGGTCGCCTCGCTCCCTGCGGCCGCGCTCTTCCGGGAGCGCGGGTTCGAAGCGATTCCACTCCCGTCCGACGACGATGAGGTGCCGGTCTATGCGCGGCGCTTCGACGCGGCCTGCGAAGCCCTCGGGATCCCGTTGAGGATCGCCGCGCTCGACGTCGATTCGGACGGCTTCGTATTGGCGCTTCTTCCCGCCCGAACGGTCCCGGCCGCCCGCGGCGCGGCCGCTGCGGCGGGGCTGCGGCTCAGCGATTCCGCCAACATGCATTGACCACGAAGGAGAACAAGATGCTCGGCAAAACCCTATTTGAAGCCGTACGGGGCCGTCAGGCCGGCGTGGTGCAGGCGCTTCTCGCCCGGGCGAAGGGCCCGGACGAGGTCGACGCCAGGAACGACGAGGGCGAAACGCCCCTGATGCTTGCCGCGCAGGGATCGGCGCTTCCCATCGTGAGGCTCTTTCTCAAGGCCGGGGCGAGCGTCTTCACGGCGGACCGCGAAGGGCTCACCGCGCTTCACCACGCGGCGCTGCAGGCGAATCCCCTCGTCATCGACGAACTCCTCGCCGCAGGGGCGGATCCCAACGCCCAGACGCGAGACGGCCGAACGCCCCTCATGATGCTCGCCTACGGACGAAAGGGCGACGCGGTGCTGAGGATCCTCGCGCGTCAGGATCTTCCCGTCCCGCCCGACCTGCGTCTTGCCGACCGCGACGGCCGCACGCTCATGGACTATGCCGCGGCGGCCGACCTTTCCGAAGTCGTCAAGGCGGTGGGCGAAAAGCTCGCCGCGGAGGGCGGCTCGGGCGCCGGAGGCCTCCAGACCGACCGGTTCGGCGCGACCGCGCTCCACCATGCGGCCCGCTCGGGCGACGTCGAGACGCTCCGCACGCTTCTCGCCGCCCCCAGGGCCGACGTCAACGCCCGCACCGATGCGGGCGAGACGCCTCTTCTCATCGCCGCCCGGGAGGGCGAAGTCGGCGCGCTCCGGTTCCTCCTCACGGTCGGCGCCGAACCCGACCGTACCGGCCGTAGCGGCGAGACGCCCCTGTCGGAGGCCGCCCGGTTGGGCCGCATCGTGGTGGTCGAGGCGCTTCTGAAGGCGGGTGCCGATCCGAACCTCCCGATGAAGACCGGGATGACGGCGCTGCTCTTCGCCGTGCGCGAACGTCACGTCGACGTGGTGCGCGCGCTCCTCGCCGCGGGCGCCGACCCGAAGGCGAAGGACACGGACGGCCGCGACGCGCTCACCTACGCCGCCGCGACGGGCCACGAGGCGCTGACGGCGATGTTGGTCGAAGCCGGAGCGCTCGACTGACCACCATCGAACACCATCCAAGGGGGATGCCCCATGTCCGAAGACCGATTCCACACCCACGACGGGGCCGCCGTCCCCGACGACTACGAGCCGACCGACGACGAGATCGCCCGGGCGCTTTCGCCGGCCCGCCGACCCTTCTTCACGGTCGTGCTGACGGAGAAGCCCGGGTTCGACCGCGACGCCTTCCTCAAGGCGTTCCAAGAGGAGTGGGACATCGAGCCCGATGAGCCCGACGAGGCCGATGAGGCGCTTTTTGCGGGTGTCGTGGAAGACCCCGACGGCGAGGATGGAGCGGCCGGACCGCTCACCTTCTCGTTCGACGACTTCCTCTGCTCGGTGATGCCGATGCCGTTCCCCGTCCCCGACGGCGAAGCCGAGGAGAGCGCCGAACACAACTTCCTTTGGCCCGAGGCGGTCGAAACGACCAAGCGGCACGCCGCGAACCTCGTCGTCGCCGTGATGGGGCCGTTCTCCGACGTGGAGACCGGGGACGCAGACGACGCTGAAGACTACGGTCTCGCCGTCGCGAAGGCGCGCGCGAAGCTCCTCGTCAAGCTCACCGCCACCGCCGCGAAGCTCCCCGGCGCGTTGGGCGTCTACACCTGCGGCACGGTCTTCGAGCCGCAGGCCTACCGCGAGGGTGCCGAGCCCATGAAGGAGGACGAGGACTTGCTGCCGCTCAGGAGCCTCGTTTGGATCAACCTCTGGATGTCGGAAGAGGGCTTCTGCGCCGGGACCGACGGCCTCTCGGCCTTCGGCTTCAAGGAAATCGAAGTGCTCGACGTGCCGGAAGAGAAGGCCGATCCCGACGCCCTCCTCAACTTCGTCCTCATGGGCGCCCTCTACGTGCTCGAGTACGGCGCCGTGTTGGAGGAAGGTGAGACCATCGGCTTCACGGAAGAGGACCAACACCCCGTCACCGTCTCGCCCGGCGAGAGCCTGGACGCGGACACCGTCAAGATCGAGTACGGCGACGGCTGGGAGGCGCCCGTTTGAGGTACAATCCGTGGGGTGCCCGGACAGCGAAAGTCCTGGCGCCCCACCACCCGTCCGGTAACCACATCACCCAAAAGAGAGAAAACCCATGAACCAAAAGCAGCTCACCGAAACCGTCCGCAAGTTTTTCGACCACATCGAGTGGCAGTACGATTTCGACGAAACCGACAATTACTTCATGACGGGCTCGCGCTTTGAGGGCGGCGTCGAATACTGCAACGTCATCGTCGACGTCGAGGACGAGTTCGTGCACTGCTACGCGGTCGTGCCCTTCGAAGTCCCGGCCGAGCGCCGCGCGGACGCCGCCGAATTCGTGACGCGCGCGAACTCCGGCATGAAGCGCGGCGCGTTCGAACTTGACTACGCCGACGGCGAAGTGCGCTTCCACACCTACATGGACGTCCCGGAAGGGGCGGCGGAACCGAGCGAAATCCAGCTCGTGCTTCTCACCCAAGCTCCGATCGCGATGATCCAGCGCTACGGGATGGGTTTGAAGGACGTCGCGGAGGGGACGAAGACGCCCGCGCAGGCCGTCGCGGAAGCCGAAACCCGCAGCTGAGCGCCGCCCGCGCCGCCGCGGCGAATCGAAACGGAAGAAAGCGGAAGCAAGCCCAAGGAAAGGCGTACCGGCATCAAGACGCCGGGCGCCTTTCCTTTTCGTACCGTACGGCCGTGCTCCCCTGCGCCTTCCCCGTGCTATTTCCCGTGCGCCTTTCTTCAGGGAGGCGCAAATCATGTTTCACAGAAGGCCGGACGGGGAGGGGAACTGACCGTTCCTGCGATCCCGACGACGAAAGTTTCTTCCCCCTGCGGCTGTCCGGTACCCCCACCGTTCGGGAGGCGCGTTCTCATGAGGACGGCCTAGCGTGTCAACCGGCAACAATTTCGTTTCTGTCCGGGTGTCCCTCGGGTACCCGCATGGGGCGCAGGCATCTCTGACATAGGGTGAATGTCGTAGACGCCGACCCGCGTCAAAAGCACGTTGGGCCGACGCGCGCGGCTTGGGTATGCTGTCTCTATACTGTTCTCCAATTGAGAACGGTTCGCAACAAGAGAGTGACACCGAACATGCCCGAAACCCACATCAGAGCCCCCATCGGTCCCCGTCGTCCGGGCGACCTGACGGGTGCGGAACCCGCACCCCAAATGTCTCCCCTCATCACCCCGTGGGAGGCTTCGTCATGATGCCCCCAACCGCTTGGGCCGCCCGATGGGTGATGGAGGACCCGCAGCTGCGGGACTTCTTTGTTCTCGATGGCGACGTTCTCACGGCGCTTCTCCTCTGCGGCGCCGCACTTTGGTTTCTGATCGTCTGGGCGACGGCGAGCGTGCGCCGCTTCGAGGCGACCTCGATGGGGACGGCCGACGCGATCGACGCGCTGCCCCTTCGTGAGCGCAGCGTGCGCATCACCTCGATCCTGCGCCGCGCGGGCGGCATTGCGCGCAAGCGCATCCGTTGGGCGAAGGCCCTGGTCGTGGTGCTTCCGATGCTGGGGCTCTGGGGCGCGGTCGACGGCCTCATCCGCAGCTTTTCCTCGATGGCCGTCTGCACGGTGCACCCGGAGGCGCCCACCTTCTTCGGGCTTCACGCCCACGGGATCGACGAGGCGGTCCTCACCGTGGGGCTCGGGATTCTGCTCTCCGTCCCCGCCTTCTGGGCGATCCGCAAGCTCGACCATCTGCTTCTTGAAATCCAGGACCGGCTCCACGCGAGGTTTTCGGACTGATTCCCAGTGTTCTGATCCTTGACGGATCCCCTTCAGGATCCTCCCGATGCGCCCGCACTGCCGGGCGCTTATCGTTGGGAAGAACGTCCGCGGACGGGCGGCGGACAAACGATGAACGAAGACAGACGGGCAGGGAGGATCACACCATGAAAACGATCGGTCTCATCGGCGGGATGAGCTTGGAGTCTACCGTCACCTACTATCAACTCATCAACCGCGCCGTGCGGGAGCGCCTGGGCGGCCTCCATTCCGCGAAGATCGTCCTCTGGAGCGTGGAGTTCGACGAGATCGAGCGGTGCCAGTCGTCGGGCGACTGGGAGAAGGCCGCCCGGATCCTCGCCGACTGCGCGAAGGGACTCGAAGCGGCGGGCGCCGACATGGTCCTGATCTGCACCAACACGATGCACAAAGTGGCGGATGAGACCGCTGCGGTCGTCTCGGTGCCGCTTCTCCACATCGCCGAGGCGACGGGGAGGGCGCTCGGGCGGGACGGCGTCAAGCGCGTCGCGCTCCTCGGGACCAAATACACGTTGACCGAGCCCTTCTACAAGGACCGGCTCGCGACTCAAGGCTTTGAAGTGATGATTCCCTCTGCGGCGGACGTCGAGATGGTGAACCGCGTGATCTTCGAGGAGCTCTGCGTCGGCGTCGTGAAGCCCGAATCGAAGGCGGCGTTCCTTCGCGTCATCGAAGACCTCCGGAAGCAGGGCGCCGAAGCCGTCATCCTCGGCTGCACCGAGATCGGGATGTTGGTCTCCCAGGCCGATACGGACCTGCCCGTCTACGACACGACCGTCATTCATGCGGAGTAGGCCGTGCGGGCGGCGTTGGACGACTGACGACCGGCACCCTTGGGAGAGCCGACAACGAAAAGCCGCCCGGGCGTGGTGCCTTGGGCGGCTTTCTCATCCGTGTCCGTCGACCTCCTCAGCCTCCAAGACCTCAGGAGCGGACCGGACGGATCAGGGCGCCGAGTCTTACAGCACCTTCTCGAAGTGGTGCTCCAGGCTCCCCTGACGGATCTTGAGCGTATTGGGCGTCACCTCTTCGATCAAGTACTCCATCGCGAAGGGGATCGTGATGCCGTTCCCGATGCTGTCGCCGTAGAGCGTGAGGATGTCGCCCTTGACGCTCCAGCGGTTGACGGCGAGGGTCGCCATGTTGATGGAGGACGCCGTCCCGTCCTTGTTGAGCCTGTAGCCCTGGAAACGCCCGGGCTGGCCCGGCACCGGTTCCTCCCAGCCGCCGACCAACTTCGCCGGGTCGACCTCCATCGAGGGGACGTAGTCCTTCCCCGGGTCCTCACCCGCGGTGCCGCCCGTGACCGAGAAGCCGGGCATCGGGAGCCCCCGCTCCCAGGTGTCCGCCATCGCGCCGCAGCCGGACAAAAGGGCCGAGCCGAGAAGGGACGTGGCGGCGAGAAGGATGAGCGAAGTGCGGCGGTCGTGAAGCATGGTCTTGGCAGAGGAGTGCGGTGCGGGACGAGTGGAGCGGTACGGGTTGAGCGGTACGCGGATGCCTTCGTACCGAAAGCGCGAGGTCCGGGCGGTCCGGGCGCGGGGAAAGTGCCGACCCGCCCCGGGCGCCGCCCGACCTCACGGCGAATTATCGCCCAGCGGCGCCGTTGCGGGCGTCATGAAGAATTCACGAGACGTTTCCGGAAGCGGCCGGAAGCGGCCGGACCGCGCCGGAGCCGTCCGGTCTTCGTCCCCGGACGCCCGATCCGGCTGATTTCTCCCGATTCCCGTCCTTCAGTCCTTGAACCAGTCCCGCGCGATCTTCATCGGACAGAACTTCGGTCCGCACATCGAGCAGAAGTGCGCCTCGTCGGCGCCCCGACCCGAGAGCGTCTCACCGCGAAGCCGCTCGGCGTACTTGGGGTCGAAAGAGAGCGCGTACTGGTCGCGCCAGCGGAATTCAAAGCGCGCGGCCGACATCAACCGGTCCCGCAGGATCGCCATGTCGCGCCCCTTCGCGATGTCCGCGGCGTGGGCGGCGATGCGGAAGACCGCCATGCCTTCCTTGAGGTCGTTGACGTCGGGGAGGCCCAGATGCTCCTTGGGGGTCACGAAGCAGAGCATCGACGCGCCCGCGGCCCCGATCATCGCGCCACCGATCGCGGCGGTCACGTGGTCCCACCCGGCACCCGAGTCGGTCACCAAGGGCCCCAGGGTGTAGAAGGGCGCGCCGCCCGTGAGGCGGTCGTTCAGCTCCTGATTCGCGGCGATGCCGGGCATCGGGATGTGCCCGGGGCCTTCGATCATCACCTGCACGCCCTTCGCCTGCGCGCGTTTGCCGAGCTCGGCGATCACTTCGAGTTCACCCCACTGCGCGGCATCGTTCGCATCCATGGCGGACCCCGAGCGGAGCCCGTCCCCCAAACTGAGCGTCACGTCGTACTCACGCGCGATCTCCAGAATCTCGTCGAAGTTCTCATAGAGGAAGTTTTCGCAGCCGTGCCGGTGCATGTGCGCGGCCATGATGCCGCCTCCGCGCGAGACGATGCCGGTGAGTCGGTGCTTCGTCGCTTCGACGAGGCGGCGAAGCACCCCCGCGTGAATCGTCATGTAGTCGACGCCGTCGGCGGCCTGCTCCCTCATCACCCGGGCGAAGAGCGCCATGTCGAGCTTCTCCGGGTCGCCGCCCGCGCGCTCCAGGGCCTCATAGATGGGGACGGTGCCGACCGGCACCGACGCCCAGCGGAGCACCTCCCGGCGCATCTTCCCGATGCCGGGCCCCACCGACAAATCCATCACGGTGTCGGCGCCGGCGAGCATCGCGGCGCCGATGAGCTCCATGGAAGAGGACTTCCCGCCGCCCGGCGTCGCGCCGAAGTTGGCGTTGATCTTCGTGCGGAAGGCCTTCCCGATGATGGTGGGCTCCAGCCTCCGGTGGGAGCGGT
>NZ_JH604983.1:1803-6631 GCF_000250875.1 Sutterella parvirubra YIT 11816 | reverse complement strand
CCGGCGGCGACCTCCCGCCGCACGAGTTCGCCCGTCCAGGCGGGCGTCTTGAAGAGGTCCGCGACGAGGCGGTCGACCTTGGGGTTGGCGCAGTCCTCGACGCTTTTGAGGAAGGCCTCGCGGCCCTGGTTCTCACGCGCCGCGACGAAGTCCATCTCGGGCGTCACGACGCCCCATTGGGCGAGCGAGAGCTGGGTTTTGCCCGGGCCCCGGGCGACGCCTTCCTCCGCGTCCGCAAAAGGACTGCTCCAGCAGCCCGCGACGCGGTTGTCCGCGCCGAAGGGTCCCGACGTGTCGGGGACGAAGAAGACGGGGTTTCGGCCGCCGCCGAATGCTGAGGGCGTGTCGGTCAGTTCGATCCGTCGCAGCGGTACGCGGCGACCGTTGGCGTCGAGGATATGGCCGAACCGGGAGTCCCGGCGGCGCTGCTCAAGGGTTTCGTCCGGATCCTCGTCCGACCGCGGGTGGCGGATGAGGTGAACGGGTTTTTCAGAAGACTTGTTTTGCATGGCGGACCTTGTCGTCAAAGAAGGAAGGTCACCGTGCCGAAGGCGGGCGCGCGGCGCCGGAAAGGCGTTCCCGCCTTCCTGCACCCGTGCCCGTGAAGCGCGTTTCCCGCCGCAGGCATTAACCTGATCCGGTGATGGGAGACTCTCTCAACGCCCGCCGCGCAGGGACTCAGGATCCCTCCGCCCGGACGTACCTCCAACGCGATGTCGGAGTGGATTCTACCGGGTCGGGCGCCGGGCGGCCCGGCCCAGGGGAATCGGCCTGGGCGGCCCGCGCGGATCCGTCCCGAGGTTTACGTGTCGTCGTGCTCTGCAATGGGCGGAATCAGGCGGATTCTTGCCATCGCCTCCGATTCGCCGTCGATTTTACGTGGCCGCCTTGGAAAACCGCATTCCTCAGTCCTTTTCAGGGTAGGGGGTAGACGCCGAGGTGGAATTGAAGCCCTTGAAAAGCAAGAGTTTTGGGGGACCCGTCAGGGATTCGGCGGACGTGAAAAGACCCCGGAGCTCTTTCCCAATCTCCGGGGTCTTAGGTTTGAAGACTGTCGGGACGGCTGGTCTGGTTGGGGCCGTCCCGGGGTCTTCGATTAGAACGTGTGGACCAGGCCGGCGATCACGTCGTAGCCTTCATACTTCCAGTTGCCGGAGGCAACGCCCGTCTTCACGCCGTCGGCTTCCTGCTTGAGGTAGCCCACGCCCGAATAGAGCTTGGTGCGCGAGGAGAGGGCGTATTCGTAGCCGAGCGAGGCGGAGTAGGCCTTGATGTCGGCGACGTGGCCGTCGTAGGCATAGTCGAGTTCGCCGTCCATGTAGCCGACGCCGGCCAGGAAGGTGCCGCCCAGCGCGTCGAACGTCGCGCCGAGGTGCAGACCGTAGCCTTCGGCGGCCGTGTTGGCCTTGTTGAAGACCTGGTCGCCTGCGTTGCCGATTTCGAAGAAGCCCATGTTGTCGAGGATGCCGCCCGCGTCGCGAGCGTCCTTGAAGTACTGGACGGCGGCGAAGGCCTTCGCAACGCCGAAGTCGTAGGAACCGGCGAAGTTCACCGTGTACTGGTCCTGAACGTTCATGCGGGCGCCGAAGCCCGCGCCGTGTTCGGAGGAATCCTTGTCGAGCCAATCGACCAAGACGCCGAAGTCCATGGGACCGGCCTTCCATTCGGCACCCAAAGCGGCGTAACGGTCGTTGCGGATCGTGTTTTCTTCGTCGTCGCCCATGGCGTACTGCGCGTAGATCTTCGTGCCGGCGAATTCAGGCGACACGTAGGTGACCGCGTTGTTGTAGCGGGTCTGATAGGTGGCGTTCACGGCCGTGTGGCCGGCGATGTTCGAGGACCAGCCGGAGCCGAAGGCGGAGGCCATCGAGCCGTAGAAGCCCACGGAACCCGTATCGGAAATGAGCGTGCTCATGCGGCCCATGTAGACCGTACCGAAGTTGCCGGAGAGCGAGAGCGTGGCCTGACGGTCGAAGATCGTGTCGTCGGTCGTGAGGGCGCCGGTGTCGGCGTCGAAGCCGTTTTCGAGGATGAAGCCGACCTGCAGGCCGTTGCCGAGGTCCTCCGTGCCGCGGATGCCGAAGCGCGTCGCGGAGTTGTTACCCGAATCCATGCGGAATTCGTCATTCTTGACGGAATCCTTGAGTTCCTGGGCGTTGATCTTGGCGTTCACCGTGGTCTTGTCATGCGTGTAGGCGAGACCGGCGTCGACGACGCCGTAGACGGTGACGTCGGCGGCCATTGCCGTGCCCGCAAAGGCGCCGAGAACGGCGAGCACCGTAAGAGACTTCTTGAACATGATGTTTTTTCCTTGTTCTGATTGTTCCGGCCCCTACCGTTCGGCCGGTTGAACATCGCGTCCGTTGGGGATGGCGATGGCCTCACCATAGGCGAAGGCGTAACTGTTCGGGTGCGCTGAACGTTCAGTCTTTTCGACATTTCGAATTCAGATCTTTCGTACTTGCCTTGATTTTCAAGGGGATGAACAAGCGTTCAGACGGTGTGTAATAAGTTGTTTTTCACGTGGCGTTCACGCACGGCCATAACTGAACCCGGGTCATTTAAGGCGTATGGAATAGCTCAGAGATCCTATGGAAACCGACGAATGCAACGATATATTTCCGCTTCGGGCAAGTAACGGTTTTCGACATGCTGTCGAAAACCGTGATGCAAATGAGCAATCCGGACATGAAAACACCCGCGGCGGGGAGCCCCGGCCGCGGGTGAAAGTGTTCGATTTCAGAGATCCCGATCGGGATCAGCAAGGCGCGCCGATCTCAGGGTTCGGCGTCCTCACCGGGCGTCTGTTCGGCCGCCTCAACGTCATCCGCCGCATCCGTCTCCCCGTCTTCCCGCTTCGGATAGAACTCGTCCACCGCCACCAAAATCTCCAGGGGCGGCTCCCACCCGATCCGCTTCGCGGTTTCAAGGTTCACCGCCAGGCTCACCGCGCCTTCGTAACGTTGGTTGATCGCCTCGGGGCTCTGGCCCTCCAGAATCCTTACGAGCTGCCCGGCGGAGAAGGCCCCTTCGTCGGCGAGGTTCACTTCGGAGATCGAAAGCAGCGCCCCGTTCTCGACGTCGAAGGACCCCACCTGCGAGAAGGTGGGGAGCTTGGCTTCAATGAGCGGTTCTAACACGTCCGCCGCGGTATCGGCCGTGAGGCCGACGTTGGCCGTCAGATAGACGGCCTGCGCGCCGCGCTCGACCAACTGCCGGTGGCAGGCTTTGAGGCGCGCCGCCGCGACGTTCACGTCCGCGACGTCGAAGCGGTCCGTACAGCGGATCAGTTCGATCCCGAGCGACATGGCGGTGTTTTCGAGCGCCTTCAACGCAATGCTCCCGCGCCCGGCAGGGGTGTCCTCATAGGCGATCCCGAGCTTTCGGAACCAGAAGACGCTCTGGAAGATGGAGAGCTGGCGCGGATAGCGGTCGGGTTCGATGGAGGCCACAAGGTTCGGGACGCCCGACCGTTCCAACGACTTCACGATCCCGGATTCGAGCGCGTTCGTGACGGACGCCACGACGACCGGCGTCGTGCGCTTCCCGTCGGGGAGCTTCGAAAACTCCGTCCCGGCCCACGTCCCGAAGGCGAGGATCGCGTCGACGTGCTTCATCTTCCCGATGGCCGCGAACATCTCATCGCGGTTCGACTCATCCCACCCGGCCGAATAGAAGCCGTCCTTCGCGAAGACGATCCGGCCGCCGGCGTGCTCCGACAACCAGTTCCAGATGGGTTCGGCGCTCTCGGTCCCTTCCGGCATCGGGACGTCGCCGTCCTCGATCCAGCCCATCGTTTCGAGCCCCTTCGCGACGCCCGCTAACACGCGCTGGTAGTCGACGAAAGGCCCGCCCTCGACGTAGGCGACGACGAACGGTTCGTGCTCGTGGTCGGTCTGGGCGTGGAGGTCGCTCCCGTGCATCGAGAGGTCGTGGGCGGGGTTGGTTTCCGCGTGGGCGACGGTGACGGGGGCAAGGGGTGCCGTCTCGGCCGCCCACGCATTCCCCGTGGTCCACGCCCCGACGGTCGCGGCGAAGAGCCCCGCGAGCGCGAAGCCTGCGAGGCGGTGAAAAGCGGACCGGGTGCGGGGACGTAGGGACATGTGGGGGCCTTGCTCGGGGGCGAGCGGAAGGGGTCGTTGCGGTGTTCTTCTCGGGTCGGCCGGACAAAACCGGCCTACACCTTCCATCATGCCGCCTGCGCGCCCGGGATTCAATAGCTCAAAGACGTACGTGACCGTAATTCCCGATCGGGAAGAAGCTGAAAACGGGAAGGGCGCCCCGGAAACCCGCCCGCAACGCCCTTCATCATCCCGACCGTCTGAAGAGCTTTCTCCGTCGAGAAACAGCCGGCCGACTCAGTTCGGCTCAGGGAGCTCCACCGGCAGTTCCGTCACGAAGACCTTCGGCACGGTGGCCGACCGCATCATCGTCCCCACGGCCCAGTAGTCGGGCTTGAAGCGGACGACGTCGCCCACCTTCAAGGGCTCCTCCATCCCGCCGATGTCGAGCATCGCGTAGTTCCCGGCGAAGTCGATGAGTTCCGCGCCGGGGAGCAGCAGCTCCAGGCCGTCCACCACCGTGTGGAGCCGCCCGCAGTCGACGATCGCCTGAAGGCGTTCGCGGTGGGACGCGGCGCAGGACGCCCCGTGCCCGGTGCCGACGTGGGTGCCCGCCTCAAAGGGTTTCTTGCGGCGAACTTCCAAAACGTCGGCTTCGACCACAAAGACGTCGGTGCGGAAGCAGGCCTTCGTCTCGGTGCACTTGACGAGCGGGCCGCCGCGGTACATGTCGAAGCCGACCAGCAGCGGATCCCCCATGCGGAGCT
>NZ_JH604983.1:0-1793 GCF_000250875.1 Sutterella parvirubra YIT 11816 | reverse complement strand
TGCACCCTAAGGACGTCGACCTCCCGACGGGGGCCATCATGACCGCGGAGGAGCGCGCCGTGATGGCGCGGATCGTCGAGCGCGTGTACAGGAACCCCAAGGTCCTCCACCAAACCTCCATGCGCGACCAGTTCGCGACCGCCGGGTCGGAACTTTGGTCGATGGCGGTGGGGAACGTCCTCCCGCCCGTCTTCATGCTCGACTTCGAGACGATGATCCGCGACCTCGTCCGTTCGGACCTCCAGGATCCGGATTCGTTGGTCTCGAAGGTGCTCCTCACGCCGGAGCTCGCGATCGAAGTCCGCACCGAGTTGGCGGAGACGCGCGGCTGCTGGTTCCTCAACCCCGACGGGTCCCTCAAGCGCGGCGCCCTATTCTTCTGGGCGATCGACGACGAGGCGCGCGCCTGGTCGCTCGACCTCTCTGAGGACGGCCGGTCGCTCTTCCGCACGGAAGGCGCGGGCCCGATCGACGCCGAACCCTGGGTGAGGCTCACGCGCGAAGACCTGACCCGTGCGTTGGACGACGGGCGCCTTCAGCCCGCGCTCTACCTTTTTGTGGTCTCGGTCGCGGTGACGCACGGCCTCAACACCGGCGGGGGCGTCTACCAGATCGAATACGTCCCGGCGATGGCCTGCGGGACGCGCCGGGCGCTTCACGCCGTGGGGGACCATTCGGACCCCTACGCCGAATCGGACTTCACGACCGGGATGCTTCCGATCGGGATACGTGCGCCCTCGACGCAGTCCCTTTTGAAGACCATCCCCGCGGGAGCCTTTGAAGTGATCGCGCGAGGCGGGCTCAAGCCCGAAACCGTGGCGGCGATGCGGGGGACCACCGTCCGCCGGGCCTTCCTTCCCGCTTTGGCCTACCACTACGAGGACCTCGTCCCGGAAGCGGAGCGTACGGACGAATGGCTCGCGAGCCTCGCCGTGCCGGCGCCCATCGTACTGGACGACTGAGGTCGACTGAGGACGACGGAACCTCGACTGCAGCCGCACCTCTTCCGGAAGATCCACGATTTCACAACCGCTCGACCAGCAGCGGATCCCCCATGCGGAGCTCCAACTTCCAGGGTGCCGGCATCGCGAAGCGCTTGGGGTCGTTCTGGAGCCAGTTCCACACGACCGTCCCGCCCATGGAGATGATGGGGGCTTCGCCGGGGGCCACGTCCATGTAGGGGAGCCACTGCGGGAGCTTTTCGAGCACGCGCCCCACGACGTCGTCGTCAGGCGCGAGGCCCGACAAGCACCCGAACGTGAGCCCGACGCCCACGATGCGGATGTTTTGGGCCTTGCGCGCATGCCAGGCACGAAGGAGCGCCTCGGGGTCCTCATCCAACGGAATCCCTTCGCGGCCGTCCCCGGCGTCCACCATCAGGACGACGTCGAAGACGCGGCCCGCCTTCTTGGCGGCGGCTTCAAGGATTTCGAGGTTTTCGACCGAGCTCACGGCGGCGCGGCGGAAGCGCTTCACGGCCTCCGTCGCGAGCCGCGCGGGCGGAATGTTGATGAGGACGTCGTTTTCGGGATCGCGCCCCGCCAGCACGTCCGCGACGCCCACGCCCGAAATGCCCGCCTTCTTCACGATCCGGCGGAAGGCGTCGTCAGAGGCCACCTGCTTCAGGACCGGGAGCCACTCGAACCCGTAGAGCATGGCGAGCTCCTTCATGCGGGCGGCGTTTTGTCGGACGGCTTCGATGTTGACGAGAAGGGCGGGCATGCGTGGTGTCCTTGTGTCGGGTTCTGTCGGGTGGTTGCAGGGGTCGAGCGGTTGTGAAATCGTGGATCTTC
>NZ_JH604982.1:5803-8865 GCF_000250875.1 Sutterella parvirubra YIT 11816 | reverse complement strand
CCCTGACACATCCCGGGCGGGAAGGCGCTCGACTTGGGGTCAGTGACGGCCGACGAGCGAATCCTTCGCGAACACCACCGTCCGCCACTCGGCCGGCGTCTCCTTCGGGCCTTCGAGCTCGGGTTCCGACACGTACGCCGTCCGCAAACTCACGGCCCCGAAGACCTCCTCATAGCCTTCCACCGGCAAGTCGGAGTACCACCGCCCGTCGCTGGTCTTCGCGCCGGGGTGCTTGGTCGGGACCGAGGCGATGAGGATGCCGTTGTGTTTGAGCACGGCCGCGGCGAAGGCCGCGGTCGGGCGAAGCGCTTCCCAAGAGAGGTGCTGCAGGACGCCCACCGCCACGACGGCGTCGAAGGGTTCCGTAACGCCCAGAACCGCGAGCGCGGCGGCACGTCCCCTGTCTTCCTCCCACTCGGGCGGGAGCGCCAATTGCCTGTACGTCGGGCGGCGCTCGGGTTCCGAAGTCCTCTCACGGATCTCACGGATCTCTGCCTCGCGGAGCATCCAGGCGGATCCGTCCGTCGCGAGCACCTTCGCGCCGATGGAGGCGAGAAACCGGGCGTCGCGTCCCGTGCCGCAGCCGAGCTCGAGCACGTGGTCGCCCGGGGTGATCCGGGCGCGCAAGAGCGCCTGGAGCCGTGCCGGCACGACCTCGTCGTACCGGGCGGCGTAGCGGGAGGCCCGGGCGTCGTAGGTCGCGAGCGTCGTGTCCGTGACGGCCGCGCCGCCCGACGCCTTCCCCTTCAGCGGAGCCTTCGTCATGGACCGGTCACTGTTGCGGCAGCACCGATTCCGGCGCGGCGTTCACGATCGCGGTGTCGAACCCGACGAAGGACTTCTTCCCGGCGGTGCCGGTGACGAAGAGCGTGAGGTAGGTGTCGGGCACCGTGCTCGCCAAAAGCTTGTCGACGGTGAAGGTCACCACGGCGTCGGTCCTGCCGTCGCCGTCGAAGTCGCGGCGCACGAGCGCGGTGGCCTGCGAAAGGTTGGGTTCGGCGTAGCCTTCGCCGTCGGTGTCGGGGAGGCGAAGCCGCAGGCTCTTCCGCACGATCGAGGTCGCATCGAACGTGTCGCTCCCGAAGACGACGACCTTGACGGTCGAGCGGCCGGGGCGCAGGCGGTCGGCCAAGACGGTCACGCGTTCGGGCGCGATCTCGGCGATGTGCTGCGCGGTCACGGCGTCGGCCAACGCCTGAATGCGGGCGTCCGTCGACCAGAGGCGCTGACGGGCTTTTTCAGAGGACACCCGATCCGACAAGAAGAGCGCGTTCGCCTCCGCGGCCTGAACGTCGCGGAAGGCCTTCGCCTCGAAGTCGCGGCTGATTTTTTCAAAGTTGACGACGCCCCCTCCGTCCTGACGAAGGAGCGACAAGAGCACCGCGTGGATCTGCCGGATCGTGCGCACGTCGCGCGAGTCGGTGTCGAACCGGATCGCGGGCGCGTCGGTGGAGAGGTGGCGAAGCGGTGCGGCGAGAGGATGCGCCGGCACGAAGAGCGATTCGCCGGGGCGGTGTTCGGAGGACGTCACGCGAACGAGCAGGGGATTCCTGTTCAACTCCCAGACGTCGCTTCGCGCCGTTGAGGGATTGCAGATCCCGTCGGCGTCGTGGGCCGAGCCGTGGGCTCGGAGCACCTGCTTGACCTTTTCAACCGAAAGCGGTTCCTTCCCGCGCCAGCCCGGCGCCGTCCAGAAGTCGCGCCAGTCGGAGGGGAATTGTCCGAGCGTTTCCGGGGCGACGATCTTGCGGGCGGCGGCCTCACGCATGTGGCTCTTCCTTCGGGCGTCGTCCGTCGGGGGATCGACGTGGTCCTCCAAACGGAAGACCGTGCGCTGAGGCCAGGCGGGGGCTTCGCCCGCGGGGGCGACCGACGACTTCAGATCTTCGCGGGCGGACTCCAGGAGCGCCTCGGCGCGCTTGCGGGTGAAGTCGGTGACGATCGTCGAATGGGGATCGGTGAGGTCGGCGTCCCCCAGGGAGGAGGTCTGCGCCGTGAAGACGACCTCGTCGTCGGCGACGCGGCGCGCGACCGCCGTGCGGCCCGGGAACACCGCGAGGATCCACGCTTCGCGGGCGTCGGCGACCGTGTATTCGATGACGGGGCCGCGCCAACCGAAGCGCTCGACCAATTCCACGGCCTGCGTGACCGCGAGCCGGGCGGAATTGCCGCGCTCGGCCATCATGCGCCCGAGGCCGTTCACGATCCCCGTGGGTTCCTGGGCGAGCGCGTCCAGAGCGTCCGGCACCGGGGCGGCGCCGGGTTCGGGGGCGGACTTGAGGTGAAGCGCCGTCGCGGCGGCGTCGACCGCGTCGGCGACGGCCTGCCCGACCTTGTCTTCGGCGGCCTTGAGGGCGCCCTGGCCGGTCTTCTCGTCGTTCTTTGCGTCGCTCTTCGCGGCCTTGGCGGCCTTGGAGGCCTTGTCTTCCGCCTCACGCTTCACAAGCGTCGTGCGGCGCGATTCCGTGCGCTGACGGCGGTCGAGCTCGGCGTAGTCGGAGGGCGAGGGAAGGACGTAGCGAAGCGACGTTTCGGACCCTGCGGGTTCCGCCGGGATGTCGAGCTGGGCGTTCACCTCGCGGGCGTGCTCGGGGTCGGTGAAGAGGCCGTTCACGGGTGTGGCGAGTTCTTCCGCCGAGAGCTTCAGGCGCTTCGCGGCGGGGAGAACGTTCTGTGCGACGAGGACCCCCTTGTCGTTCAGAAAACTCTCCCGCACGAGGGTGCGCCCGTCGGGCTGAAGCGCGCGCGTCAACGTGACGAAGAGCCCGTTCGTGTGCGGGACCTGGGGAACCTTCACGCCGTCGACGTAGGAGACGGTCTCCTGCGACTGGTGTTGCTGGGAGGGGAGCAGAAAGCGGGACGACACGGCCCGTCCCGGAATGTCCACCGACTGCGCGACCATGACGTTCCCCGAGCCGCTCGCCCGTGCCCCCGCGATGAGGGTGGAGTTGGCCTGCGCGGTGTTGAGGGCGGTGAGCGTGGTGAGCAGAAGCCCCGCGCAGAGGAGCGTGCCGCCGAAGGCGCGCATGAGCGCCCGGGCGGCGGCCGGCAGGCGCGGGCCC
>NZ_JH604982.1:0-5749 GCF_000250875.1 Sutterella parvirubra YIT 11816 | reverse complement strand
CGGGCGGCGGCCGGCAGGCGCGGGCCCGTCGGGCGGAGGGACTGGACGGAATGAACGGAGGGCGCGGCCCCGCGGGGGCGCGCCGCATGAACCGTGGTCACGGCGGGTTCCTTGGAAAGATTCGTGATGCCGGTGAGTTTAACAGAGAGGGCGCGGTGGACCTCGGGGCTTCAGGGCTTCGGTGCGGCTGCGGTGCGGCTCCGGCGCTTCGGTCGCCGCGGCCCTTCGAAGACCGTCTGGAGGCGTCGGTTGAAAGCCGCCTCGGGCGTTTGTCCTATGGCAAAGGCCTGAGGCGAAGACCCGGGCGGCCCGGTATCGTGAAGAGATGCCCGCGCGCCGGGAGGCCTCCGGAAGGGATTGAACCCCAGGCTCCCGCGCGCGGTTTTTCCCCTCAGCAAAACCAAGGAAAAGGACGATACCCATGCGAAGCGATCGACTGACACAAGGACCCGCCGCCGCGCCGCAGCGCGCGATTCTGAAGGCCCTCGGGCTCTCCGATGCTGAAATTGCGCGCCCGCTGATCGGGATCGTCTCGTCCCAAAACGACATAGTCCCGGGGCACATGTTCTTGGACAAGATCACCGAGGCCGTGAAGACCGGGGTCGCCATGGGCGGCGGCACGCCGATCGTCTTCCCCGCGATCGCCGTCTGCGACGGCCTCGCGATGGGGCACGTCGGGATGAAGTATTCGCTCGTCTCGCGTGAGTTGATCGCCGACAGCGTGGAGACGATGGCGACGGCGCATCCGTTCGACGGTCTCGTTTTG
Organism: Sutterella parvirubra YIT 11816; assembly: GCF_000250875.1. Classification (GTDB taxonomy): domain Bacteria; phylum Pseudomonadota; class Gammaproteobacteria; order Burkholderiales; family Burkholderiaceae_F; genus Sutterella; species Sutterella parvirubra. The sequence goes on along the minus strand of NZ_JH604982.1, from coordinate 4,983 downwards.
GTCGCCGCCTGCGACAAGAACGTGCCGGGCCTTCTGATGGCGGCGGGGCGCCTCAACGTCCCGACGATCGTGATTTCCGCGGGCGCGATGCTCGCCGGCCGCATGACGAGCGGGCGGAGGCTTTCCTACTCCGACGTGGCGGAAGCCGTCGGGGCCTTCCACGCCGGGCGGATCACGAAGACGATCTTCATGGAGATCGAAGACAAGTGCTGCCCGTCCTGCGGGTCCTGCTCCGGGATGTTCACCGCGAACTCGATGAACTGCTTGACCGAAGTCCTCGGGATGGCGCTCCCCGGGAACGGCACGATCCCGGCGGTGATGTCGGCGCGTCTGCGTTTGGCGAAGGACTCCGGCATGCGCGTGATGGACCTCGTGCGCGAAAACGTCCGCCCGCGCGACCTCATGACCCGCGAAGCCTTCGAGAACGCGCTCGCGGTCGACATGGCGCTGGGGTGCTCGACCAATTCGATGCTCCACCTCCCGGCGATCGCGCACGAGTGCGGGATCGAGCTGGACCTCACGGTGGCGAACGAGATTTCCAAAAAGACCCCGAACCTCTGCCATCTCGCGCCCGCCGGCGAAGCCTACATCGAGGACCTCGACCGCGCGGGCGGGATTCCGGGGGTGTTGGGGACGCTTCTTCCTTTGGGCGTCCTTCACGAAGACGCGAAGACCGTCTCGGGCCGCACGATCGGCGAGATCGCGCGGGGCGCGGTCGTCACCGACCGCGAAACGATCCGTCCGCTTGAGAATCCCTGGGGGAAAGAGGGCGGCATCGCGGTGCTGAAGGGGAATTTGGCGCCGGAAGGCGCGGTGGTCAAACGCAGCGCCGTCGACCCCAAGATGATGGTCCACACCGGCCCCGCGCGCGTCTTCGACGACGAAGAGGCCGCGATCGCGGCGATCCACGGCGGGAAGATCCGCTCGGGCGACGTCGTGGTGATCCGGTACGAAGGCCCGAAGGGCGGTCCCGGGATGAGGGAGATGTTGAACCCCACCGCTGCGATCGTCGGGGCGGGGCTCGGGGACACCGTCGCCCTCATCACCGACGGGCGCTTCTCGGGCGCGACCCGCGGGGCCGCGATCGGGCACGTCTCGCCGGAAGCCGCCGACGGCGGGCCGATCGCGTTCGTCGAAGAGGGCGACATGATCACGGTCGACATCCCGGGGAACGCCTTGACGGTAGCGGTGACGGAGGACGACATGGCCGCCCGCCGCGCCCGTTGGGTGAAGCCCGAGCCCAAGATCAAGACCGGGGTGCTCGCCCGCTACGCCAAGCTCGTCTCCTCGGGGATGTCGGGCGCGGTGCTGAAGTGAGGGCTTGAACCCGGCCGGGACGGATGCATTCGGTCCGGACGGGACGGAACCGGTCAGAAGCTGAGGGGCGGACCTTTGCGGGGCCGCCCCTCAGTGCATTTCGGAAGCCGGAGGTGCCGGGGCGGTCGGCCCCGGCTCCTGTTGTTCTTACTGCCTCGGCGAGCGCAGCACGGTGTCCGGGGTCGACCGCACGTTCGAGCGGAAGGGCGAGATGTCGATCCCGCCGCGGCGCGTGAAGAGCGCGTGGACTTCAAGGATTTCGGGCGAGAAGACGTTCGAGAGGTCCGTGAAGATCTGCTCGACGCACTGCTCGTGGAAGCCCCGGTGGCAGCGGTAGGAGACGAGGTACTTGAGCAACCCCGCGCGGTCCGCCTTCGGGCCCTTCATGCGGATCACCACCCCGGCGTGGTCGGGCTGGCCCGTGACGGGGCAGCAGGAGCGGAAGAGTTCCGTCGAGAAGACTTCTTCGACGATTTCACCGCCCGCGTCCTCCGCGACCGCCAGAAGGTTCGGGTCGACCTCAAAGGCGTCGAAGGTCGCATCCTTCATCTCGGGGAGCGCTTCAAGACGGATCCCAGGGAGCGGCGTCGGGAGCATGGCGTCCCCCTGCCAGTCGGAAAGCAGCGTGAGCTCCATCCGGACGCCTTCACCCAAGAGCTTCACGAGGTCTTCGGTCATGCGGGCTTCGACGGCTTCCTTCGAGGGGAAGACCGACTGCGTGAAGCTCCCGACGTAGAGCTTCAGCGACTTCGATTCGACGATGCATTCGGTCGTCGCCGGCACCGTCATGAGCCCCGCCGCCACCTGGGGGAGGCCGTTGGGCGAGAGCCAGGTCACCTCGAAGAGGTGCCAGTAGTCGTGCCCTTGGAAGTCGTGGCGGCCGATCGCGTCGCGGCCGAACTTGCGGGGAATCGGGGTGAGAAGCGTCGCGTCGTAGGTGTCGTGGTAGGTCGTCGCCTGCCCCAACATCGTGTGCTGGGGTTCGGGCATCAGAACCGGGGACTTGGACGTCTTGGCGGTGTCGGTCATGGGACTTCACGTGGGAGCCGGGAGGCTCCTTCAAAGAGAGTTGGATTCGGTGCGGGGCGCTCTTCAGGCCTCTTCAGGCCAGTTCAGACTTTCTCAGGCCTTGGGCCCGAAGAGGCGCGGGAAGGCGGCGACGAGGTAAGAGGATCGGGTGGACGACCCCGAGGGCGCAGCCCGTCGACACGGCGAGCTGGTAGCGCTCACCGAAGGCCGCGAGCCCGAAGACGTTCGCGACCCCGCGCAGGAGCCCGCCGTCCATCGCGTAGGCGTCGACGTAGAGCATGAGAAGCGCCGCGAGAAGCGAGACCGCGACGTTCGCGTTGAAGCGCTTCTGAAGGAGGCTCGGCGCCGCGTCGGCGCGGGGAATCAGGCGGCCGCGAAGAAGAAGGCCGAGGGCGGCAAGCACGCCCAGCCCCGCGGGGAGCGCGGCGTTCATGAGGCCGGAGGATTCGAGAAGCGGCGAGATCGTCCGGAGGCCCATCGCCCAAAGCGCAATGGAGACGATGGTGAGGAGGGCGCCGTAGTGTCGGGTCATGAGAATGCGGTGTCGGTTTTCGTGGAGGCGCTCATTATAGGGGCGGCATGTAGAATGCCACCCCAACGAAAGCCGCCTGCGTGAGGCGCATGGGGCCCGCAGCTCCAAGCGCCTCCGAAGCGGTTAGCCATTTTGAGAGAGGAACGTTTGACCATGACCGACCAGACCCACGCCGCTCAGGCCGCCCAGGTTGCACAGAGCCCCGCGGAAGAAGCGAACCCCAAGACCCTCACCGCCTCGGTGCTTCTGGCCGCCCCGCACTGGGATCCGGCCGCGTTCGCCGCGGACTTTGAGGACGACTGGGGCGTCAAGGTCGAGGGCATTCCTTCGAACCCGGGCGAACCTTTGGCCTTCCGCGCGATGGGCTCGATCATCGTGGTCGGGATGAACCCCTGCGAGATTCCGGAGCGCATGGCGGAAGCCCACGCGAAGAACAACCCGGACTGGGAGGGCGCGACCGAGGCCGCGCTCGCGCACCGCGCGCACCTGGTCGTGGCGGCGATCGCGGAAACGGCGGGAATTCTGGAAAACGCCCGCAACCTCGTCCGCGCGGTCGCGAGCCTCACGCTCTCGCCCGGCGTTTTGGCGGTCGACGCCGCGACGATGCTCTTCACGCCCGAGGGCTACAGGAACGGTGCGGCGCTTTTGGTCGACCCCGAGGCCGTTCCCGTCATGAATCTCGTGGCGTTCGGGACGTGGCGCAGGAGCGAAGAAGGCGCGACCTGCGGCTACACCGCGGGGCTCGCCGCCTTCGGACTGCCGGAGTGCGAAGTGCTCGAATGCGCGCAGGGGTCCGAGACCGTGCGCGGTTTCCTCGCGAACGTCGCCCGCTGGCAGCTGGCGCACGTCGACGCCGGCGAAGTGATCCGCGGCGGGGATGAGCTGAAGGGCGGGATCCGCGCGGAATTGAAGCCCGGGGCTGCGTTCCCCGAGTACGAGACGCTGCAGTTCACGTTCTGACGGACGGGCACTCCCAAACTCCCAAAACACCAAGGCCGCCGGAGCGAATCCGACGGCCTTGTCGTATGGGGTAGTCTTTGAGGGGCTTCCGCCCTTCAGCGGCCTCTTACGGCTGCGGCTGCTGGCTGACCGTTCTCGCCGGCATCTCCACCGACATGAAGACCTTCAGGTTCTTCATGTAGAGGACGAAGACGTAGCTGATCACCAAAGCGGCGATGATGAGTTCGACGTGCGCCATGATGCGGAGCTGCATCGCGTATTCCTGACCCCCGGGGATGGAGTTGACGAGATTAGAAACCTTGTAGAGCGCCGTCGCGCCGATCGCCATCGGGAAGGTGAAGGCGGCGTAGCCGGGCGAGAACTGAAGACGCAGGAGCTTCCAGAAGCAGAAGTAGATGGCGAGCGTCATCAGGAGCGCGATCCCCAGAAGAATCGCGACGAGAAGAAGCGACGGTTCCTCGACCACCGTGAGGTACCCGGCCAAGGAGAGCGACGCGGGCGCGGCCATGATCGCGATCGTGGGTTTGGCGGCATTGGGGACTTCCGGGTGGAAGATGAAGCGGTAGATCATCATCGGGAGCATGACCGCGTAGGCGCTCATGCCGATGACGAGAAGGCCGTCGGCGAGCCATTCGAGCGCGGGCGTCCCGGGGAAGCTCACGTCGGCGACGATGATGCCGACGGGCGGAATGAACCACGAGGGGACCATGTTCCCCATGACGGCTTCGCGGGAGCGGTAGATGATGAAGGCGACGAGCGCAACCAAGTGCGCCGCGACCGCGAGGCACCAGAGCACGACCGAGAAGTTCGGCACGAAGTCGTGAAGCGCGCGGGAGATCACCATCACGGCCATCGCGAAGGTGGGAACGATGCTCCCGGCGACGGGGTGGCGGAGGTCGTTGACGAGCGTGTCCGCATGAAACGCAAAGCGCACGACGAGAAGCATCAGGAGGCAGGATGCGATGACGGCGCCGGTCAGCTGCCCGAAGCCATGGAGCGGCAGCGCGTTTTCCATGCACCAGCCGAGGCTGGCCACGCCCAGCGCGAGCCCCGCCATCGGCGTGGGCAACCCGCGGAATTTGAAGTGAAGTTTGCGAAACATCGGGGCGTACCCTGTTAGGGAACCTCTTCACGGAAGAGGTTCG
>NZ_JH604981.1:11437-12186 GCF_000250875.1 Sutterella parvirubra YIT 11816 | reverse complement strand
CTGAAGTATTTATCAGGATGTTTAATAAGACGGCGGCAAGGACGGGCGGACGGGCGGCTCAGCCCGCCCCGGATCTCCCCGTAAAAGAAGAAGGCACGCGAACGAAAATCCGCGTGCCTTCTCTTTTTGCAAAACGGCCGCCCTCTGCCATCGCCCCGACTTCCCGCAGAGCGCCGCGCTTTTCCTCTTCCGGTCAAACAAATCCCCCAAGATCCCGCCCAAGTCCATTCGATTGGGGCTTTTGTCGTAGAAGCGCGGGCCTCGGTGCGGTCCTATCGGCCCTATAGTGTTGAGACCCGCCGAAGACGGGCGGCCGAAATCGGCAGAAATCGGCCTCCGCTCTTCCCCGAACCCAACCCAACCGAACGAGGCCCGCCCATGCTCACAAATCTCTTCTCCGATCTTTCGCCCCGTCCCGACGATCCCATCCTCGGCGTCGCCCGCGCCTTCGGGGAGGATCCGCGCGCCGACAAGGTGAACCTCTCCGTCGGGGTCTACCTCGACGACGAGGGGCGCATCCCGCTCCAACCCGTCGTGGCGGAAGCGGAAAAGCGCCTCCTCGACTCCAAAGCCCCGCACGGCTACGGGCCGATGGAGGGGCTCCCCAAATTCTGCAGCGCGGTGAAGCGCCTCGTTTTCGGCGACGACCCCGAGCTCCTTGCACGCATCTGCACCGTGCAGACGCTGGGCGGCACGGGGGCGCTCCAATTGGGTGCGGCCTTCGCGCAGAAGAACCTCAACGTGACGAC
>NZ_JH604981.1:0-11411 GCF_000250875.1 Sutterella parvirubra YIT 11816 | reverse complement strand
CTTCGCGCAGAAGAACCTCAACGTGACGACGGGCGCCGTCTCGAACCCCACCTGGGGGAACCACGTCGCGATTCTCAAAGAGGCGGGCCTCAACGTGCTCCGCTACGCCTACTACGACGCGGCGACGTTGTCGGTTGACCGCGAAGGGTTCTTCGCGGGGTTGGAAGCGCTCCCTGAGCGCACGCTCGTCGTGCTTCACGCCTGCTGCCACAACCCGACCGGGGTCGACATCACGATCGACGACTGGAAGCGGGTGCTCGACATCGTGGAGGCGAAGAACCTCATCCCCTTCCTCGACATGGCCTACCAGGGGTTCGGCGAAGGCTTGGAGGAAGACGCTCGGGCGCTCCGGATGTTTGCGGCCTCCGGGGTCTCGATGATGGCGGCGACGTCGTCGTCCAAAAACTTCGGCCTCTACGGCGAGCGCGCGGGCGCGCTTCACGTCGTGGGCGCGAACGAAACCGAAGCGAAGGTTCTGAAGACGATCCTCAACGCCCTCGTGCGCGCCGAATACTCGAACCCGCCCCGCCACGGCGGCGCGGTGGTGGCGGAGGTCCTGAACGACCCCGAACTCCTCCCCGCCTGGAAGTCGGAAGTCGACGGCTGCCGCAACCGCATCCTCGCGATGCGCCGCGCGCTCTTTGAAGCGGGGAAGGCGGAGGGCGCGGACCTCTCCTTCATCATCCGTCAGAAGGGGATGTTCTCCTTCACGGGGTTCACGAAGGCGGAGATGATCCGTCTCCGTGAAGAGTTCGCGATCTATGGGGTGGAAAACGGCCGCATCTGCGTCGCCGGCCTCAACACCAAGAACGTCGGGAAGGTCGCGAAGGCCTTCGCGCAGGTGCTCAAGGACCGCAAGTGATCGCGAAGTGAGCGCGAAGTGAGCGCTGGGCCGGAGGACGTTTGGGGAGCCGCGTGACGAACGCCTCACCCTCCCCGGTCTCATGAAGAAAAGCCGCCCGCAGGCACCTCGCCCCGGGCGACTTCTTCTTGTCAGGACTTGGGTTTCAGCGTCACGCCGGGCGATGGTCACCCGACGCCGCCCGAAGATCACCCAACCTCACCCGAGGAAGGCCTTCCTCATGACGCGCACGTCCTCCGGCAAAGTCCGGCAGCACCCGCCCAGGCACCGCACCCCCTGCCCCTTCCAGCGCACGACGTCCGCGTCCCAGTCGTGCGCGTGCGGGTCGGCCTTGGACCACGTCTTCGTCGCGGCGTCGTAGGTTTCGCCCGAGTTGGGGTAGAGAATCACGGGCTTCGAGGTCGCGCCTGTGAGGGCATCCAAGGCTTGCGCGGCGGTGGCCTTCGGAACGCAGTTGAGGCCCAAAGCTTCCACACAGTCCTCACCGTCCAACCACGCCGCGACTTCAGAGAGCGGCGTCCCGTCGGGGAGCCGCGTGGGATCCCCCGCCTTGTGCGTCATCGTCACCCAGCAGGTCATCCCGCGCGCGGCGGTCATGCGCACCAACGCCCGGATTTCCGCGAACTGCGGCTGGGTTTCGAGCGCGTAGAGGTCGCACCCGGCGGCCTTCAACGCATCCATGCGGAGCGCGTGGAAGGCTTCGAATTCGGCGTCGGTCAATCGATAGTCCCCTCGGTATTCGCTTCCGTCCGCGAGGTACGCGCCGTAGGGGCCCACCGACCCCGCGACGATCGCGTCTTCGCGCCCGCCCCGGCGGCAGCCCTCCCGGGCGAGCGTGACGCTCTTCGCGATCACGTCGAAGGCCGCCTCAGAATCGAGCCCCTTTTTGGCCAAGCCCGCTTCCGTCGCCTGATACGAGCACGTGATCGCGACGTCCGCGCCCGCGCGGGCGTAGGCTTCGTGGACGCGCTCGACGATCTCAGGTTCGTTGACGAGCACCTTCGCGGTCCAGAGGTCGTCTTTCAAGTCCGCCCCGAGGGCTTCGAGGGCGGTCGACATCGCGCCGTCGATGATGAGGCTCTCCTTCTTCGCGAGGAGCGCGGTGAAGGGCCGGGCAGGACGGGAGGCGGGAGAAGTGGTCGTGTTGGTGGTCATGGAATCGGTCTTCTTTGTCGGATGTCCCGGTCGGGGCGGTCGTCGTCCGTCCATTATGCGCCGCACGCCTTCCCGTCGGCCCCGGGCAACCGTCCGCCATCCGCCGCCCGACTCCCCTCGCCTCCGCTTCCCCCGCCCGCTTTGCGCGCCGCGCAAGTCTCCGAATGAACCCCTACGGACTTTTTCGCCCGGCAGGTCTAGGATGCCTACCTGCGTCCGCCATCCGGCGGATTTCCGCCTCAAGAAGGAACCTGACGACGGGCTCCGCCATCCCCCGACAACCCATGCTCGAAACGCTCGAAAGCCTGCGCCTCCTCGCCGACCCCGCGACCTTCGCGGGGAATCTCCTCGTCTACGCCCTCGTCATCTCCGTCGGGACGGCGTTGGGGCGGCTGCGCGTCTTCGGGGTGTCGTTGGGCGTCACCTTCATCCTCTTCGCGGGTCTCGCCGCGGGGCATTTCGGCTTTACGCCGAATCCCGTCATCCTCGGGTTCCTGCGGGATTTCGGCCTGATGCTCTTCGTCTTCTTCATCGGGCTTCAGGTGGGGCCGTCCTTCTTCTCGAGCTTCAGGGCGGGTGGGCTCCAGCTGAACGCCCTCTGCCTCTTCGGGATCGTCCTCTCCGTCGTCGTCACGATCGCGCTTTGGGCGGCGTTTGCCGGCCGCATTCCCTTGGCGGAGATGCTGGGCGAGCACTACGGCGCCGTCACCAACACTCCCGGCTTGGGCGCCGTGCAGGAAGCCTTGTCGGTTCTCGGCTGGACCGGCGCCGATCCGGCGGTGGCGTACGCCTGCGCGTACCCGTTGGCGGTGGTCGGGATCATCGGGACCGCGGTCGCGGTCCGGTGGGTGTGGAGGATCGACCCGGCGGAGGAAGACCGCCGCTGGGAGGCGTCGGAAAGTGAACAGCACGCCGCCCCCATCACCTTCTACGTCGAGGCCTCGAACGGCTACTTGGAGGACAAGCCCATCAAGGTGATCCGCCAGGTGATCGGGCGGCCCTTCGTGATCTCGCGGCGGTACAACGAGACGGAAGGCCTCATGAGTCCCGGGCCCAACACCCGGGTGAAGGTGGGCGACGTGCTCCGCTGCGTCGCCTTGGAGGAGCACAAGGAGGCCGTGGTGGCGTTCTTCGGGAAGGAGCGCACCGACGTCGACTTGACGAGCGAACACTCGCCCGTCCATTCGTCGCTCATCCTCATCACGGAGCCCTCCGTCAATGGGCTCCGCATCCAGGACCTTCACCTCTCGCACTACGACGGCACGAACGTGACCCGCATCTACCGCGCCGGGATGGAGCTCTTTCCGTATCAGAACCTTCACCTCCACTTGGGCGACCGCCTCGTCGTGGTGGGCCCCGAGCGCGCGGTGGCGCGCCTGGCGGGCGTTTTGGGCAACCAGGAGAAGAAGCTCGACCACCCGAACGTCATCTCGGTCTTCGTGGGGATCGCACTCGGGATCCTCACAGGCTCCATTCCGATCGTGATCCCGGGGATTCCGGCGGCGTTGAAGCTGGGGTTGGCTGGCGGCCCCTTGGTCGTCGCGATTCTGCTGGGGCGCTTCGGGCCCTCCTTGAAGCTCGCCACCTACACGACGAACTCGGCCTCCTTGATGCTCCGCGAAATCGGGATCTCCTTCTTCCTCGCGAGCGTGGGGCTCGCGGCCGGCCCCGGATTCGTCGCGGCCTTCACGGGCGGTGACGGGTTCCTCTTCATGGGATTGGGGTTGATCGTGACGCTCGTTCCCTTGTGGGTCGTCGCCGCGGCCGCGCGGATCGGCCTCCGGATGAACTACCACTCCATCGTGGGCCTCTTGGCCGGGATGACGACGAACCCGCCCGCCTTGGCGCACGCGGCGACTTTGTCCGAGAAGAACAGCGCGGCGGTCGCGTACTCCACCGTCTATCCGCTTGCGATGTTCCTCAGGATTCTCACCGGACAGATCGTGCTCCTTCTCTTCTGGACGGCGGCGTGAGCGGTGTGAGGGGTGTGAGAGGCGTGAGCGGCCCGATTGGCCCGATTGGCCCATTCCTCTGACCGTCATCGAAATCTTTCAAGAAAGAGATCCCCCGCGGCGGCCCCGCGCCGCCCCGGCGTCTATCATGTCGGCAACTTGTCTTCCCCGTCTCTGAGGACCCCGCCGACATGTCCGCCTCTTCGCATTCCAACGCCTCCTCCCCCGTCACCGTCACCCTCACCCCCGCCAACTTCGACGCGCTCCGCCGCCGCATCGACGCCTCGAACCTCGCCGTCCCCGCGGACACGCGCTTTACGGGGGGCGTCGTCGCCGACGTCTACACGGGCGAGTTCGTGAAGGGCGTCGACGTTCTGGTCAAGGACGGCCTCGTCGCGGCGGTGGTGCCCGAAGGCATCGGTGAGGCGCGTGAGACCGTGGACCTCCAGGGGAAGACGCTTCTTCCCGCCTTCATCGACGCGCACGTTCACATCGAGAGCGCGATGCTCGTTCCCGAGCGCTTCGCGGAACTCGTCGTCCCGCACGGGACCGGGGCGGTGGTGGCGGACCCGCACGAGATCGCGAACGTGCTCGGAACCGTCGGGTTGGACTTCATGCTCGAAGCCTCCGAGGGCCTTCCGCTCGACATCCGCTTTCAGCTCCCGTCCTGCGTTCCCGCGACGCCGTTCGAGCACGCAGGCGCCGTCTTGGACGCCGCCGCGCTCGAACCCTATTGGGAGAAGAAGCGCGTGCTGGGTTTGGGCGAAGTCATGAACATCCCGGGCGTTCTCGGGCACGACTCGGACCTCGCGGCGAAGCTTCTTCACGCCCAGAAGCGCAGCCGTCCCATCGACGGCCACGCGCCGGGGATCCTCCACGAAGCGAGGTCCGCCACGGCCGCGGCCGGCATCACGACCGACCACGAGAGCTCCTCCTTGGAAGAAATGCGCGAGAGCCTCGCCCGCGGCATGAAGGTGATCATCCGCGAGGGTTCCGCCGCGAAGAATCTCAGGACCCTTATTCAGGGCGTCACGCCCCGCAACAGCCGCCGCTGCATGTTCTGCTCGGACGACGTGAACCCCGCGGACGTCGAGCGCCTGGGGCACATGGAAAAGCACCTCAGGATGGCTGTCGAAGCCGGGGTCGATCCGATGACGGCCGTTCAGATGGCTACGCTCAACGCCGCCGAACACTTTGGTCTCCCCGGCGGCGCGATCGCGCCGGGGAAGCCCGCGGACTTCGCGGTGGTGGAGGACGTGACCACGTTCCGGGTGGCTGAAACTTGGCACCGCGGCGAATTGGTCGCGAAGGACGGGAAGCTCACGAAGCCCATCCGCACGCCCATTCAGCCTGAAGCGGTCCTCTCCCGCGTGAAGCTCCAGCCCGTGGGGCTGGAGACCTTCCGCCTGCCGGTGCCCTCCGGCGAAGCGAACGTCATCGGGATCGTCCCGCACGAAATCGTGACGAAGGCGGAGGTGCGAACCGTCAAGACCGACGCGGAGGGGAACTTCGACGCGCAGCTCAACCCCGGGCTCGTCAAGCTCGCCGTCCTGGAGCGCCACCACGCTTTGGGCACCGTCGGCCTCGGGATCCTCTCGGGGTACGTGGCGGCCGGGGCGCTCATGGAGGGCGCCGTCGCCACCACGATCGCCCACGACTCCCACAACATCGTCTGCGCGGGAGGGTCGGACGCCGACATGCTCGCGGCCGTGCGGGCTTTGGAGGCCCTGGGGGGCGGCATGGTGGTCGTGAAGCGGGGTGAAGTGGTGGCGTCCTTGGCCCTCCCCGCCGGCGGCCTTATGAGCTTTGAACCCGCCGACGCCGTCGCGCGCGGCGTCGCGGCCGTGCACCGGGCGGCGGAGGAAGCCTTCCGCCTGGGCGAAGGCTTGGAGCCCGTCATGACGCTCGCCTTCCTCGCCTTGCCCGTCATTCCGGAACTGCGCTTGACCGACCTCGGGCTCTTCGACGTGCGCGCGTGGACGCACGTGGGGACGGACCGGGGAGCGAAGTAAACCGGCGAAGTAAACCGGAGCGGGGAGCTTCCCCGCCGTCGGCGTCTTCCTCCCGTCTACATCCTGCTCTTCCTCATCCCTCGCCCGGTTCCGCACGTCGCGGGACCGGGCGTTTCTCTTCGGCGTCCGGCCCGTACGGACGCCTCCTCTTCGCCGTTCTGGCCTCTCCCACCTCTGTTCAGCCTGAGACGGACGCTCTTGACGGGTACTACGGTACCGCAGATTCCCTGTTTTTCAGCCCTTCCCGCGTCCCTCTCCGGGTCCCGACATGTTTCCGAGATGTTGCAGAAGACACACGCGGCCCCGAAATATTTTGGGCGTTCGGACGAATTTTTCGCATCCCCCGGTCTTAGGACACGTACCCTTCGGGACCGCCCGACCGCCCTCTTCATCCTCACGAACCCTCAACTTTCCGCCCGCTCCGGCCATTGTTGCAGGCCGCTCACGGCATTTGGTGAAAAAGCGCTTCCGGCGGGCGTCCATTTGTTGCGGGGGCGGTTGAGGGCCTTCCCGTCAAAAAGGAAAGACGGTGTCAAAGCCTTGGGCAGGCGCCCGGCGGGGTGACCTACGGCGTCGGTGTCGCCCCGGTCGGGCGCCGAAGGGCGCAGGGGGTGAGCCGTTCGCCTTGGGCGCGACCGACCCGACTTTCATTCCAGTTGCGGGGCGTCTGCGGTACCCGGTCGGCGGCCACCGCGGCCAGCCCTTTCCGACAGCGCGGGCGGCGCGCCGCCCGAACGGGAAGACCTTCCCGGCTGCCTCTCCTGACTGGTCATTTTCAGCGTTCTTTTATGTGGTGACCCTGGCGCATGTTGAACGCACGCTTGCCGTGAAATTTCTTTGATTTCCGGTCGTTTTGACGAACTTCAGTACTTTTCGCGACCCCATAGGATCCCGCATCAGCGGACCTGCGCGGGTCGGAAGCTGCTCCGGCTTCCTCTGAACGAACGGCCCGCGGGGTCCTCCCCGATTCGCCTTTGCAATAGGAATGACCGTCCCATGCAACGAAAAACCATGCTCCACGCGGCCGTCGTCACCGCGCTTTCCGTCTCGGCGCTGAACGCCGGCGCCGCCGCGGCCACTGCTGGCCCCGGTGTTTCCTCCAGTTCTCCTTCTTCGACCACGACCACTTCCACGGGTCCGGCTGCGCCGTCCGTGACGTCCACGACGACGGCACCGCCCTCGTCGACGGTTTCCACGTCGTCCGCCCCTTCGGGCACCTCGATGACCTCCGCGCCGTCTGCGCCCTCGGTCTCGACGTCTTCCTCGTCTTCTTCCAGCGCCGTGCCCGGTGCGGGCGTTTCCCCGGCGGGTGGCAGCCAGTCTGGCGTCGTTCCGTCCACGGGCACGTCCTCTTCTTCGCGGGGTGAAGACAGCTCGCGCGGCCCGGGCGCCGGTGCCGCCGCCAGCCCGACTTCTCCGTCCACCGGTGGCGGCGCTGCTGCCGCTACGCCCGGCCCGGTTCCTGGTGGCGCGGCCGTTCCGCCCGGCTCCGAGAGCCGTGAGCCTTCCGGTTCGCCTTCTACCGGCCGCGACCCGACCGGCACGACTTCTCAACCCTCCGGCAGCCCCGCCGCGTCCGCCCCGAAGCCCGGTAATCCCGGCTCGTCCGGCGCCGGCGCGAAGCCCGGCTCGAACAGCTCGGCTGAAAAGCCCTCCGGCGACGATCCTTCCGCCGCGTCCGGCCAGAACGGCAAGGACAAAGAGAAGGACAAGGAAAATCCGAAGTCCGAAAAGGAAAACGGCAAGGCCGACAAGGACCCCGGCAAAGCTGACGGCGCCGGCAAGGACGACGGCAAGCAGCCCGCCCAGCCCTCCGGCAAGCCCACCCCCGCCTCCGCTCCCGTCCAGGTGAGCAGCGACGCCCACTTCGAAGCCGTCAACGGCTGGTGGTCGAACGCCGTCCCCGCCTACGAAGACAAGTACTTCAACGGCGTCGACGTCCTCAAGGGGATCGGAAGCCAGGAAGGGGACCGCCATTTGGAGGGGATCCGCGTCTTCACGACGGATCCCAAACAGGTTGGCGCCGAAGGGGCCACTCCTGTCGAAGGGAAGGACGTCACGGTCGTCATCAACGCTGACCAGCTTGAAGAGCGCAACCGCTCCGCGATCTACTCCGGCATGCGCTACGTCCACGACGCGAACGTCAACGACAAGCGCACCGTCCGCAAGACGACGACCTGGGTGCTCTCGACCGAGAACGCCCAGAAGGTTGGGAGCAAGACCCAGCCCTTCTACGTCGACCTCCAGTCGGCGGCCGCGGCGGCCGGCACCTTTAAGTCCGGCCAGGCCCCGAAAAACGTCCACGAATTCCACTTCGACGGCGAAAAGACGAAGGCTTACGCGCACATCCGCAACGTCGACAGCACGGTGTGGGAGGACGGGAAGAAGAGCGAAAAGATCGTCGCTTCGCCCTTGAACAACGAAACGTCGGTGTTCGTCTCGAACGGCGCCGAGTGGTCGGGCGACCTCATCACGCTCGAAAACTACTGGAATGAGGGGACGAAGGCCGTCCGCACCCGCGCAACGAAGGACGACTCCGTCAACAACACGGTGAACAAGCTCGCCGTCGACGCGAAGTCCTCCTGGATCGGGAAGACCTCGAACCTCGGCCGCGGCGCCCGCCGCACCGACATCCTGTTGGACGGCACCTGGACCGCCAACGCCGACTCCGACTTCTCGACCCTCACAGGCGACGGCACGGTGAACGTGGGCGGCGTGAAGCTTTCTGTCGGCGAAAAGCTCGACCTCGCGAAGATCGTCGGCACGGCGAAAGAAAAGGAAGCCGCCACCGGCACGATCGCGCTCGCGGACAAGGCGCTCCTGCGCGTCCGGAAGGAAGCCAACATCGGTCTCGTCACCACGGGCGGCACCTCCACCATCGGCATCGCCGACGGTGCGCACGTCTCGATCGGTCAGCTGGGCGAAGCCTACAAGGCCGCCGCGGGCGAGCCCGCCGCCGCGCCGTCGAAGCCCGTGGAAGCCGAACTCCCGGCTTCCGCGAAGCCGATTCCCAACCAGCCCTCCGCCGCGGCCAAGCCGCCGGTTGCTGAACAGCCGGGCGGTGGCGCGAAGCCGCCCGCTGCCGCCGCTGCGGGTGCTTCGGGTGGTCCGGACACCACGTCCGGCGCCAGCATGAACAAGCCCGCGGGTTCGGAAGAAAGCGGCGGTCGCCGCCGCTCGCGTCGTGCGGTGGAAAACGTTCAGCCCTCGGGCGCCGCTTCCGGCGCTCAGCCGTCCGCCGTCTCGAACGGTCCGGCCGCCGCGCAGCCTGCCGCCAACGGCCAGCCTGCTGCCTCCGGTCAGCCCGCCGCTCAGCCGAACGACAAGCCCGAAGTCCAGGGCCATCCTGAACTCAACAAGCCTGCCCCTCAACCGGCCGCTTCGGCCCCGGTCAAGCCCAAGGCCACCCCGAAGGAAGTCTTCGACATCCGCTTCGAAGGGCTCTCCGCCAACACCGGCCTCTCGGTGCGCGACCGCCTCGCCGACACGACGGACGTCCGTCTCGTTGCGGCCTCCGACCTCAACAAGAAGGAAGGCGGCGCCGCGGAAGTCGCGGCCGAGATGTACAACCTTGTGACGCTGAACAGCGAGGACAAGGCCCGCGCCTTCGACTTCACGGTGGAAGCCAGCCAGTACGGCGACGGCTACGAAGGGACGGTCTCCGCCGGGAACGGCGCAGGCGCCGCCCCGGTGATCTCGAAGCTTCGCGTCCTTCAGAACAAGAACGCCTTGGCGGTGGTTGACGCCACGGGTCTCACGTACCTCCAGTGGCGCGCCGAAGCCGACGACGCGCAGGAGCGTCTCGGCGACCTTCGCAACCAGCCGGGTGAAGGCGGCGTCTGGGGCCGCATCACCGGCGGGAACGTCAAGGTGAACGGCATCGACGCGGACGTGAAGAGCGTGATGTTCGGGTCGGACCGCAAGGTGGACCTCGCCGGCGCTCCGGTCTGGGTGGGCGGCGCCCTCTCCTACACCGACGGCAACGCCGACCTCATGGGTCAGGCGGGCAAAGGCAGGAGCGACATGAGCACGGTCGCCGGGACGCTTTACGGCCAGTGGGTTTCGGACGACGGCACCTTCGTCGACGTGTCCGCGAAGTTGGGCCGCATCAACACCGAGTTCAAGCTCCCGGGCATCCGTGGCGACCTCCACAACACCGCGGCCTCCGTGGCCTTGGAAGCCGGTCACCGCTTCGACTTCGGGAAGGTCGGCACGGGCTTCTGGGTCGAACCCGGCATGGGCTACACGTACGCGCGCATCTTCGGCGGCGACTACGATTCCGGCAACGTCAAGGTGAAGCAGTCCGGGCTCGACAGCTCGGTGCTGCGCGCGGGGCTCAAGGCCGGCGTGTCGGATGCGAAGCTCGGCGGCATCTACGCCCGCGTCGACTACCTCTACGAGTTCGACGGGGAGGCGACGACGACCTTCGGCCAGCAGAACCGCGTCACGAAGGACTTCGGCGGCGGTTGGTACGAAGTCGGCTTCGGCGGCAACGTGAACTTCGCCCAGAACGTCCGCGGCTGGGCCGAGGTGAAGCGCGCCTCCGGCGGCGACCTCACCATGCCGTGGCGCGCCTCGGTGGGCGTGCGCTGGATGTACTGATCCTGAGAGATCAGGCCTGAAGACCCGACGCTCCGGCCCCGCGGGCGTGCTCCCTCCCACGGGGCCGGGCGGAGGGTTTGAAGGACACCAAGTCAGTCAACCAAGAAGAAGGCTCCGGCGGTCGGGACGTTCGAGCGGACGGTCCCGGTCTGCCGGAGCCTTTCTTTGCGCGCGGCCTCAACGGAACCCGTTGCCCACCCCTTCAGGCGGTTTCACGCGCCCTTCACGACACCACGACATTCCCCGTCGGCAAGGGAAACACAGCTTGTTGCAGACCCGCGACACGGGGTTTTGAAAAAACGCCGTCCCCGCCCGGACAGATTCGCGGCGCGCCGCGCCGAGGGCGCGCTCCCTGCGAAGACTTCCTCTTCGGGATCACGCCGATCGGTCAGGTTGTCGGGCCTTTCACGCGTTGATGACGCGGGCGTACGCCCGTCTCCACCCTGTGCATCCCGCGGGAGAGGCGTCTGTGCCGTCCCGCGCCAAAAGACGACCTCGGAAACGTCCGGCCAAAGTGACCGGCGCTTCCTTCTGGAGAAAACGAAATCCACCGCGGCGCCCGCCCCTTTGACGAACGCACTCCGTCAAATTCCTTTGATTTTCAAGCATTTAACAACACCGCAGTACCGGACGCCGGTTTCTTGGATGCGCGCATGTCGGCGCGGTGACCGAAAGGAGCCCCGTCCGGCGGGCGGTCTTCCTCATCCCGCTTCCCACATCCGGGAGGAATACGCCGCCCGCCGCCTTCACGCCCGCGACCCGATGTTCCAACACCGTCTTTCCCAATTCATAGACAACAGGAACCTCTTCACCGGGGCCCTTTCTGAG
>NZ_JH604980.1 GCF_000250875.1 Sutterella parvirubra YIT 11816 | reverse complement strand
GAAACTCTCCGTACGACCAGTTTAACCCTTCACCCAACCGGCGGCGTCCAGGATCGCCTCCGCCTTCTTCGGGTCATACCCGCGGACGGTCAAGGGGATGTCGCAGTACGGGACGTTCTTCGCGAAGAGCGTCTCGGCCGCCGCTTCCGTCCCGTGGAGGATCCCTTGGACGATCGCGTCGCGGTTGACGGCGTACTGAACCGCTTCACGCACGCGCAGGTCGGACGTGACCGGGCGCCCGGCGTTCACGAGAATTGCGCGGCTCGCGATCGGCACGGAGAGCGCCGTGCGGAGCTTCCCCGACTCGGTCAGCGCCGCGAAGGCGTCCCCCGTCAGCTGGTCGCCGTCGGCGCCGAAGACGAGGTCGATCTCACCCTTTTCCAACGCCATCAGCATCGTCTGCGGGTCGGGGATCACGTTCCAACGCACGGCGGCGATCGAGGGCTTCTCGCCCCAGTAGGCGTCGTTGCGCGCAAAGACCGCGTATTGGTCGAGCTTGTGCTCCTGAAGGACTCAGGGGCCGGTGCCGGCCAGACACGTCACGCCCGACTTCGTGCCGCCATCCTTCATGCAGGCGGGCGAAATGAAGCGGAAGGGGCGCGAGAGCCCGAGCTCGACCAACGTCGGGAAGTAGGCGTGCTTCATGCGAAGCCGCCAGGTGTGTTCGTCGACGACGTCGTTCCCCTCGATCTCGTTCACCATGTCGAGCCAGGCGTGGCGCGAGCGGTTCGCGAGCACGGCGTCGACGTTCGCCTTCACCGCGGCGGCGTCGAACGCCGTCCCGTCGGTGAACTTCACGTCTTTGCGGAGGTGAAAGACGTACGTGCGGCCGTCGTCCGAAATCTCCCAACGCTCTGCCAGCTTGGGCTTCACGCCCTCGGTCGTGTTCTCCACCAACGCTTCGAAGACCATCGCCTGCGCGGCCATCTCACCCAGATAGAGGTGCGGATTGATGTCGCGGATGTCCTTCATCGAGGCGTACTCAAGCGTGCCGGCGGAAGCGGGGGCGGCGGCCTCCTTCTTGGCGACGGCCGGTGCGGGCTCGTCCGAGCATCCCGTGAGCACGGCCCCCGAGAGCGCGAGGGCAGTGGCGAGCGTGAGGGCTGAGAGCGTCCTTGAGATCGGCATGCGTGTCTCCGGGAAGGTGGTGATGGTCGGGTGCGGCGACGTTGCGGCCAGCCGCCGGACAATTTCCGAAATCATACAATTTAGAAAATCTTCATACCGTCAAATCGGCGTCAACCTCAACTTCTGGAGGATGAAGAATTCGGGGATTTGAGCTGAAAGGCTGAGGGGGTTCCGCGCGGGCTCATGCCGAGTGCGGACGCGGGCTTCCGGCCGTGTTCAGCCTTCCGCGCTCTCGGAACGATCGGGACGCCTCAAGTCGAACCGCCCGGATGCCGCCGCCCAGAAGATGATCGACGCGACGCTCCCCCAGGGCGAGACGCGCGTTTTCAGCTCCCGCAGTTCCTTCGTCGTCATCTCGCGCCCGTAGACGACCCGCACGCCGTGGCGCACGCCGAAGTCTCCGATTGAGAGCACGTCGGGGCGGCCATAGGAGAAGATCATCAGCATCTCGGCGGTCCAAAGGCCCACGCCCGCAAAGGCCGTGAGCGCCGCGACCACCTCGGCGTCGGGCGCGCGGCGGAGGGCCTCGAGGTCGGTCTCGCCCGACGCCACCTTCACCGCGATCGCCCGCATCCAATCGGCCTTTTTGAGAGACATCCCGCAGGCGCGGAGCTCCTCTTCCGGGAGCGCCGCGACGGCCTCGGGCGTCACGGTGCCGACGCGCGCCGTCACCCGCGCCCAGACGGCCTCCTGGGCCTTGGTCGAGATCTGCTGCCCGACGATGTGCTTCATGAGGGACCGGAAGGGATCGGGCTCCATCGTGCGCTCGACGCGCCCGATCACGCGCACGGCGTGCGCGAGCTCGTCGTCAAGCGAAGCGAGGTGGTCCAACGCCTCGTCGGGGTACGGGAAGAAGACGGCCGTCAATCGTCAGCCCCCAGCTCCGGATGCCCCTCGATACCGAGGAGCATCGTCTTGGCGGCGAGCCCGCCGCCGTAGCCCGTGAGCTTCCCGTTCGTGCCCACCACCCGGTGGCATGGGATGATGATGGAGACGGGGTTCAGCCCCACCGCGCGGCCCACGGCCCGCGCGGCCGCGGGGGAACCGGCGGCCGCCGCCACCTCGGCGTAGCTCGCGAGCGCGCCGAAGGGAATCTGGCGGAGGGCTTCCCGCACGCGCTTTTCAAAATCCGTCCCGAAGATCTCCACCGGCACGGTGAAGGTCTGGAGGTCGCCTCTGAAGTAGGCCGAGAGCTCCTCGACCGCCTGCTTCACGACGGGGTCGGCCTCGTCGATCGAACAGGCCGGGGCCTCCACGAACCGGATCCGGGCGTTCAGGAACTTCCGCGTGATCTCCTCGCGGTGCATGCCCTCGGCCCAGTCGCAGAGGATGAGTTTTCCGTTCCTCGCGGCGAGGAGAAGCTCGCCCGCGGGGCTCGCCCAACGGCGGCAGGTGAGGACTTCAAAGGGAGGCTTCTTGTTCGGAATAGAGACGGCGGAAGTCATGAGCGCTCGGGTTGAAGAGGCAACTCCTTTCATTGTCGCTCAACCGGAGGCCTTCCAACTCGTCCGCGGATCCCCGTTTTCACGAACCTCCGGACCTTTCTCCTCCCCCGACTCCTCCGGCACCGCGCATCCTGCGGGAATGTCCTCATTGGTAGAAACCCAAGTTCGTGAGGTACCTCACGGACTTTTGCGGGCGTGCTCCTCAGAATGGATTTTTGACCACAGCGCGTGCCGGTCCGGGCACGGGAGATCGACCATTCCCCAAGACCACAAGCCCGAAGCCGGCCGCCCACCACACCCGAGTTTTTGGAGGAGAACACACCATGAAACTCAACCGTCGCCAGTTCCTCGGCTCCGCCGCTGCCGCCGCGGCCGTGACGAGCCCGATTCCGGCCGCGCTCGCCGCGGTCCAGCAGAAGAACGTCGACCTCATCATCATCGGCGGCGGCCTCGCCGGCCTCGCCGCCGCGAACGCCGCGGTGAACAAGGGCGTGAAGCCGCTCGTTCTCGAAAAGCTCCAGTTCCTGGGCGGCGCCGGCCTTTTCCCCGAAGGCTCTTTGGGCGTCAACACCCGCTACCAGAAAGAACACGGCATCAAGACCACCGTCCAGCAGGTTCTGGACGCGGCGCTTCAGTACCACCACTTCCGCTGCGATCCCGCCGTGCTGCGCGTCCTCATTGAAGAGTCCGAACGCACCATTAACGAAATCCAGGACATGGGCGTCGAATTCCGCGGCATCCGCACGATGTACGGTCCGGAAGAATCGCTCATGACGTGGCACCTCTTCGTGGGCGGCGCCGCTGAAGTGATCAAGCGCTTCGTCGACAACATCAAGGCCCGCGGCGGGGAACTCCTCACGCAGACCACCGCGCAGAAGCTGATCGTCGAAAACGACACCGTCTGCGGCGTCGAAGCCGTGAACGCCAAGGGCGACAAGCTTCTCATCCGCGCGAAGAAGGTGATCATCGCGACGGGCGGCTTCGCCGCGAACAAGGAAATGCTCGCGCAGCACGTCTTCGACTCGTCCGCACTCGGCATGGTCGAACCGATTTGGCTCCGCGGCCCGGTCGTCGACGGCCGTACGGGCGACGGCATCAAGATGGCGCAGTTGGTGGGTGCCGGCGTCGCCGGCATGCACACGGTGGCCGGCAACGCCCCGTACCTCCCGGACGTGCCCCCGATCAACCAGTTCTCGGGCCCGGATGAACTGAAGCAGGGCCGCTGCGCGCTCGCGCAGCCCTGGCTTTGGGTTGACCACACCGGCCGCCGCTTCTTCAATGAGTCCCGCGGCTCCGTCTTCGTCGACGTCTACAACGCGATGACGTCGGCGGGCGGCGTCCTCTACACGATCTTCGACCAGCAGAAGATGGACCAGATGGTCCAGAAGGGCGCGGTGCTCCCCTTCAACGCGATCGTGCTCGCCGGCGTGCCGCTCAAAGCGCTCCCGAAGACCTGGGAGATCGGGATGGAGCGCGGCTGGGCCTTCAAGGCCGACACGATCGAAGAGCTCGCGCAGCAGATCGGCGTGCCGCCTGAAAACCTTGTCGACACCATGAAGAAGGTCAACAAGTACGCCGAAGACGGCGTCGACCCGGACTTCGGCCGCAAGAAGGAGCACCTCGTCAAGTTCGACATGCAGAAGGGCCCCTACTACGCTCTGAAGGGCATCCGCGCCTTCTTCCTGACGTTGGGCGGCGTCACCGTCACGCCCAACTTCGAAGCGAAGAACCCGCAGGGCGACGTGATCCGCAACCTCTACGTCGTCGGCCAGGACATCGGCGGTCTCTACGACTCGTCCTACGACCTCCGCTGCGAAGGCTCCGCCTCGTCCTTTGCGATGACCTCGGGCCGCGTCGCGGCCGAGCACGCCATCAAGCAGATCGAGGAAGGGAAGTAAGCCTTCCGTGCAACCGACACCCGGAACCTCCGCCCGCAGACCTCCTCGCGGGCGGCGGATTCCGGTGGCGTTGGGACGGTGAGGCTCCGCCGGAGCCTCACCGAGCCCTTTGCCGAGCGGGGCGGGCTTGAGTTGAGTCTCAGGCTTCCCGGTCTCATGCATGCCGCGCCATGTCCCGTGCTCCCGGGGCGGCGCGGCTTTTTTCGACTTCAACGCCACCGATCTTCACGAATCCGTCGTCATCTCCAAGTCATCTTCTGCGTTTCCGCATCATCTCCCTGCTTTTCTCCGGAACGCCTGCGAAACACCTGCGACGCCCTCACCCCGTCGAGGTGATAATGGAAGGATCGGTACCGTTTTTGACGGCACCCCGCCCCACCCTTGCCCGACCGCGACCGCATGACTACGCCCGACCATTCCCGAGATCCCGCCCCGAAGCCCACGCCGCCCTCGGTCTACGCCGAGTGCCCCTGGCTCGTCCCGAAAGACGTTCCCGAGGTGGTCGCCTTCATCCGTGCGCACGGGACCGAGGTCGCCTTCCGGCGGGGCGAAGCGACGCCCTGAACTTCCCGGCGTTCCATCCACTCA
>NZ_JH604979.1 GCF_000250875.1 Sutterella parvirubra YIT 11816 | reverse complement strand
GCAGGTCCGGTTTTCGACCCCCACCCCAAAACCCGGAACCCGGCGACGGGCGAAGTGATCGCCCGCTGCGCCGAAGCCGGTCCCGAAGACGTCGACCGCGCGGTCGAGGCCGCCCAGGCCGCCTTCCCCGTCTGGTCGAAGAAGTCCCCGGCGGAGCGCGCCGAGGTGCTGCTCAAAATCGCCGACGCGATCGACGCCCGCGCGGACGAATTGGCCCGCATCGAAACGATGGACAACGGGAAGCCGATCCGCGAAACGAAGGGGATCGACGTGCCTTTGTCGTCGGATCACTTCCGCTACTTCGCCGGCGCCCTTCGCGCCGAAGAAGGCACGGCCGTCATGATCGACGAGAACACGATGTCGATCGTGCTCCACGAACCGATCGGGGTCGTGGGGCAGATCGTCCCGTGGAATTTCCCCCTCCTCATGGGCGCGTGGAAGCTCGCCCCCGCCCTGGCGGCGGGCGACACCGTCGTCATCAAGAGCTCGTCGACGACGCCCTTGTCCCTCTTCCTCCTCGCCGAAATCGTCAACGAATTCGTCCCCGCCGGGACGGTGAACGTCATCTCCGGGAAGGGTTCGGTCGCCGGGGACGCGATGCTGAAGCACCCGGGCTTTGCGAAGCTCGCCTTCACGGGCTCGACCGAAGTGGGCCGCGACGTCGGGCTCGCCGCCGCCCAACGCATCATTCCGGCGACGCTGGAACTTGGCGGCAAGTCCGCCAACATCGTCTTCGCGGACGCGGACATGGACCGCGCCGTCGAAGGCGCCCAGATCGGGATCCTCTTCAACCAGGGTCAGGTCTGCTGCGCGGGCTCGAGGATCTTCGTCGAGGACAAGATCTACGACGAGTTCGTCGGGCGCTTGAAGAAGGCGTTTGAAAACGTCCGTCCGGGCGATCCCATGGACCCGAAGACGATCATGGGGTCGCAGATCAACAAGCGTCAGCTGGAGAAGATCCTCTCCTACGTCGAGATCGGCAAGGCCGAGGGCGCGAAGGTTTTGACGGGCGGCGTCGCCGCCCAGGTGCCCGGCATGCCCGAAGGCGCCTTCATGGCGCCGACGCTTCTGGTCGACGTCACGAACGACATGCGCGTCGCCCGCGAAGAGATCTTCGGGCCGGTGGCGGTCGTGATCCGCTTCAGGACGGAGGACGAAGTGGTCGCCATGGCGAACGACTCGGACTACGGTTTGGGCGGCGCCGTTTGGACCAAGGACATCAACCGCGCGCTCCGCGTGGCGCGGGGCGTGCAGACCGGCCGCATGTGGGTCAACACCTACAACGAACTTCCGGCGCACACGCCCTTCGGCGGCTACAAGACCTCCGGGATCGGCCGCGAAACGCACAAGGCGATGCTCGCCCACTACTCGCAGACGAAGAATATCTACGTCTCCATGGCCGAGGGGGTGCGAGGCCTCTACGGGGTGTAAGCATCTCGAATGACCCGGAAGGCTCCCTCGGAGCCTTCCGGCCCGCGGTGCCCGGCACGTCTTCTTCGGGAGACGGGCGCACCGGGATCGGATGAACGAAACGCCGGATGCCGTGAGGTGTCCGGCGTTTCCCGTACAAGGAAAGTCAGCGCCTCGGCGCCGGGGGAATCGTGAGCCTCAAGGCCGGTCCTCCATCGCCCTTCACCATCTTCCAAACCGGCGCGCGCCCGGCGAGCGCTTCCGTCGCCCGAATGATCGTCCCGACGCCCTCACCGCGCGTCTCGATCAGGCGGCTGCGCCCGAGGCGCTTCGCCCAGACTTCCGGCAACGGGACCTTGGTGAGAAGGGAGACCAGAAGGCGGTTTCTCACCGCCGTCCGGAAGGGAAGACTCTCCACCGTCATCGTGCCGGTGAGAAGTCCGGGCGACGTGATTTCCAGGCGGTCGGGTCGAAAACCCCTGAAGATGCGGATCCGCACGGGCTCGACGCCCTCCGACCAGTCGCGGTGTACGGCGGCGTTCACGACCGCCTCGAAGAGAGCCTCCGGGGCGTACGCCCCGGGAACGGTATCTTCGACGGTCCGGCAGGCTTCGAGGATCTGGCGGTCGAGGGGCCCTCGGATATCGCGGCTCACGCCGATGCCGCCCAACGTCCATTCCACCACGGTGCGTGCGTTGGGAAGAAAGACCGCGGGATCTTCTGCCGCCGTGAGAACGCCCGCGACGGTGGGACGCAGAACGCCTTCCTCCGGCAGCATGAACCCGGCAAGACGCAGGAAGCGCTGGCGAAGGCCGGGGTCGGCCTTCATCTGAGGCGGCACGAGCCGCATCCAAAGCGGTGCCGACAGATCGGCCGGCACCGCGCCCGGCACGAGCATCTCGTCGAAGCGGACGTCATGGACGTGGCGGACGTCCCGTGCCATCGTCCTGTGGTTCGCCGACCGGGGGAGTCCGCGGCGCTGCGGCGTGCTTTGGGTCATCTTCGGCTTCCGTTCATGAGCAGCTGCGCGGCCCGAGGAAGCTGGGCCGCTCACGACCGATCATCCCGCGCCCGGCCGGTCCGCGTCAATCGTCTGCCGAAGGATCTCCACCTCAAAGGAAAGGGGACGGGTCTCCTTCAAAACCCATCCCCCTGATTCCAAACCTTGCCCGATCCCGACCGCAGAGACCGGGAAAGCGGGAACTGCACGCCACACAACGGTTATTCGATCACCCCGTGACGCATCGCATACGCCCGGCAGTGGTTCATCCAGGCGTGGACGTCGGGCGAGAGGTACTTGTCGGCGTGGCGGCAGAAGGTGAGCTGACGGCGGAAGCGGTCGGGGAGCTCCACGGCGGTGAGGTAGCGCCCGTAGAAGGGGTCGGTCAGCACCCGCCGCGAGATGTACGTGAGCCCCAAGCCCACCAGCACCGAACGGATGATCGCGTCGAAGCTGTTGAGTTCCGCATTGACGTGAATGCTGGAGAGCTTCTGGCGCAATTGGGTGTCGAAGAAGTTCCGGGACGACGACCCCTCTTCGCGGAGCACCCAGCGGACGTTGTTCAGTTCGTCGTAGGAGACCGGGCGGCCGGTCAACGGGTGGTCCTTCGGCGCAACCACCACCATTTCGTCTTCGAGCCAGGGTTCCGTCACGAGCTCAGGGTCCGTCACCGGGCCCTCGATCAAGGCGATGTCCAATTCAAACTTCGCCAGGCGCTCCGCGATCGCGTGCGTGTTGGCGATCTCGACCGCCGGGATCCAGCCCATGGCGTCTTCAAAGCCCTTCATGAGTTCGGCGATCATGAAGGTCCCCACGGTGCGGGTGCAGCCGACGCGGAACTGGCTGAACTTCTTTCTCGCGCGGAAGAGTTCCGAGATGTCGGTCGCGCGGCGGACCATTTC
>NZ_JH604978.1 GCF_000250875.1 Sutterella parvirubra YIT 11816 | reverse complement strand
TGGTGCGGTCGATGAGATTTGAACTCATATGGATCTCTCCGCTACCCCCTCAAGATAGTGCGTCTACCAATTTCGCCACGACCGCGGCCTTCAAGTTGTGTCTCAGCTGATCTGTCTTGGAGTTTGAGGAACTCGATCAGCGGAGAAGGAGCATTTTACCTCGGAATTTGATTCACGGGGGCGTTATTTTCGTTCGAACCCATCCCCTTTTCTTGGGATGCGGGCTGTTCGACCGTGCTGAGAACGCCGCCGGCGGGCTGCGCGGCACGCTTGGAGAAGGCGCCGGAAGCGAGCGTGAGGGCGATCGTCGAGCAGAAGAAGACCGTCGCCGCGATCGCGGTCGAGCGCGAAAGGAAGTTCGCGCTGCCCGTCGCACCGAAGACGGAGCCCGAAGCGCCGCTGCCGAAGGCGGCGCCGAGGTCAGCGCCCTTGCCGTGCTGCATCAGGACGAGAACGATCACGACCACAGCGGAGATGATCTGCAGAACGAGGGCAATGCTGAGCAGGAAATGCATTTTGGTTCAACCTTGTGATTTTGCCGAATGGTGAATTCTAAAAGAGTGTCCGTCAGCGTGCGGCGCAGACGGCGAGAAAATCGTCCGGATCGAGCGCGGCGCCGCCGATGAGGCCGCCGTCGATGTCGGGTTGGGCGAAGAGTTCCGCCGCGTTCGAGGGCTTGACGCTGCCGCCGTAGAGAATCGGCAACGAGGCCGCGGCGACTTCGTCCGTGCGCTCGACGTGCGCGCGGAGCGCCGCGTGAACCGCCTGCGCGGTTTCGGGCGTCGCGGTGAGACCGGTGCCGATCGCCCAGACGGGTTCGTACGCCAGTGCGCCCAACTTTTCCGCCGGAACGAGCGAGAGCACGGCGTCCAACTGGCGGAGAACGACCGTTTCGGTCGCGCCCGCTTCGCGTTCCGCGCGGGTCTCACCCACGCAGACGATCGGACGAACGCCCGCCTCGACCAACGCGCGCACCTTCTTCGCGACGCGCTGATCCGTGTCGCCGTAGAGCGTGCGGCGCTCGGAGTGACCGACGATGCACCAACGCACCCCCAGGTCCGCCAGCATCGCCGCGGAGACTTCGCCCGTGAACGCGCCCTTCGCGTTTTCGTTCACATCCTGTGCGCCCAGTTCGAAGTGGGCGTCGACGGGAAGCGTGGCGAGATACACCGACGGCGCGCAGACCACCGCGCGGCAGCTCAAATCAGCCGCCTTCGCGCGGAAGACTTCGGTCCAGCGCTCGTTCTGCGCACGGTTGCCGTTCATCTTCCAGTTGGCTACGACGAGGCGTTCACGCACTTGGGCTTCTCCGAAAAAAGGGGGACTCAAACAACGCCGGCGCGGCGGACGACCGCCCCAAGCTTAATCCGCGCATTTTACCTTAGTTGGCCCCGGGGCGTCCGCTTCTTCACGCGCTTCTCCGGGCGCTTCCGAGCAGGGTTTCGTCGGGAAGCTTCCGTTGGGGAGAGTTCAAAGAAAACCGACCGTCCCGCAGGTGCGGAACGGTCGGTCGAATGTCGGGCGGAGCGTGATCCGCAGGGCGGATCACGTCTCAGTCATCAGCCCTGCAGGACGTCTTCCTTGAGAAGCGCCTTCATCGAGAGGCGGACGCGGCCCTTTTCGTCGGCTTCGATCACCTTGACGCGGACCTTCTGGCCTTCCTTCAGGTAGTCGGAGACCTGGTTCACGCGTTCGTTGGCGATCTGCGAGATGTGGAGAAGCCCGTCCTTGCCCGGGAGCAGCTGAACGATCGCGCCGAACTCAAGCAGGCGCTGGACCGTGCCTTCGTAGATCTGACCGGCTTCGACTTCGGCCGTGATCAGCTCGATGCGGCGGCGCGCTTCTTCGACGCGGGCCATGTCGGGGCTCGCGATCGTGACGGTGCCGTCGTCTTCGACGTTGATCGTCGTGCCGGTTTCTTCCGTGAGGGCGCGGATGGTCGAGCCGCCCTTGCCGATGACGTCACGGATCTTTTCCGGGTTGATCTTGAAGGAGACCATGCGGGGCGCGTAGTCGGAGAGTTCGTGCGCGCCGCCGCCGGCCATTTCGTGCATCTTGCCGAGGATGTGCTGGCGGCCTTCGTGGGCCTGCGCGAGCGCGGCCTGCATGATTTCCGCCGTGATGCCTTCGATCTTGATGTCCATCTGGAGGGCGGTCACGCCGTTTTCCGTACCCGCCACCTTGAAGTCCATGTCGCCGAGGTGGTCTTCGTCGCCGAGGATGTCGGTGAGGACGGCGAACTTGTTGCCTTCCTTGATCAAGCCCATCGCGACGCCCGCGACGTAGTCCTTCAGCGGGACGCCGGCGTCGAGCATCGAGAGGCAGCCGCCGCAGACGGAAGCCATCGAGCTCGAGCCGTTCGATTCGCAGATTTCGGAGACGACGCGGATCGTGTACTGGAATTCGTCCGCGGTCGGAAGCACGGCCTTCAGGGCGCGCTTCGCGAGACGGCCGTGGCCGATTTCACGACGCTTGGGCGAGCCGACGCGGCCCGTTTCGCCGGTCGCGAACGGGGGCATGTTGTAGTGGAGCATGAAGCGCTCGTGCGTTTCTTCGCAGAGGCCGTCGATGATCTGTTCGTCCTGCTTCGTGCCGAGGGTCGTCGTGACGAGGGCCTGCGTTTCGCCGCGGGTGAAGAGGGCGGAGCCGTGCGTGCGCGGAAGGACGCTCTGGCGGATTTCGATCGGACGGACGGTACGGGTGTCGCGGCCGTCGATGCGGGGTTCGCCGTTAAGAATGTTCGAACGGACGATCTTCGCTTCGAGTTCGAAGAGGATGCCGTGAACTTCGTTCATGTCGGCGACTTCCGTGCCGGCGGATTCGGCGTCGGCCGTGAGGGTCGCTTCGACGAGCGCATAGACTTCGCGGAGCTTTTCCGTACGCGCCTGCTTCTGGCGGATCGAGAAGGCTTCCTTGAGGCCGGCGTCGGCGATTTCGACGATGCGGGCGTAGAGCGCTTCGTTCTTCGGAGCGGGCTGCCAATCCCAGGCGGGCTTGCCGGCTTCGGCGACGAGTTCGTTGATCGCGTTGATCGCGACCTGCATTTCGCGGTGACCGAACATCACGGCGTCGAGCATCGTCTTTTCGGGGAGGACGTCGGCTTCGGATTCAACCATCAGAACAGCGCGTTCCGTACCGGCGACCACGAGGTCGAGGCGC
Source organism: Sutterella parvirubra YIT 11816 (assembly GCF_000250875.1). Lineage (GTDB taxonomy): Bacteria > Pseudomonadota > Gammaproteobacteria > Burkholderiales > Burkholderiaceae_F > Sutterella > Sutterella parvirubra. Next base: position 4,267 of record NZ_JH604978.1, on the reverse strand, counting down.
GAGGTCTTGAGTTCTTCGGTGGTCGGGTTGAGAACGAAGGCGTCGTTGACGTAGCCCACGCGGCAGGCGCCGATCGGGCCCTTGAAGGGGATGCCCGAGATCGCGAGCGCGGCGGAGGCGCCGATCATCGCGGGGATGTCCGGGTCGACCATCGGGTCCGCGGAGAGGACGTGAATGATGACCTGAACTTCGTTGAAGAAGCCGTCCGGGAAGAGCGGACGGATCGGACGGTCGATCAGGCGGCTCGTCAGCGTTTCCTTTTCGGAAGGACGACCTTCACGCTTGAAGAAGCCGCCGGGGATCTTGCCGGCGGCGTAGGTCTTTTCAATGTAGTCGACCGTGAGCGGGAAGAAGTCCTGACCGGGCTTCGCTTCCTTCTTGGCGACGACCGTGGCGAGGACGACCGTATCGTCCATGCGGCAGATGCAGGAACCCGTCGCCTGGCGGGCGATCTCACCGGTTTCGAGCGTGACGTCGTGGTTGCCGAAGCGGAAGGTCTTCGAGACCTTGTTGAACATCGTCATCGTGGATGTTTCCTAAAAAATTCGTCGTTTTCGAGTGCTGGACTCAACCGCGCTAGTGTAACCGCCCCGGACAATTCACGTCGATTGCTCGAACGCTGCGGTGCCAATGGTCTTCAGCAAAAACCGCTCGCATCGCAACGCTTCGATGGGTTGGAGACAAAGGGGGAGGTTGAGGGAGCCGCGAAGGACGACGGTGGATAGAAAGAAGGCCTGTCGAAAAAATCGGCAGGCCTTGCGGGAAACCTTACTTACGGAGACCGAGGGCGTCGATCAGCGTACGGTAGGCGTTGAGGTCGGTGCGCTTCAGGTAGTCAAGGAGCTTGCGGCGGCGCGAAACCATGCGGAGAAGGCCGCGGCGGGAGTGGTGGTCCTTGGCGTGAACCTTGAAGTGTTCGGTGAGATGGTTGATGCGGGCCGTGAGGAGAGCGACCTGAACTTCGGGAGAGCCGGTGTCGCCTTCGGCGCGCTGGAACTTCGCAACGATCTCGGACTTGTTCATTTCAACGGACATGGGTATTCCTATGCACTCAAATGTGAAACATGCGGACGCGGGCGTTGAGACCTGCGCCGTGAAAGTGCGAATTCTACCTGCGCTTCGAAGCGACTTGCAAGGGCGCGGAGGACTTTTCTTCGCGCGATCGCTGAAAAAGCGAAACCCCGGCGGTTCGGGCCGGGGTTTCGAGTTCGGGACTTCGACTGGTCAACGTTCGTCGGAGAGACGGAAGCGCTTTTCCATGAAGCGGACGATCTGCGAGATCGAGAGCGTCATGATGAGGTAGAGGAGTGCGACCGCCGTCCAGATTTCGATCGTCGCGTAGGTTTCGGCGATGACCAACTGGCCGGAACGCGTGAGTTCCTCAAACCCGATGACGGACACCAGGGACGAGTCCTTCAACATCGCGATGAATTCGTTGCCGAGCGGCGGAATGATGCGCTTGAAGGCCTGCGGCAGCACGATGTAGCGCATCGTCTGGCCGTAGGTCATGCCGAGCGAGAGCCCGGCGCGCATCTGACCCTGCGAGATCGACTGAATGCCGCCGCGGAAGATTTCCGCGATGTAGGCGCCCGAATTGAGCGAGCAGGCGGTGACCGCGGCGATGAACGGGTCGATGCGGTGACCGATGAGGTTCGGCAGCGCAAAGTAGATGATGAAGATCTGAATCAGGAGCGGGGTGCCGCGGATGAAGTCGACGTAGACCTTCGCGGGCCAGCGAAGCAGCGGGGTCTTCGCGAGCTGGGAAAGACCGAGAATAAGCCCCAGGATCAGGCCGAAGCCGACCGAGAGCGCGGTGATCTCGAGCGTGAGGAGCGCACCGCGCAGAAGCAGCGGCAGGCTGTTCGAGACCAGGCTGATGTCGAATTCCATTCGTTGTGTTCCTCTAATTTTTATCGCTGCGCGAAGGCGTGGGTGTGGGGAAAAGCGCGCAGCGTCGTCAGTCTACGCTTTTAAAGACGAATTCTGTAAAAAACCGGCCTCGGAATGAGGCCGGTTCGGTTCCGAGCCGATGAATTATTCAGCGAACCACTTGTCGTGGATCTTCTTCGCTTCGCCCGACGCAACGAGTTCGTCGTAGGCCTTGTTGAGCTTGTTGAGAAGCTCGGTGTTGCCCTTGTCGACGGCGAAACCGTAGCTCTGCGCATCCATGATTTCGGGCTGGAGCTTCAGCGACTTGCCCGCCTTAGGCTGGGTCTTCAGGAAGTAGGCGAGCACCGGACGGTCCATCACGACCGCGGCGGCGTTGCCGGACTGGAGATCGAGGAACGCTTCGCTCGTCGTGTTGAAGCTCTGAACCTTCGCGTTCTTGATGCCCTTCGCGTAGTCGGCGCCGGTCGTGCCGATCTGGACCGCAAGGCGCTGGCCTTCAAGGTTCGCGAACGTCGCGAACTTTTTGGCATCGGCCTGGCGGACGATCATCGAAATGCCGCTCGTGTAGTAGGGCTTCGTGAAGTCGACGCGCTTGGCGCGTTCTTCGGTGATCGAAAGGCCGGCGGCGATCACATCGATCGTCTTCGTCTTCAGAGCCGGGATCAGGGCGTCGAAGCCCATGTTGAGAATTTCGACGTCGTAGCCCGCCTTGTCCGCAACCGCGCGGATCAGGTCCATGTCGAAGCCGGAGTACTGCTTCGTTTCGGTGTCCAAGAACTCAAACGGCGCGAAGGTCGGTTCCGTACCGACGCGAAGCAGATCGCGTGCAAGAGCGGCGGAGGAAAGCGTGGCTGTGAACGCAACGGCTGCGCAGGCGGCGAAGGCGAATTTCTTGAACATGTTGGGCTCCGGAACTGAGGGGTGCTGAGGCCGCGCGGTGAAAGCGTGGGCGCGCGCAGGCTCAACGATTGTTTTTGGACAGGTGCATCCTAATGCCTGCGGCGAGGCCCAAAATCAGCCGAAAACGCTTTTTTGAGCGCGGTCGGGAGGACTAAGCAGAATCTCCTAGTCGTTTTCGGTTTGGTTGCGACGAAAAAGAAAAATCCCGACAAATCAAAGAGATTTGTCGGGATTTTGTCGACTTTTTCGGGGGTTTAGTTGGCTTCGGTTGAGGCCTCGGAAGTGTCGGCTTCGGTGCCTTTGCGCCAGATCGAAATGCCCTTGCACTTCTTTTCTGCAATGTCGAGGATGCGGTTGTGCTCGGCGATTTCCTCGTCCGTCGCCTTCGTGATGACGAAAGCCTCGAAGGGCGGAATGGGCGGGAGGTTGTCCGCGTCGACGTTGAGAAGCTCGAACGTGTCCTGACCGCGAGTCAGCGACTGGTAGACCTCGGCGAGGAGCTGCGCGTCCAAAAGCGCGCCGTGGTACGTACGGGCAGAGTCGTCGATTTCGTAGTATCGGCAGAGGCTCGCGAGACTCACCGCGCGACCGGGAAGAAGCTGCTTCGCGAGCTTGATCGTGTCGATCACCTCGCAGTAGTCGCTGATTTTGCCGCGCCCGCAGCGCTCCAGCTCGGCGTCAAGAAAGCCCGTGTCGAACGCAGCGTTGTGGATGATCAGCGTGCCGCCGTTCACAAACGCGAGGAACTGATCGACGATCTCGGCGAATTTCGGCTTGTCCGCGAGGAACTCGTTCGTGATGCCGTGGACTTCGATGGCGTCCGCAGGGACTTCACGCTCCGGGTTGATGTAGAGCTGAAGGCGGTCTTCCGGGCGGTTCGTGAGGAGTCGACCGTCGAGCGCGACGCAGCCGATCTCGATGATGCGGTCGCCGCCCTGAGCTTCGAGGCCTGTCGTTTCGGTGTCGAGCGTGATGAGACGTTGCGTAGCCATGAAGACCTCGGTGGTTCGGTTGCGGTGAGCGCATCATAGCGCGCTGAAACGAAAAAACCTCGCCGAGACGAGCTCGCGAGGTCATCAGTTGCGAAAAGTTTGGAGCGGGCGAAGGGAGTCGAACCCTCGTCATCAGCTTGGGAAGCTGAGGTAATAGCCGTTATACGACGCCCGCGTTTCGCAGGAGGTTAATCTTACATGAGACGATGCGGTTTCGCAAGAGTGGGTGAACAGCCCAGAAAATGAAAGCGGACCCGAAGGTCCGCTCTCGCTCCGTATGTCCAATGGACAGGCGACGGAGTCAATCTTGACTTTAGGGGATTTCAGCTCGTCCGGAGACGATTTCGAAACCCCTGATCATGTACGATTAGGCTCAATGATACGCAAATTTCGCAAAAAACGCAAGAATTTCTGCAATGAAGGTGTTTTCGAAAAATTGCTTTAGAAGAGAGCTCTGACGTGAATTTCTCTCAAACGGGTACACG
>NZ_JH604977.1 GCF_000250875.1 Sutterella parvirubra YIT 11816 | reverse complement strand
TTACACGTTATTCCCTTACTAGTCCTAAGAGCGGCCGTGAACGTCAGAAAACCGCGGTGGACGGCGGAATCCACTTGTAATTTTTTGGCGTTCCAACGACGAGGGGCCGGTCCGATAACCTTAAAATATCGGGGTATTCGCGTCTTCAACCCCTCGTCTCTTGGCCGCATCGTGACGACTCCGCCGCTCATCCCGCACGTCTTCCGAAAGACCTTCGCCGCGCTCGCGCTCGTTTCCGTCCTCTCCTGGACGTCGGGCGCGCCGCTTTTGGGCGCAGCGCCCGCGCACGCCTCGGCGGTGACCGCGAAGGCGGATCAGAAGGCGAAGGCCAAGGCGACCCCGACGAAGGCAAAGCCTTCGACGGGGAAGGCGACGGCGAAGAAGACCTCCGCGCAGAAGACGACCGCCAAGAAGGCGGTCGCGTCCAAGACGGCCAAGTCGTCCGCCAAGAAGGCCGCGGCAAAGAGTACGGCAAAAACGACGGCGAAAGCCACCCGCACGAAGGCGCGCGGCCGCAAGACGCTCCGTACGGGCTGGCGGCCGTCCGACGCGACCCAGGCCGGGCTTCGCGAGACGGACTATCCGTTGTCGCTTTCGAGCTCCGTTGCGTACGTCTTGGATCAGGATACGGGCGAAGAGCTCGTCCTCAAGAACGCCGACGTGGCGCTTCCCATCGCCTCTGTCACGAAGCTGATGACGGCCCTGGTGATCGCCGAGAGCGGTCTCCCGCTCGACGAAAAGATCAAGATCTCCCGCGAAGACTACGTGCGGAGCAACGCGAGCTCGAAACTGAAGAGCGGCATGGTGCTGACGCGCACCGCGGTGCTTCAGGCCGCGCTGATGTCGAGCGACAACCGTGCGGCGCACGCCTTGGCGAGGACGTTCCCGGGCGGCAAGAAGGCGTTTGTGCGCGAGATGAACGCGAGGGCCGCGGAACTCGGCATGACGGATTCGGTCTTCGCCGACCCGACCGGGCTCGACAACCGCAACCACTCGACCGCCCGCGATTTGGGGAAGCTCGTCAACGCGGTCTACGCCTACAGCGAGATCCGTGAGGCGTCGACCGCACCGGTCGCGAAGTTGAAGGCGGGAAAGCGCTGGCTCAACATGCAGACGACGAACCGCCTGATCGGCGACCCCTCCTGGCGGATCGGGATCCAGAAGACGGGCTTCACCACCGCGGCCGGGCGCTGCATGGTGGTGCAGAGCGAAGTGGGCGAGCGCCGTCTCGTCATGGTCGTTCTGGACAGCCCCGACAACGGCCGCCGCGCTGAAGACATGAAGACGATGAGGGCGTTCGTGGAAACGGAGCCCCGCTTCAATCAGAACTTCCCGTCGGTGCGGCCGTACGAACTCTTCTGAGCTCCCGAACCGCACGAACTTCACGAGCAGCCCGCATGTCCCGACTCCCGGCGACGCGTGAATCCCCGGCATGACGAAAGGCCCTTCCGGTGAGATCCGAAAGGGCCTTTTCATTGACGGCCATAAAGGGCTTCCGGTGCGGGCCTCGGCCGGCACCGCACCTCATGCACCCGTAAACGGTCGGATCATTCCGCAGGTTCGGATCCCACCCCTTCCGCCGGTTCCGCCCGTTCCGTCAGTGCGGCCGCGACGATTTCCGCGATGTCCTCCACGCGGGTTGCATCGTCCCGCGCCGTCGCCTTGGCGCTCTCCAGCATGGTGAGGCAGTGCGGGCACGAGACGGCGATGCGCTTTGCACCGGTGGCTTTGAGCGCATCGAGGCGGATCACGTTGACGGGCTTGGGCGCACGGGTTTCGCACCAGATCTGGCCGCCCCCGGCGCCGCAGCAAAGGGCCTTCTCACCCGTCTCAACGGGCTCGGTGTGGGTGCCCAAAACGCCGTCCAAGACCCGGCGCGGGGCTTCGGTGATGCCGTTGTGGCGCGCGAGGTAGCAGGGGTCGTGATAGACCGTCGCGAGCGTTTCGAGGGCTTCGGCGTTCGTGAGGGGAAGCCGCCCCGCGTCGATCAGTTCACGGATGAAGGTCGCATGGTCGACCGCCTTCCAACGCTCACCCATCTCCAATTCCGAGAAGGCTTTAAGAAGCGGATATTCGTTTTTGAGCGTATGGAAGCAGTGCGGGCAGGCCGCGACGATCCGGTTGAAGTCGTAGCCGGCGAAGGCTTCGAGGTTTTCCTGTGCGGCCGTCTGATAGAGGTACTCCTCGCCCAAGCGGCGGGCGAATTCGCCGTGGCAGCGCTCTTCGGGCATCACCGCGAAGTCGACGCCGGCCGCGCGGAAGATTTTCACCATCGCGCGGGCGATGCGGCGCGCACGCCGGTCGTAGCTCGCGGCGCAGCCGACCCAGTAGAGGACGTCGACCTTCTTCCCGGGTTCGGCAAGCGGGACGTCCAGGTCCTTCGCCCAGTCCATGCGCTCGTACGGATCCATCCCCCAGGGGTTCCCGACGGAGGCGGTGTTCTCCAACGCCGCGGCGGCGCCTTCCGGGAATTCGCCTTGTTCCAACGCCAGATGTCGACGCATCGCGACGATGAAGTCGGGCGTCTGGATTTCAGCGGGGCACGCCCGCGCGCAGGCGCCGCAGGTCGTGCAGGAGAAGAGTTCGTCGTGGGTGACGACGTCGCCCACGAGGGTCTTCTCGTCCGTGAGGCCCCGCTCGCGCGCCTCGGCGCGCGAACGGAGCTTCATGATGATCGTGCGGGGCTTCAGGGGCGTCCCGGCGCGCACCGCGGGGCAGACGTCGTCGCAGCGGCCGCATTCGACGCAGCCCGCCAACTGGATGCGCTCTTCGGGCTTCAGCTGCTCGATGGCGGAGAGCCCGAACGTTTCCTGCTCTTCAATGTCGGCGATGGGGGCGAGCGTCCCGGGGGCGTCGGCCTTCCTCATCGCCGCGGCGAGCGGCTGACGGTAGAGGTGCCCGTAGAAGGTGAGAGGGATGGCGGCGATGAAGGCTAGCGCGGCGATGCCGTGCGCGACCCAAAGGACGACGTGGGCGGCTTCCAACGCCGCAGGGCCGAAGCCGATCAAGCCCTGCGCCAGGAGGTGGCCGACCGGAGAAAACGAGGACCAGGCGGGCTGCTGCACGGCGAGGCGGAGCGCCTCGACGACGTAGCCCGAAATGACGATGAGGGCGAGCGACGCGTAGACGCAGACGAAGCGGGTGCTGCGCTCAAGGGTGTCGCTCTTCCAACGGCGCCAGGCGCCGAGCCCCAAGGCGAGGAGCACCGCCACGCCGGCGATGTCGAGGATGAGCTTGTAGGCGAGGTAGACCGAACCCCGGAGGAACTGCTGCCCGAAGACGTAGTGTCCCACGTCCCAGTCGAGCGTCGCGGTGGCGGTGCCGAGAAAGAGAAGGAAGAAGCCGACGACCAACATCGCGTGCACGCGCCCCGCCTTCGTTTCGACGACGCGCTTCTGCATGACCGCGTCCGCCGCGCGCCTCACGCGGGCGGGGTCCTTTTCGATGGCTCGACCCGCGGTCCAGATCTTCCACTGCTTCCAAACGCCCCAGGCGCAGAGCGCGACGGCGAGAAGCCCCAAAACGTAGACGCCGATCTCGCCCCAAATCGGAACGTTCCAAAAGGCGGGCCGGACGGGCGTGTCGATGGACATGGGGGAGACGGACATGATCTTCCTTGGGTGTTCGGGCTGAGCGGGGTGCGGGGTTGGGAAACGGGCGGCGGGGTGCGCTTAATCGCGTCGAGGCACGCCGCAGGCGCTCATTCTAATCAAGGCGGGCGGTCGAATCGACCGGCGGAAAAGGAGAATGAAGCGGTGGGAAATGAGGGAGGAGGGGCCCGGGAGGTACGCGACCGTGCGGTCGGCGGGAGATTGACGCAGTCCCGGTCTGTGATGGGCTGACGGTACGCAATCTATTGGGGGCAAATGAAAACCCAACTGCGTACCCTCAATAGTGCCCTCAATAAAATCAAGCGCTGGAGGCCTTTACGCGCAACATCCTGCGAATTACCAAGAGCGGCGTCTCCGGCTCGAGTCCTCAGCTTTCCTACGGACAAAGAAAAAGTCCCGCACCGCCTTTGCGGTACGGGACCTTTAATTGGTTGCGGGGGAAGCAATCAAACCACCTTGCGGCACTAGGAAAGATAAGGTGCCAAACAGTTTTACCCCCAATAGTACCCCCAATAAATCAATCTTAGGAACCTCTTCACGGAAGAGGTTCGAC
>NZ_JH604976.1 GCF_000250875.1 Sutterella parvirubra YIT 11816 | reverse complement strand
CTCAAGAAGCACTACTACAAAGCCAAGGGCAGGAATCTTGATCCAATCCATGACCTCAAGAAGCTCCTCCCAATAGCCAAGAAGTCGAAGAAGTACGGCTGGCTCGCCGAGTACGACAGCATGGCGCTTCAAGAAGGTCTTCGTCATCTGAAGAAGGCTTTCGACGGCTTCTTTGCCGGAAGGACCGGATTCCCGCACTTCAAGTCCCGACGGGGCGAGCAGTCGAGCTACCACTGCACGAACGTCTCCGTGGGCGAGAACTGGATCAAGGTTCCGAAGCTTTCCGCCATCAAGGCCGTCATCCACCGCCCCGTCACCGGGAAGGTGAAAAGCATCACGCTCTCGATGGACTGCTGTGGAGATTTCTTCGCCTCGATCCTCTTTGAGGACGGCCTTGCGGCACCTGAACCCCTAAAGGAAGTGAAGGAAAACTTGGTGACCGCCGACGACATGGGGCTTGACGCCTTCTTCACGGATTCGAACAAGGTGAAGGTCTACGCGCCGAAGCCGCTCAAGAAGGCTTTGAAGAAGGTTCGGAAGGCGAGTCGGACGCTTTCCCGGCGACAGAAGGGAAGCAAGAACCGCGAGAAGGCCCGTCTGCGTCTCGCGCGGATCAACCGCCGCGTCAAGCGGGTTCGGCAGGACTTTCTGCA
>NZ_JH604975.1:5317-12459 GCF_000250875.1 Sutterella parvirubra YIT 11816 | reverse complement strand
GCGAATGCTGATGGTGGTGTTCGCCATAAGTTCCTCCTAAACGACCTTTCCTGTTTGGTCATTGTATAACAAAACGCATACAACGCAATGCATTGCAACGCAACTTTCGTACCTTCAATCTGAAACGGACTGTTGGTTTTGCCTGCCATCGAATCCCGATAGAAAGCAGAAGATCCTCCCTCTTCCAGCACGTGAAAAGGCGGCCTTTCCGAAGGATCGGCCGCCTCTTCGTCACCACGTTCCCAACGCTCAGCCGTTGAGATAGTCGAGCGCCATCGCAACCTCCACCCGCACGCCGACGGGCAGCGCCTCCTCGCGCACGCGGAAGGACGGATGGTGATTCGAGTACGGGCACCCCTCCTCGGCGCTCCCGCAGCCCAGGATCAGGTAGACGCCGGGGGCTTCCGCCGAGAAGGCCGAGAAGTCCTCGCTCGCGCTCATGCCGTGCCAGGTGCCGACGTTCTCCTCACCCAGGGTCTCGCGGCAGACCCGAAGCGCGCGGTTGATCATGTCGTCGGACTGCTCGATCGCGGCGTACCCCTGTTCCCACTCGACCTCGACCTTCGCGCCGTGGGCCTTCGCGACCGACTCGCAGATCGTGAAGATGCGCTCCTTGATGAGCTTCCTGTCTTCGGGATCCTTCGTGCGGGTGTTGAGCCCGATTTCAGCCGTCTGCGGGATGACGTTCACCACGGTCCCCGCGCGGAAGATCGTGGGCGAGACGACGGCGAAGTGTTCGGGGTTGATGTTCCGGGAGACGATCGTGTGGAGGGCCTGCACGATCTCCGCGCCCACGAGGATCGGATCGATCCCGGTGTGCGGAGCGGACCCGTGCGCGCCGCACCCTTCGATGCGGATCACGGCCGAGTCCGATGCGGTCGAGGCCTGCCTGTCGGTCGCGACCAAAATCGTGCCGGTCTTCGCGTTCCAGACGTGAAGTCCCACGACGGCGTCGACGCCTTCCATGACGCCCGCCGCCACCATATCGGCGGCGCCGCCCGGGATCTGCTCTTCGGCGTGCTGGAAGAAGAACTTCACGGTCCCCGAGAAGGCGTCGCGGTGTTGGGCCAAGACCTTTGCGGTCGCGAGCATCATCGCCATGTGGGCGTCATGCCCGCAGACGTGGGAGACGCCGGGGTTCTTGGATTTGAACGGAAGGTCCGAGGCCTCTTCGACGGGAAGCGCGTCGAGGTCGCAGCGAAGCGCGACGGTCTTCGTGGGCTTGTCCGTGGGCTTCGTCCCCTTGACCCACGCGACCAACGAGGTCTTCACCGGGCGCTCGATCCCGTCGACGCCGATGGCGCGGAGCTCTTCTTCGACGTAGGCGGACGTCGCCTCTTCGCGGTAGGCGAGCTCGGGATGCTCGTGGAGATGTCGGCGCCAGCGGATGAGATCGGTCTCGGGAACGTCGAAGTGCATGATGGTCCTCTTGGGAGTGGTCGCGGGGTTGGATCGCGTGCGGCGCTTTCGGCCCCGAAGCTATACGGGGTCCGAACGGCGGCACGAACAACCATCCTACGCCTCACCTTGGGAGGTCGCCTAGGCGAAAGTGCCTATTCGAGGCGGTGCCGCCGCACCGTTTCACCCCATCCCGAGCTTTCTCATGAGACCGCGCCGTCGCGCTTTGCCCTCTGCCCTCACCGGGCCGCCGATAAAAATCGAGGCCGCGGGCTCAGCGCCGACGACCTCTTCGCAGACCGAACAACCGAATCGTTAAGCGTCGGATTCAGTGTTCCTTGAGCCCTCCCGGCTTCACCGCGATCTCCGGGGTTCCGTCACCGGTCTCACGCGCCTCATCCGTTCGGCTCGAGGTGCATTCTGCCCGGGCGATGTGTCGAGGGGCTGACGGTTTCGTGAATTTTGGATGACAGGCGGCCGGGGCTGCGCTCAGCCTCAACCGCGGCTCCCTGCCCCTCAGCTCCGGCGCTTCACGGCGGACTTCAGAACGCCGCTCCCCTGCACCGTCACGAGTCCGAGGAGCACCAGCACCGCTCCGATCACGAACCACACGTCGATCGATTCGCCCAGGAGCACCACGCCCATGGCGACGCCGAAGAGCGGCGTCATGAAGGCGAGGACGCCGAGCCTCGCGGCGAGGTACTTCCTCAGCATCCCGCACCAGACGAGGTAGCTCCCGAAGCTCACGATCAAGGTTTGGAAGATCAGGCTCGACCAGCCGATCAGCTCCGGCTCGAACTTGTTTTCGCCCGTCAAAAGCCCCAGGGGAAATAGGATCGCAAAGGCGACGGCCAGCTGCCAGAAGAGCATCTGCGACGACACCGCGTGGTTCATCGTGGTCGTGCGGATCGCCACCGTCGTCAGCCCCCAGGAGAGGCCGCCCAGGAGGCCGAGAACGTCCCCGAGGATCCACTCTTCAGGGAGCCCCGAGTCGGCGGAATTCATCAAAGCGGGAACCCCGAACGCCGTCACGATCCCGATGAAGGCGCAGGCGACGCCCGCCCATTGAACTTTGGAGAGCCGCTCCTCAGGGAGCTTCACCGCGAGGATCACGGCGGCGAAGAGCGGCGCCGTGTAGAGGAGCACCGCCATGTGCGAAGCGGAGGTGAAGCGGAGGCCTTCGGCGACGAAGAGGAATTCCCCGGTGAAGCCGAGCCCGGTGAGGAACCCGTGGAAGGGCTTCACGACGGTGTTCCAGGTCTCTTTGAGAACGTACCTGTTCCAGAGGAGCACGAGCGCCGCCGCGACGCCCGAGCGGATCGAGACCTGCATCATGGGCGAGACTTCGAGCCCCGCCGCCTTGATCGCGACCTGTTGGAGCCCCCAGATGAAGCAGAGAACGACGGCGGTCAGTACGGCGGCGCCGTCGACGGGACGGCGGATCGGCGCGGTCGGGATGCTGGGGGTCGGCATGAGGTCGCGGGAGAAATGCGGTTGGGAGAATTTTCCGGAAAGCGCTCGGGAGATGCGCCCCGCCAAGGCGCTCCGGGAAGCGCCCGATAGGATCGGGCAAGCCTTTTGGTCTTGGGCGTGAAGTATAGACCTGCGGCCTGCGGACCCTCCATACCGTTTTTCCGCATCGGCCGACACGAACCGCATCGGCCGCCGCGAAGGGGTCAGCGGGGATGAGGTGTTCACCTTAGGCGCGAACCCGCTCCCCTGGGCGAGAATGGATGATCCGCACGCTTTGGGGCCGCCGCAAGAGCCGACTCCAGAGCGGCCCCCGAAGAAGAAGAAGAGAGAAAGAAAGCCCATGTCCGACGAACACGTCCCTCACCAAGCGCCGCCGGCGGCAACGCCGCCGACGCCCTCCTCGTCCGAGTCCGTGACACCTTCGAAGCCTTCCGCCGCGTCGGAATTCTTCCGCGGCATCCGCACGGGCCTTCCCGTCCTGAGCGGGTGCCTGCCGCTCGGGTTCATCCTGGGAGTGGAGGCCGGGCGCAAGGGCATGACGCCGCTCTCCATCTGGATGATGACCAGTATCAACTACGCGGGCGGGAGCGAATTCGCGGCCGTGGCGCTCTGGAGCGCCGCGCCCCCGATGTTAGTCGTGTGGCTGACGACGTGGCTCATCAACTCGCGCCACATCGTGATGGGGGCGTCGTTGTCGCTCTACGCGCGGCACCTCCCCGCCAAAACGAACGCCTTCATCTACTTTCTGATGTGCGACGAGGTTTGGGCGATCGGGAGCGCCGACATCAAGCGGAGGTCGGAAGCGGGCGTGCCCGCCCGTGAACTCCTGTCGCTGCCGTTTTATGTCGCCGTGGGCTTGATGTTCTGGTCCTGCTGGGCCTTGTCCGCGGCGGCGGGCGCCTGGTTGGGAAGCGACCTCGGGGACCTCTCCCACTGGGGCGTGCAGATGGCGTTTCCCGCGACCTTCCTCTCGCTCCTCGCCATGATGTGGCCGGGGGTGAGAAAGTGCCACCCCATCGTGATTTCCGCGGTGGCGGCGGCGGTGACGAGCCTCGTGCTGCCGCCCCACTGGTGCGTCCTTTTGGCGACCCTCTGCGGGCTCGCCTGGGTGTGGTTCACGACGCCCGAGAAGGCGCAGGCACAGGCTGAAACCGAAGCGGAGCGTGAGGCCGAACGCGAGGCCGATGCGGCGCTGATCGCGGAACTTGAGAAGAACAACGGGACGAAGGACCAAAACCAGGAGGCCGCGCGATGACGGAATGGATCCAGAACCTCGGGTGGCCCAACCAGCTCGAATTCATCACGATGCTGGGGATGCTCGCCGCCACCTATTCGACGCGCGTCATCGGATGGCTCATTCTCCGGAACCGCGAGGTCTCGCCCCGCTTCGAGGCGGTCTTGAAGGCGAGCCCCGGCTGCGTGATGGCGGCGATCGTCGCGCCCGCCTTCATGACGCGGGACCCCGTGATGCTGGGGGCGCTTTTGGTCACCGTGGTGCTCGCGAAGAAGACGAATCTGCCGGTGACCGTCGTGGGATCGATCGCGGCCTACGCGGCGCTGCGGGCCGGGGCGGCGGCGTTGGGGGTCGTCTGAGGAGATTTCCCCCCGGCGGAGTCCGGACAAAACGTACAGTAGAGTCCGGACAAATCGTAAAGTAGAACGCGGACAAATCCTTTTCGGTCTCCACTCCGCCGTATTCGGCGGTCGTCGTCAATTTCCGCCCTATCCTTTGTGAGCAACGATTGCCGCGGAAGGCCTCATGTCAGGTGTCTTAGCGAAATGGGGCATCCTGGGGTTAGAAAACGCGGGCGGTGCGCTCTCCTCAGCGACCTTAGTGCCGCACCGTTACCGGAGGTTTCCGGGGCGGTTTTCACTGAACCAATGCCGCCGAGCAACAATCCCGACATGTCGGGCGGAAACGACGGAAAACGAAACCGATGCGCCCGCGGCGCATGTGCCGAAAACGACAAAGCGCGACGCCTGCGGGCCCGTCGACCTCTTCCCGATCGGGAAGACGACGCTGAAGAGGACGCCGAAAACGGTGAAGAAGGCGAAGACGCCGAAGGCCCCGGGGACGCGCCGCCGGAGCCTTCTCTCCGGGTTGGGTTCGGAGGGGTTCAACGCGGTCAACCCCGATCAGATGATCTCGGTCTTCCGGTCCAAACGCTCGACCTTCGCGACCTTGACGAGTTCGATCTCGAAGACCGCCCCGATGTGCCCGTCCGAAGCTTCCCTCAGGACCGCCGCGGCCTCGGGGTTGGCTTCGGCCCACTTCTCGGGGTCGGCGACCGTGAGCCCCCACCCGCAGCGCTCCGCGACCTTCATCGCGATGGCGAGCCCGAGCCCCAAACCTTCGGTGCGGATGTTCCCGGGCGCGACGGGGGACGCCCCCTTCTTTTCCTCCTGGGTCCGCGCGGCGGCGCCGCGCATCATCGGGTCGAAGATCCGGGCGGCTTCGTCTTTGCCGAGCCCGGGCCCCGTGTCCGCGACGGCGAGCCCGGTGTCGGTGACGGCCACGAGCACCATGCCCTTCTCCGTGTACCGCACGGCGTTCTTCACGAGGTTCCCGAGCACGGTCATCAGGTGGCGCGCCGGGAAGCGCTTGCCTTCCAAGAGGTTCTCGCCCTTCCGGTGGGGAAGCGCGGCGGTTTCGAAGAGTTCGAGCCGGAGGTTCTTCGCGCGGGCGCGGGGCTCCCACGCTTCCTGCACGGCGTCGACGACTTCGGTCGCCTCCGCCCCGCGGTTCGTTGAGAGCGCCGGACCCTCGGTGCGGGCGAGCTCCAGAAAGAGGTCGATCATCTCGCCCATCGCGCGGGCGTTCGTGCGGATTCTCTCGACGTGGCGGCGCTCGCGCTCGGACAAGTCGGCCATGCTGAGAAGCTCACCCGAGGTTTCGATGACGGTCAAGGGCGTGCGCAGTTCATGGCTCACGTCCCTGGTGAAGGCCTTCTCACGGTCCAAAGCCTCATAGAGCTCCCGCATCGCGCGGTCGCAGAGGCGCGCCAACTGCCCCACTTCGTCGTTCGAGACGTCGGCCGCCAAGGGGACGTACTTCTTCGCGCCCACCTGTCGGCGCACGGCCCAGCTCAAGCGTTCAATGGGAGAGAGCACGGCCGCGGCCAGGAGCCCGCCCACGACGAGCGAGACCGCGAGCACCACGAAGACGCTCGCCCACGTGAAGCGCATGATCCAGATTTCCTGCGCCTCGAAGCGCGCTTGGTCGAGCGTCACCGCGATGACGCCGGCCACCACCGTGCGCTTGTAGAGGAAGGCCGGGGGGTCGAGCAGCTCGGAGAAGCCGTCGTGCGCCTCCCGGAAGGCTTCAGGCATCGGCGGGACCGTGGTCTCGCGCCAGCGGTCGCCGGCGGGACCGGGCACCGGGTCCAGATAGAGCGCCCACCCGTCCTGGAGTTTCGGCGTGCGGCCGCGCGCCAGCACCTGCTCGACGCGCACCGACTCGTCCGTCATCCCGCGGGTCATCAGCTCTTCTTCGGTGAATTCGACGACGCGAATCACGGCCCAGGCGTAAGCGAGGGCCGTGACGGTCATGAGGAGGACGAAGGCGAGGAGAATTCGCCCCCGGAGGCCGATGCGCCCCCAGAGGTGCGCGAGCGGCCGAAGCGATCGGGGCATGGGCTGGGACGGCTCCTAATCGTTGACGGTGTTTCGGGCGGGCGGCGCTCAGTCCTCTTCGTCCGAGATCGACCACCCGAGGCCCGGGTGCGTGCGGATGAGCGCCTTCGGGAAGGGCTTGTCGACCGCCTGGCGGAGAAGATAGAGGTTGCTGCGGAGCGAATCCGTGGCGGGCGGTCGGCCCGCCCAGATGCGCTCTTCGATGACGGCGCGCTCGACGACGGCGGGGCTCCGGAGCATCAGCATCTTCAAAAGCCTCCGGCAGGTGGGATTGAGCTTAATCACCACGCCCCCGCGCGAGACGCGCTCGGCGTTCAAATCGTAAACCAAATCGCCCACCTTGAGGCGGTCGGTGGAGCCCCCGAAGGCGCGCCTGAGGAGCGCCTCGATGCGCGCCGCAAGTTCCCTCAGGCTGAAGGGCTTCACGACGTAGTCGTCGGCGCCTCCCGTCAACCCCGCCACGCGGTCTTCGATGGCGTCGCGGGCCGTCAGCATCAGAACCGGGATCTTCATCCCCCGGCTTCTGAGACTCCTGCAGAGCGCCACGCCGTCGACGTCGGGAAGACCCACGTCCAAAACGATCAGGTCGAACCCCGCGGCGCGCTCCAGGCGCTCGACCGCCGCCGTCCCCGTCGTCG
>NZ_JH604975.1:4573-5233 GCF_000250875.1 Sutterella parvirubra YIT 11816 | reverse complement strand
GTCCAGCCGCGCATTTCAAAGTAGTCGCGCACGTTCACGAGGATGTCGACGTTGTCGTCGACCAGAAGAATCTTGATGGGCATCTTGCGGGTGATTCCTGGGTGTGGTTTGTGGTTCGGGTGTTGGGTTCGGGTTCGGGGGTTCGGTTCGGGGTCCGCGGGGTGAATCGAATGTCGGGTTCGGGTTTCGGGTTTCGGGGTTCCCGGGTTGTCGCTTCGACTGTCGCGGCCCCGGCGTCAAAACCTGCGGGCGCGCGTCGGCCCCTCCGAGGCGCTTGGAGGCGTTCGATGGCGTCCCGGGCGCGGGCCGAGCGGACAAGCACACCGAAGAGAAAACAAAAGCCACGGTCGGTCCGCGCCGGGTTCCTTGGCATTTTGCCCCGGATTTCACCCGGGAAAAACGAAATTCGCCCGGCCCGTGCCCGCTCTCAAGACGTTTGACGTCGATTTCACGCCCCGTTGACGGGGCTTTCACCCGCGGGGGAAAAACTTCGGATCGTGCGGAGGGGGCATCCGACACCCCGTCCCCCGGATTCTCCGGCGGTCGGGCGTTTCCGGGGTGCCTCCCCCGCTTTGATTTTTGACGCAGGCCGTCAAAAGCCCCCTGCGGACACTTCCCCCGCGGCGCGCCGGAGTTCGAGGACTGGCGGTGCGCCGCGGG
>NZ_JH604975.1:0-4530 GCF_000250875.1 Sutterella parvirubra YIT 11816 | reverse complement strand
GGTGCGCCGCGGGGGAGGCTCGCGGACGGGATTTTTGACGACGGCAAGCGCCAAGAAAGCCGAACAACAACCGAAAACCCGAACAACCCGAATAAGCCCTGAAAACCCGGGAAAGGAGCCCCAAGCGCTCCGCTTCCGACAGCTCAGACACCAACCCCTACCCAACCATAAGAAGCCGATCAAAGCCATGGACGTCTTCAACTCCCACAAGATCCCCGTGCGGCCCTGGAACGCGCGGACCGTGCTCCTCATTCCTGCGGTGCTGCTCTTCCTTTTGGTCCTCGTGCCCCCGCACGGGCTCGACCTCGCCGTGCAGTCGCTCTTTTACGACCGCGCGGCGGACGCCTGGCCCTGGCACCGCGTGCCCTTCATGTCGACCGTCATGCACAAGGCGATGAAGGCGGTGCCGATCGTGATCGCGCTCGCCTTGATCGGGCTACTCGGCTGGGACGCCCGGATGCGCCGGAAGGACTGCCCGCTCCTCACCAACCACGCCCGCGCCCGGACCTTGTACGCGGTGCTGGCGATGCTCGGGGCCGTGATCCTCGTCTGGTGGTTGAAGGACACCACGGGCGTCGCCTGCCCCTGGAACGTGCGGGCGTTCGGGGGCGATCAGCCCGTGCGCGACCCCACCTTCAGCCTCTTCGGGCAGCCGGGGAACTGCTGGCCCGCGGGCCACGCCGGGACGGGGTTCTGCATGTTGGCGCTCTGGTTCGCGCTCCGCGACGGGACGTGTTCGGCGGCGCGCCACGCCCGCTGGGCGCTGATGTTCGCGCTCGTGGTGGGGGTGGCCACCGGCGTCGCCCGCATGATGCAGGGCGCGCACTTTTTGCAGCACAACATCGCGACCGCGTTGATCGACTGGCTCCTCTGCGCGCTCCTCTACGCCCTCTTCTTCGACCGTGACCGCATCCTCGGGCGCTTGAAGAGCGCCTTCACGATGCCGGTCGCCTGGTGGGCGGGGATTCTCTTCACGGCCGCGTGGTGGACGTTCGTCTATTCGGCGCCCTTTTTGAAGGCCCTGATGCTGGGGAACGAACTGACGGCGCACGAGGGCATCATCAACCCGGAGCACATCCGCTTCGGCGTGACGATCGGCGCGGGCGTCGGGCTCTGGTGCCTGACGGTCGGGCTCCTGTCGCTTTTGTCGGCACTGCCGAAGGTGGTCTTCAGGACGCTCCTCATTCTCTTCGCGGCGCTCGGCGCCACGGCGTTCGTCGCGTCAACGATCTACGCGACGATCTTCACGCCCGACATGGTGAGGAACTTCATCGCGACGGACGTTCGCGAAGCCTCCGCCTACTTTGGCCTGAGGACAGTGCTTCTCTGGACGGTCGCGTTCGTGCCGGCCGCCTTCGTGGGGCTTCTGATCGAATGTCACCCCGAGGCGCACTCGGAATCGAAGTCCCGCCGGGTCGTGACGCGCACGGTGAAGACGGCCGGGCTCACCTTGGCCGGGATCGCGCTCGGCATGGCGGCCTTCATGACGGTCTTCCAGGCGTTCTCGGGCGTCATGCGCTCGGAAAAGCAGATCCGGTACCTCATCGCCCCCTACAACATCGCCTGGTCGACGGTGAGGACGTTGACGTACGACGCCTCGCCCGACGCGGACCGTCCGCGCGTGATCGTGGACACGGACGCCGTCGCCACCGTGGTGCCCACGAAGCCCGCCCTCTTCGTGGTGTTGGTCGGCGAAACCACGCGCGCGGCCAACTGGCAGCTCTCCGGGTACGGGCGCGAGACGACGCCACTGCTTGCCAAAATGGTGAAGGATGAGGGCGTCATCAGCTTCCCCGCGGTCTCGTCCTGCGGCACCTCGACCGACGTGTCTCTCCCCTGCATGTTGGCGCGGATCGGGCGCTCCGACTACGACCGTCAACGCATCATCTCGGAAGAGGCTTTGCCCGGGCTCCTGCAGCGGGTCGGCATGAACGTCCTCTGGATCGACAATCAATCCGGCTGCAAGGGGACCTGTGCGGGGGTGCCCAACCGCGACGTCGAGGCCGATCCGGAGAACTGCCCCAACGGGCAATGTTTGGATACGGTGTTCGTGAAGGAGACCGAGAAGGCGCTGGAGGCCGCCTTGAAGGGCGACGTGTCGAAGCCGACGGTGCTCTTCCTCCACATGTACGGCCAGCACGGGCCCGCCTACTACGTGAGCTCGAAGGAAGAAAACAAGGTCTGGAAGCCCGAGTGCCGGCAGCCGGATCTGACGTCCTGCCCCAAAGAGCAGATCGTGAACGCCTTCGACAATTCCGTTTTGACCACCGACCGCACGGTCGCGGGCGTGATGGAGGTTCTGATGAAGGCGGAGCGTGAGGGGAAGGCTTCGGGCGCCGTGGTCTTCGTCCCGGACCATGGGGAATCGCTGGGTGAAGGGGGGCTCTTCCTGCACGGGGCGCCGTATCTCATTGCGCCCAAAGAACAGACCACTGTCCCGATGACGGTTTGGGTGGGGGATTCGTTTGCGAAGGACTTCGGCGTCGACGTCGCCGCGATCCGCGCGAAGGCCGAAGAAAACGCGGTGAAGCCGGGGTCGGTGACCCACGAGCACCTCTACGCCTCGATCATGTCGATGCTGGGGGTGAAGGGGTCGACGTACCGCGCGGCGTGGGATTGGCAGAAGTGAGGATTTGAACTGAACTTGAACTTTTGAGACTTCTTCTCAGAGGAACGAAAGCGGGGCGCGTCGGTGGAGCTCTTCGCGTAGAGCGTACGCATACTCCCCGGCGGCCTCAAGACTCGGCCTTGAGTAGGTCATCAAGGTCGCCGGCATCCTTCAGCTCTTCGAAAACCTTGATGAGATGCTCGGGATCCCGGGCGTAGATCATCATGGATTCGACGGACGGACAGGTCCGGTTGGTGCCGTAAATCTTCTCAAAGTTCATCTGCATGTGGCTGATGACGCCGAGGCCGATCCGGGAGAGCATGCGCTGGGCGCGGATGTACATCACGTTCGACATCTGCACGAGGTCCTGACGCATCTGGACGTCGATCTCCCAGTGCGTGGACTCGATGCCCCATCTTTGGCGAATGGCGCGGATTCCCTGCTTGATGACGTAGGGGTTGTCGAAGAACGGGAAGGACGAGATGAAGAAGCGCCGGTTGGTTTCCGTTCGGGCCTGCCTTCCGGTTGCCTTCGTGGCCTTGTACGTCTTTTCCGTATCCACGACGAAGAGCGTGCCCGTGTGCAGGCCGGTCCAGTGTTCCGCACCTTCCAAGTGCGACCCCGGCAGAGCGTAGTAGGCCCGCTTTTCAACGCGGCCGTGCCCGTCGTCATACGTCTCCTCCTTGAGGAAGGGGATGCGGTGTTGCGGCTTTTCCGAGAGGTCGTCGTTGATCACCACGTCTGCGAGGATCTGGGCGGATTCGTAGATCTTCCCGTAGGCGCCGCTCTTGAGCGAGAGGCAGTAGTTGCCGCCCTTCATGATGATGGCGTCGACGAGATTGCGCTGGCAGTGCATGGCGTCGCCGCAAACCGTGCTTCCGTTGAGGTCGAGCCATTCGAGGACTTCAATGCCCTGCGGGATCTCATTCGTCTTTTCGCCCACCTGCACTTGATCGCACGTGATGCGCAGGTCGC
Organism: Sutterella parvirubra YIT 11816; assembly: GCF_000250875.1. GTDB lineage: Bacteria > Pseudomonadota > Gammaproteobacteria > Burkholderiales > Burkholderiaceae_F > Sutterella > Sutterella parvirubra. Next base: position 947 of record NZ_JH604975.1, on the reverse strand, counting down.
AGTCCACGATGCTGAGCGTGTAGTGAGGGCACCCCTTCTCGTTCTTGCTTGAGCGGCACGCCTGCCCGTCCAGAGCAAGCAGGCGGCTGCGCCACATGCCGAAGCACAAGTTCAGAAGCGTTCGGAAAAGGTGGCGCAGGTACTTTCCTTCCTCTGAAGCATCGAGATTCATGAGGATTCTTCGAATCGTGTCATGGGAGATGTTGCGGCGCGGGAATTCCGGGCCGAAGATCTTTTCGAGTTTCGGCCGGTTCGCCGCCCAGTAGTGGGCGATCTGTACCGCCATAAGCACGCCGGAGACGGAGGCCATGAAAATCACCATGAGCACGGCCCAAAGCGGGTATTGCACGAGATGGGGCGTGCGGAAGTCCTGGACCGCGTGGGCCACGGCGGCCGCCGCCCCGCCCGGAGCGGCGGGGGCCTTGCCTTTGATCTTGTTCTTCAGAGGGTGGTACTTCGGATCCGTCGGCACCAACTGACAGATTTCGTCCGGAGGGAGCTTCTTCTGAGACACGTAGCTCTCGAACTCCTCTTCATGCCCCTCGATGGCGATGAGTTTGCCTTTGCGCTGGGAGCGCACATAGATCCGCTTCTTGCCCTCAAGACGCCAGACGTCCTCGCCTTCATAGACAAAGCCTTTGACGATGCGCCGGGTTCGGGAGTGCATGTAGCGAACTCCGTCCTTCTCAACAATCACGGCAACCCCTCTCAAGATGAATTGCATACTATTATTGTAGTAGACAGCTCTCAAAAAGTCAAGAAAAAATTCCTGATTTCTCAGGGATTTTGGGAGGTTTTGAGCTTTGAAAGCGCTCCGGGAGAGGAGGAGTATGCGTACGCCCTATCAAAAAGTACCCCATTACGAGGGTTTCTACCTAAGTCGCCCGATCGGTGCTATCCTAGACCGCTCGCATTCATCGTGAATTTCTCGCAAACGGGTACACTCG
>NZ_JH604974.1:2181-20024 GCF_000250875.1 Sutterella parvirubra YIT 11816 | reverse complement strand
GAGCGATCAACGCCATAGTTCTGCCCCAAGTGAGCGAGGTCGGGCGGGGCAAAAAGCGACGTTTCCGGCTTCCTGAGAAGAAAAAATAAGCGTACTTGATTGGTTCCCAAAAATCGGGGTTGATGCTCAAAACAACTGAATATCTAGCAACGCCAAGAAAGGGGGTTCACCCTTTTTAGGGTTCTCAAAAGCCTAAACAGGGTTTGGGCTTTTGAAAGGGTGCACCCTTTTTCTTTGGTTTTCGTCGTGTCAATCTTTCTCCGACGGCCAAGGCAATCCCGCACCGGCCGAAAGGTCTTAATCCCATAGGAGGAAGTATGACCGACCACACCACTCTCCCCGCGTGGCTTCCCAGCGAACACGCCGAACGCCTTGAGGCCCTCCGCGCCTCGGATCCCGGGTTCATCCGACTCCCCCGCGTTGTCGCCCTCACCGGCCTCTCTAAGAGTACGGTTTGGGACCGCTCCCGGCTGGGCACGTTCCCGGCGCCCGTCAAAATCGGCGAACACGCTACCGCGTGGAAGAAAGCCGAGGTTCTCGCTTGGATGGAATCCCGTCCGTCGGCGTTGGGTTCCGTGGCCTGAGGTGACGGCTATGACTACCGTTCACCTCAACCAGCGCACCCGGACGGCCCGCAGCCCTTCGGCGTCCGCCTCACGCAGGCGCCCCGAGGCCCTCAGGTCAAAGCCCGTCCGCGCTCTTGCGCTTCTCGGCGCCGGTGCTCGAAAGACCAGATACGTTCTGGGCGAACCGAAAGCCCTCACATCGACGGCGCCCCGCATGACCGTTGGCACGAAAAAGGCCGCTTCCGGCGTTCACTCCCTCCAGTCGCCAAACTCTTCGGGAATGAAAGCCGCCCACGGCCTCGGGTCCGATCATACGGCGGAACATTGCGGCGCAGGCGCCGCGTGCGTTAAGATTCGCTCAGCCCGTCGCACGATGGGCCGCGATCTTGGCGGGTCGCTCGAACTTAGGCGGATGACCGCCGCGCTCTCCCTCTCTCGGGACGTGGCGTTTCTTTTTGGCGGTTGTCTTACTCATGGCCTTATTGCGCCCGCATGGCTTCGATTTTGCGGGTTGATGCCGTGCGGGCACCCTTCGGGGTGGCCTGTTCCTAAGTTCAGGTCCGCCAACCCGCACGGCGTCGCCCTCCCTCTTGGCGGAGGTGGGCGACTCTTCGAAAGCAACTTAGGAGCCAACCATGAGTAGCACCCTCAACGCGCCCGGTCGCGCGAACCCTCTCCCGTCCTCCCTCTTCGCATTCATTGCGCCTGAGGTCGCTGACCGCTATCCGTTGGTGAACCTCCTCAAGGCCGCCGAATCGGATGACCCCAAGGCCCTCGCCGGTGCTCAGGCCATTGAGGACTACATGAGCACCATGATCCAGCTGAGCGACGCGCTCGACGTGGACGCCGAAGCCCTGTCACTCCTCGACGAATACGGCGACGCGGCTGGTTCTAAGGCCGGTCTCTACGCGGACGTAAAGAAGGTCTCCAGTTCGATCAACCTGAAGTCCGGACTCCTCGTAGTCCTTGCGTTGGTCGCTGACCGGCTTCGGTCCGCACGCTGAGGAGGGAAACACCATGTTGAAGCATGAAAGCCTGCGCGAAAAGCGCCGGGGCCAAGACAAGGCCGCCCCTACTTTCGGCGCTCGTGCCTACTTCGGCACTCTTGCGGACGCTTGTGCCGCCGTCGGCGTCGCTCCCCGTCAACCCGTCGCCGGTCGCTGGGTTCTTGCGAATCTGAGCGACGACACGCACGGCCGGGGAGACGGCCGGATAAAGCTCTTTGCGGACGGCCGCGGCGGACTGGTCCAAAACTGGAAGACCGGGGATCTTGTCGGCTGGTTCGATGACTACGGGAGGAGCCTCACGCCCGCCGAACAGGCCGAACGCGAACGAATGGCCGAGGAAGCCCGTCGGGAGGCCGAAGAGGATGAACGCCGACGCCGTGAACGCGGCTTCTCTATCTGCGGCCTCATCCTAGGCGAAGCCGAAGCGGTCTCCTCGCATCCCTACCTAGAGCGCAAGCACGTCCAGCCGGACGGCGCCTTGTACGTCTTGGACGCCGACCGGATCAACGCGGTCTTGTCGCACTACCCCGAGGATGATGGACGTACTTACAGGCTCTTCAGCCCGAAGAGCGGGAAGCCGATGACCGGACCGGTTCTCATCGTGCCCATGAGCATCGGGATCGCCTCGACCGGCTTCGCACCCGTCTCACTTGAATTCATCGGAAGCGACGGCGGGAAGCTCTTTCTCCCGGGCGTACCTCGAAAGGGCGCGTACTGGCTTCCGCTGGACTTAAAGATCCGCTTGGAACTGCGTCAAACCCTGCCCGAACGCATCGGCGTCGCCGAAGGCGTGGCGACGGCCCTGAGCGTCTCCCAGCTGTGCCGCTTCCCGGTCGTGTCGGCTATGTGCGCTCAGAACATGACGGCGACGGCCGTGGCCCTGCGCGGAATGTGCCCGCGCGCCGATTTGGTCGTGCTTGGCGACTGTGACGGCGGTGCGGAACACGCAGAGCGGGCAGCCCGCCTGAGCGCTGGGCGGGTGCTCTTCCCTCAGTTCGATGACGCTCTCCGCGCTCAGTTCAAAGCGCTCACCGGTGGCGACAAGCCGACCGATTTCAACGATTTCTTTATTGCGAAGGGGGTTCTATGAGCAACCTGAAGACGAAAGAAAAAACCGCCCCGGGCGCGAAGCCCGAAGCGGCCAAAGGCATTGATTCGGCTCCCAGTGTAAGCCCGGCGGCGGCCGCGATCAATCTCGAAACCTTGTTTGAAAACAATCCTTGGACCGACATGGGCGACGGGACCCGGCGTTTTACGACGGACTACGGCAAAACCTTTTCGACCGGCCACGGCGGCGTGTTCCTCGTCGAAACTCGGGACGGGAAAGAGAGCCTCAAGCCTGTATGCGGGCCGCTTTGGGTCTCCGGCGACATTGAGAACGAGAAGGGCGAAGACCAGCGACGCGCGATCAAGTGGCGTGACCGGAATGGCCGCGAACATGAGCACGTTTTTCGCCGCGATGAGTTTTTAGACCCGAAAGCAGTGCTCCGCGTGTTGCTCTCGGGGGGCCTTCATATTGGTCAAGCCGTCACCGCTCAAGGTGGCTCAGAGATCCACAATTTTCTTTTGCAGTATCCGCAAGCCGAAAAGATTACGGGCGTTGACCGCCTCGGATGGTGGGACCTCGGCAAGTGCTTCGCGCTCCCCGGCGGCGTCGTGATCGGAGAGCCGCCCGAACCGATGCTCTTCACGGGCGACAGGGAAAGCGCACCGCGCTACGGCGAGAAAGGCACTCTTGAGGACTGGCGGCAGTCTGTCGGGACCGACGCGCGCAACTCTTGGCGGCTCATGTTCGCGTTGTGCGTCGGCGTGACGCCCCCGCTCATGCCGTTCTGCAAAGAAGAGAACGGAGGGTTTCACTTCTACGGACAGTCTTCCAAGGGGAAAAGCACCTTGGCGCGCGCCTTGTGCAGTCTGTGGGGCACCGCCGAAGACGGACAGGATAACGAAATGGGTGGTTGGGAAAACACCGCGAACGGCGTGGAAGCTTTCGCGGCCTCACACAATCAGTTTCCTATGGTCTTGGATGAGATTTCCCGCGCCGACCCCAACAAGGTGGTCGACCTGCTCTATAAGCTGGGGAACGGCCGCGGAAAGGGCCGCATGAATCGAAACCTCGGACTAGCCAAAACGCACGCTTGGCAAACCATGTTCCTCTCGACCGGAGAGCGTCGGACGGAAGAGCAGGCCGCGCTGGCAATCCGCAGGGCGCCCGTACAGGACGGCGCGTTGATTCGACTCGTCAACATTCCGGCGGTTGTCTCGGACGCCTTGGGCGTCTTCGATGAGTTGCCTGAAGGCTTGACCGTGGACGCACTGGCCGGACGAATCAACAAGGCCGCGAAAGCGGAAGCCTACGGCACCGCCGGACCGGCGTTCATCCGCGGCGTTATTGAAGAGGTTGCCAGTCTCGGAGGCGTTGAGGCCTTCAGAGAACGGCTTGAGCATGACCGGGCCGAATGGAAACGCAAGCACTGTGATTCGACGGATTCGAAAATTCTGCGTGTCGCAAGCCGCTTCGGTTTGGTCGCCGCCGCGGGGGAGTTGGCGATCATCCGCGGGGTTTTCCCGTGGGCGCCCGGCGACGCCAACAAGGCGGCCGCAGCTTGTTTTACCGCTTGGCTGGACAACTTCCAAACCGACGCCAAAAAAGAAGATGAAATTTTGGGGCGGTTGGATGACTTTGTACTTTCAAGCGCGGACCACTTCGACAAGGTGAGCGATACCCTCAAGGTCGAACACGTTTCCGGGCGCCCCCTGTACGGGTTCATCATCCCGGAAGGCGGCGAACATGCGGCGTACTTCATACCGTCCGAGTTTGGTCGGTGGTTCTGTGAGCCGTTGGGGATGAATCAGCGTGAAGTGTGCTCAGTGCTACTGAAGCGCGAGCGCCTGAAGGCGAACGACAAGAGGAGGGGCGTTCTCAAAGCCAAATCAGGCGAGCGCGTTCACCGGCTTGTGCCGCTTGGGCGCGCGGTTGTCGTGCTTGGCATACCTTTCCCGCAGGCCTGAAAACGGGGGCCGGGCTATGGATTCGACGTTGGTCCCCCTCCGTCCCCGCCCGTTCCCCACGCCTGAGAACCTTGGCTTACCTAGAGCCTCAGGCGGTCCCCCGATTCCCCTTGGTCCCCCTCAAAAAAACAGTACTTCAGGGTCAAGGGTGCTCCAAAATGAGGCCTTGAGAGAGGCTTACGAGGAGCGGGCGGCGATCATGGAATATGACGGCGGCTTGAGTCGGGAGGAAGCTGAACGCGAAGCGCGGCGACTCACGTGTTATGATGGTTGGTAGAAAAGTCCCTCCGGCAACAAGCCTCCGGAGGGCTTTTCTCTCTTCTAACCGTTTGTTTATTAGTGGACTGGTTAGAGGACTGGAGGAACCGGTTCCCTGAGAGGCCTGTAACTGTCGCATAGTTGCAATCCTGTCGTGGGACCAGGAACCCATTCAGAAAGGACGTGCGGCTCGTCGTCCCTCAAACCGACATGAAGGCTTGCCGAACAGACGGGCAGGCCTTTTTCTTTTTCCGCCGTACGTCCCCGACGTTCCCCGATGGAACGCCGCTCCACCATGGTCTTGAGAGAGGAGGACCGGATGAAGGTACCCGTCGAGATTCTGCTTCACAGCGAGCGCCGCACGCTCGAACTCGTCTACGAGGACGGCGTCCGTGCGGAATTCACGCACGAGTTTCTGCGCGTGAATTCGCCCTCCGCGGAGGTGCAGGGTCATTCGCCCGAAGAGGCGCAGCTTCAGGTGGGCAAGCGCGACGTCGCGATCGCCTCGATCGAACCCATCGGGAACTACGCCCTCAAGATCGGCTTCACCGACGGGCACGACACGGGTCTCTTCAGCTGGGACTACTTCGAGGAGCTCGCCCGCACGAAGGACGTGCGTTGGGAGACGTACCTCAAGGACCTCGCCGAGGCAGGCGCCTCCCGCGACCCGAACGATCCGGCCAACAAGCCCTTCGAACCGAAGCCCCGCACCCGCTGCGGCGGCCACTGATTTCCCATCCGAGCCCGACATGACCGACACGAACAAGCCCGAGCAGAAGGAAGAGCATCACCAGACCGACTTCGGTTTCCATCAGATCGACGAAGACCGCAAGGTCGACGAAGTGCGCCACGTCTTCGACAGCGTCGCCCCGAAGTACGACCTGATGAACGACCTGCTCAGCTTCGGGACGCACCGTCTCTGGAAGCGCCGCAGCATCCGCGAGGCGGACGTCCGTCAGGGCACGAAGCTCCTCGACATCGCGAGCGGCACGGGCGACCTCGCGATCGCGTTTGCGAAGCGCGCGGGCGCGGGAAACGTCACCGCGACCGACATCAACCGCGAGATGCTCACGATCGGGCAGAAGCGCCTGCGTCAGGCCGGCGTTCCCACGGCCTGCGTCGTCGCCGACGCCGAGGCGCTTCCCTTTGCGGACGATGCCTTCGACGTCGTCACGGTCTCCTTCGGGATCCGCAACATGACCCACAAGGACCGGGCTCTTCGCGAAATGCTCCGCGTGCTTCGTCCGGGCGGGCGTTTGCTCGTACTCGAATTCTCGCAGTGCGCCGGTTGGCTCAAACCTTTTTACGACTTTTACTCCTTCCGCTTCATGCCCTGGTTGGGGTCCAAAATCGCCGGGGACGCGGACTCCTACCGGTATTTGGCCGAGTCGATCCGCATGCATCCCGCGCAGGCGCCCTTTGCAAAGATGATGGAGGAGGCCGGGTTCACGGAAGTGACGTGGCACAATCTGACCTTCGGCATCTGTGCGCTTCACGTGGGTACCAAGCCCGACCTTTGAGGCGCTTTGCCGAAGCACTTCGCCCGCGCCGGGAAGAGGACCACTCCCGGCCGCCCACCGATTTTTCCCACCTGAATTTCCGTAGATTGACGATGAAGAATCTTCTCGCCGCTCTCCTTGTCTGCGCGACGCTCGCGGCCGCCCCCATGGACGCCGACGCCGCCCGCCGTTTCGGCGGCGGATCGAACCTCGGCCGCCCCGCGCCGACCTTCTCGCAGAAGGCTCCCGCCGCCGCGCCGAAGGCGCCCGCCGCGAAGCCCGGTGCGACGCAGAACCAGCCGCGTCAGGCGACGCCCGCGCAGCAGGCCCAGCGCCCCTCGATGATGAGGAGCATGCTCACCGGCCTCGCTGCCGCGCTCGGCATCACGGCGCTCCTCTCGATGCTCGGCATCAACGGCGCCGGCATGGTGAGCCTCGTCATGGGCCTCATCCTCGCGGCCGTGCTCTTCATGGCGCTTCGCGCCTTCCTCTCGCGCCGTGCGGCCCCCGCGGGCGCGCACCGTCCGGCCGGGCGCGGATCCGCCGAGGACGCGCAGATCTTCGAGCGCCGCGCCGAACCCGTCCGTCCCGAGCCCGTCCGCACGCAGGCGGCCGCCTCGGGGAGCGTGATGGATCAGTTCATGGGCGGCGGGTCCGCCCCTGCGGAAGAGTCGGGCGCCGTCGACGTGACGCCCGCCGACTTCGACCGCGAAGGGTTCCTCAAGGTCGCGCGCGAGAACTACGTCGCGCTCCAGAAGGCCTGGGACAGCGGCAACGTGCTCGAAATCTCCGACTTCACGACGCCCGACGTCTTCACGGCGGTGACGCATCAGCTGCGCGAGCGCGGCCACGTCACGCAACAGACGACCGTGGTCGAACTCTCGAACGAACTCCTCGGCATCGCGCAGGAGGGCGACGAGTACCTCGCGAGCGTGCGCTTCACGGGCGTTCTCGACGTGAGCGGCGAACGCGAAGAGCTCGACGAAACCTGGGTGTTGGCGAAACCCGTGCGCGGCGAAGGCGGCTGGCTTTTGTGCGCGATCCGCCAAAACGGGCTAGTCGCATAAATCAGACAGACCGACGGTCTCGAAAACACAGCAAAATCAAGGCGCCGGACCAAATCAGGCGCCTTTTTTGTCTTTTTGGTTTAGGAAGGGTTCCGGCCGAAACCGCCCCTCAAATTTGATATGGATGAAACTTTGGGACATTAAGGCCCCCGGGGGGTCAAAAAAGCGCGTCGGGGGGTCGTGAACCCCCCGTCGCACCCTACAATGCGCGCGAATAAACAAGGTTTTCCGTTCAACGTCGTTTTATAAGGACAATCGTGAGATGACGCTGACTGGTTTTGTTCTTCTCTACATGCTCGGCACCGTCGCCATCGGCGTCTTCGCCGCCACGCGTGTGAAGAATACGAACGACTTTGCGCTTGCAGGGCGCAGTCTTCCCCTCCCCATGGTCGTGACGGCCACGTTCGCGACCTGGTTCGGTTCCGAGACGATTTTGGGTTTGCCCGGCCGCTTCATCGAGAGCGGCATCGCCGGCGTCATCGAAGAGCCTTTCGGCTCGGGCATGGCGCTCATTCTCGTGGGCACCTTCTTCGCGCAGAAGCTCTATCGCCGCAACATCCTCACGATCGGCGACTACTACCGCGAACGCTACGGCAAGGGGATTGAGATTCTCTGCTCGATGTTCATCGTGCTCTCCTACCTCGGCTGGGTCGGGGCGCAGATCACCGCGCTCGGCCTCGTGATCAACCTGATCACGGAAGGCGCCGTGTCGATCACGACCGGCATGATCCTGGGCGCCGCGGTCGTGCTCTTCTACACGGTCGTGGGCGGCATGTGGAGCGTCGCGATCACCGACTTCGTCCAGATGATCATCATCGTGGGCGGGCTTCTTGCGATCCTCTTCTTCGCGAGCGACCTCGCGGGCGGGTTCGGTAACGTCGTCGACTATGCGCGTGAGCGCGACCTCTTCCACGCCTGGCCCGAACCCACGACGACCGGATGGCTCTTCTGGATTTCGGCCGCCATCACGATGATGATCGGCTCGATCCCGCAGCAGGACGTCTTCCAGCGCGTCATGTCCGCGAAGAACATGCAGACCGCGGTCGCGGGTCCGATCATCGGCGGGTGCGTCTACATCCTCTTTGCGTTCGTTCCGATGATGATCGTCGTCGCGTCGATCCTCGTCATGCCGGACGTCGCCCAGAAATTCCTCGCAGAAGATCCGCAGCAGCTTCTCCCGACGCTCGTGCGCGACTACATGCCGATGTGGCTGCGCGTGCTCTTCTTCGGCGCGGTGCTCTCCGCGGTGATGTCGACGGCGTCCGCGACGATGCTCGCCCCCTCGACCACCTTCGTCGAGAACGTGCTCTCGCACGTGATGGAGCTCAACGAAAAGAACCTCCTTCGCGTCATGCGCGTCACGCTCGCGGTCTTCGCCGCGGCGGTGCTCGCCTACTCGATCGCGTTCCAGGGTGCGGCCATCTACGACATGGTGGCGATGGCCTACCAGTTCCCGGTCGTCGGGGCCTTCTGGCCGCTCGTCTGCGGGCTCTACTGGCGCCGCGCGACGAAGACGGGCGCCTACGCGTCGATCGTCGTGGGCGGCATCGTCTGGACGGTGCTCACGGTGACGAGCCTCGGGGACGTCTTCCCGAGCGTGCTGGGCGGCTTCCTCGCCGCTGGGTTCGGCATGGCCGTGGGCTCGCTCGTCCCGACCGCCGCCAACCGCCGCGACTGGGCGATTCAGGCCGAAAAGGCCGCCGCGGAAGCCGAGACGCCGCTCGTGCCGCGCCTCGCCTGATAAAATTCGACACCGACGCTCGCAGGCGGGCCGCTCGCAGGGGCGGCCCGCCTCTATTTAAAATCCTCCGAACTCGATTCTGAGCCGGTACACCATGAACATCGTCATTCTCGCCGCAGGCATGGGCAAGCGCATGCGTTCACGCCTGCCCAAGGTTCTTCAGCCGATCGCCGGCCGTCCCATGCTGGACCACGTGCTCGACGCGACGGCTCCTTTTGCGGCGGGTTCGCCAAGGATCATCGTCGTCGGCCACGGCGCCGAAGCGGTCGAAGCCCGCTATGCGGACCGCACCGACGTGCGCTTCGCGCTCCAGTCGCCTCAGTTGGGCACGGGGCACGCGCTCATGCAGGCGGTGCCGTCGCTCGACAAGAACGATCCGGCGACCCTGGTCTGCCTGGGCGACGTGCCGCTTCTTTCGTCCGAAACCATCCGCCGCATGACCGAAGCGGCCGAAACGAACGAGATGGTGCTCCTCACGGTGGAGTTGGAGAACCCCACCGGGTACGGCCGCATCAAGCGCGCCGAAGGCCGTCCCTACGCGATCGTCGAAGAGAAGGACGCGACGGACGACGAGCGCCGCATCCGCGAAGTGAACACCGGGATCATGCTCCTTCCGACGGCGAGGCTCGAAGGCTGGCTCTCGTCCTTGACCAACACCAACGCCCAGGGCGAGTACTACCTCACCGACGTCCTCGCCTTGGCGGCCCACGAAGGCGTCTCGATCGCCGCCGTGCAGCCCGACCACGTTTGGGAGGTGGAAGGCGTCAATTCGAAGCCGCAGCTGGCGCGCCTGGAGCGCGTCTGGCAGCGCGTGCAGGCGGACCGCCTCATGGACGCGGGCGTGACGCTTCTGGACCCCGACCGCATCGACATTCGCGGGACGCTCACCTGCGGGCGCGACGTCGAGATCGACGTCGGCTGCGTCTTTGAAGGGAACGTCGTTTTGGCCGACGGCGTCAAGATCGGCGCCAACTGCGTGCTGAAGAACGTCGAGGTGGGCGAAGACACGGTGATTCTGCCCTTCTGCCACCTAGAAGGCGCCCGCGTGGGCGCCGCGGGCCGCATCGGCCCCTACAGCCGTCTGCGCCCGGGTGCGGAGCTCGCGGGCGGGAACCACATCGGCAACTTCGTCGAAGTGAAGAAGTCCGTCGTCGGCGAAGGCACCAAGATCAATCATCTCGCCTACGTGGGCGACGCCGACGTGGGCGCGCGCGTCAACATCGGCGCGGGCTGCATCACCTGCAACTACGACGGCGTGAACAAGTTCCGCACCGTGATCGGCGACGACGCCTTCATCGGGTCGGACACGCAGCTGATCGCCCCCGTCAAGGTGGGCGCGGGCGCGACCATCGGTGCGGGCACGACGCTGACGCGCGAAGCCCCCGAAGGCAAGCTCACCCTCTCGCGCGCCCGTCAGGTCACGATTGAGGGCTGGAAGCGCCCCGTCAAGAAGGCCTGAACCAGAATTCACGACAAAAGGAAGACCCAACATGTGCGGAATCGTCGCGGCCGCGGCCCGTAAGAACATCGTTCCCGTCCTGCTCGAAGGACTTCGCCGACTCGAATACCGCGGGTACGACTCCTGCGGCGTCGCCGTCGTCGACGAGGCGGGGCTGCGCCGCGCGCGAAGTGTCGCGCGCGTCGCGGAATTGACCGAACAGGTCGCGCACGAGCACCTCGCGGCGCCGACCGGCATCGCCCACACGCGCTGGGCGACGCACGGCGCGCCGGAGGTCGCCAACGCCCACCCGCACTTCTCCTGCGGCGAAATCGGGATCGTCCACAACGGGATCATCGAAAACTACGAAGAGCTCCGCAAGCCCCTTCTGGAAAAGGGCTACGTCTTCACGAGCCAGACCGACACCGAGGTGATCGCCCACCTCATCCACAGCCTCTACGAGGGGTGCCTCGTCGACGCCGTGAAGCGCGCGGCGGTGCTCATGCGCGGGAGCTACGGGCTCGCCGTCATCAGCAAGGCCGAACCCGACGTCGTGGTGCTCGCCCGTGCGGGCTCGCCCCTCGTCGTGGGCCTGGCGGAGGACGCCACCTACGGCGCCTCGGACGCGATGGCCTTGGCGGGCGTCACCGACCGCATCGTCTTCCTCGCCGAAGGCGACGTCGCCGAAATCCGTCCCGAAGGCTGCCGCGTCTGGGGGCGCGTTGGCGACGACTTCATCCCGGCCGAGCGCCCCGAACGGATCGTCCACGCCTACTCGGGCGCGGCGGACCTGGGGCTCTACCGCCACTACATGCAGAAGGAGATCTTCGAGCAGCCCCGCGCGATCGCGGACACGCTGGAAGGCGTCGCCGCCTTCACGCCCGCGCTCTTCGGCGCGGACGCCGAAGCGGTCTTCAAGGACGTGAAGCGCCTGCTCTTCATCGCCTGCGGCACGTCCTACTACGCCGCGCTCACCGCCAAATACTGGATCGAAGCGATCGCGGGGCTTCCCTGCGACGTCGAAATCGCGAGCGAATACCGCTACCGCACGAGCGTCGCGGACCCCGACACGCTGGTCGTCACGATCTCGCAGTCGGGCGAAACCGCCGACACGCTCTCGGCCCTTCGCCACGCGCGCGACGATCTCGGCATGACGAAGACCCTCACGGTCTGCAACGTCGCCACCTCGGCGATGGTGCGTGAGAGCCGCTTGGCCTACATCACGCGTGCGGGCGTGGAGATCGGCGTCGCGTCGACCAAGGCCTTCACGACGCAGCTGGTCTCGCTCTATCTCCTCGCGATGACCTTGGGCAAGATGCGCGGCCGCGTGACGGCGGAAGCCGAAGAGGACGCGATCCGGCGGCTTCGCCACATCCCGACGGCGTTGGGTGCGGTGTTGGCGCTGGAACCCCAGGTGATCGACTGGGCCGAGCGCTTTGCGCCCAAGCAGCACGCGCTCTTCCTCGGGCGCGGGCTTCACTACCCGATCGCGCTCGAGGGCGCTCTGAAGTTGAAGGAAATCAGCTACATCCACGCCGAAGCCTATCCGGCCGGGGAACTCAAGCACGGTCCCCTGGCGCTCGTCGACCGCGAAATGCCGGTCGTCACGGTGGCCCCGAACGACAAGCTTCTCGAAAAGCTCAAGTCGAACATGGCCGAAGTGCGCGCCCGCGGGGGTGAGCTCTACGTCTTCGCGGACGGCGACAGCGCGATCGAGTCCGCGGACGGCATGCACGTCATCCGCCTCCCCGAAAACTACGGGGACCTCTCGCCCGTGCTCCACGTCGTGCGGCTCCAGCTTCTCGCGTACCACACCGCGCTCGTGCGCGGCACCGACGTCGACAAGCCCCGCAACCTCGCGAAGAGCGTCACCGTCGAATAAGCCGATTCGGACCCCCGAAACGGAAAAAGCCTCCGCGCCGCCGCGGAGGCTTTTTCAATGTGGGGCCGGAAAAATCAGCTCCCCGCCATGAAGGTTCGGATGCCCGAACCCACGAACTGCACGCCGATGCAGATGAGGAGAAAGCCCATGAGCTTGCCCAGCACCAGCGTGCCCGAAGGCCCGAGGCGCTTCGTGATCACGTCGGAGTAGCGCATGACGAACCAGGAGACGCCGGCCGTCGCGCAGATGGCGAGCGCGGTCCACGCAAAGGCCACCGCCATGGCGACGTAGTCGGTGAGTTCGGCGATTTCGGTCGAGAAGCCGATCACGACGGCGATCGTCCCGGGGCCGGCGATGCCAGGCATCGCGATGGGGAAGAAGGCGTAGTCGTCCTTGTCGCGGCGCACGATCGGCGCCTTGTTGGGGGAGTTCCCGCCGAAGAGCATCTGGTAGCCGATCACCGCGACGACGAGGCCGCCCGCGATGCGCATCGCGCCGTAGGAGATCCCGAAGAAGGCGAGGAGGACGTTCCCTCCGATGAGGCTCACCAACATGATCGCCGCGGCGTAGACCCCGGCCATGTTGGCCTGCTGGCGCTGCCGCTCGGGACTCATCCCCTGGGTGAGGCTCACGAAGAGCGGAATCTTCGAAGGGGGATTCGTGATGACGAGGAGCGAGACGAGCGCGCCCAAGAAATACTGGAATTGGATGGCCTCAAGCATGGTGGCCGCCGTGAAAGGGTCCGGTGGATTGGGTTCGGAAGTCGGGCAACATGTGTCCAGATGTTGCCCAAGAGCCTTTTCCGGCGCATTCTATCGCACCTCTACGCCGAAATAAGGTGTTTGCCCGAGTACTTTGCAAGAAGTCTTTTGGCATAATGAACACCTGTTCAGAATGGCATGCCCATTCTCGGATCATGCTCAAGAAGACAACAATCAAAGGTAGTAAATGATCATGCTGTTACCGCGCAAAATGATGGTCGCCGCAGTCGCGTGCGCTCTCGGCGCGACCACGATGCTTTCGGGCTGCAAGGAGGACGCGGCTCAAGGCGCCGGCGCTGCGCGTCAGATGCCCCCCGCCCAGGTCAAGGTCATGACTCTTGCCGGTCAGGATTTTGCGTTGAGCACGGAGCTCAACGGCCGTACGAGCGCCTATCACGTCGCCGAAGTCCGCCCCCAGGTGAACGGCATTCTCCAGAAGCGCCTCTTCGAAGAGGGTTCGGAAGTGAAGGCTGGTCAGGCCCTCTACCAGATCGACCCCGCCACCTATGAGGCGAATCTGCAGAGCGCCCAGGCGACGCTCGCGCAGGCCGAAGCGGACCTCGTGCGCGCCAAGGCCGACGCGAAGCGCTCGGCCGAATTGGTGAAGGTCAACGCCGTCTCGAAGCAGTCGGACGACTCCGCGCAGGCCGCGCTGAAGACCGCCCAGGCCGCCGTGCTCTCCGCCCGCGCGGCCGTGACGACCGCCAAGATCAATCTCGACTACACGAAGGTGCGCTCGCCCATCAGCGGGCGCGTTTCGCGTTCGGAATTCACCGAAGGCGCGCTGCTCTCGGGCTACCAGACCCAGCAGCTCACCACCGTGCAGCAGTTGGACCCGATCTACGTCGACGTGACGCAGACCGCCGAAGACCTCATGCGCATCAAGCGCGACATCGCCTCGGGCGTTCTGAAGACCGACAAGGAAGGGAACGCCCCCGTCACGCTGAAGATGGCGGACGGTTCCGTCTACCAGCACGCCGGGAAGCTCACCTTCACGGACGCGCAGGTCGAAGAGAGCACCGGCATGGTGAAGCTCCGTGCGGTGTTTCCGAACCCCGAACGCGACCTTCTCCCCGGCATGTATGTCCGCGCGACGTTGGCCGAAGGGATCCGCCCGGATGCGGTGGTGCTCCACATGCAGTGCGTGATGCGCGACGAGCGCGGCAACGCCTACGTCTACGTCGTCACGCCCGAGAACAAGGTCGAACGCCGCAACGTCACCGTCACGCGTACGGAAGGCACGAAGTGGCTCGTCGACTCGGGTCTGAAGAGCGGCGAGCGCGTGATCTTCGAAGGCTTCCAACGCACGGCTCCCGGCGCGACCGTCGAACCCGTGGAAGTTCAGGAATCCGACCTTCCCGCAGCCAATCCGCTTTTCTGACCGGACCGCGACGGAGTTAGAAACTTATGTTCTCTCGCTTTTTCATTGACCGTCCGGTTTTCGCCTGGGTGATCGCGATCGTGATCATGCTGGCGGGCACGCTCTCGATTCTGAATCTCCCGGTGAGTCAGTATCCGATGATCGCGCCCCCGCAGGTCTCGATCTCGGCGACCTATCCGGGCGCGTCCGCGCAGACGATCGAAAACACCGTCACGCAGGTGATCGAACAGAACCTCACGGGTCTCGACGGGTACATGTACATGAACTCGACGTCGGACTCCTCGGGGCGCGTCTCGATCACGGTGACGTTTGAGGCCGGCACCGACCCCGACATGGCGCAGGTGCAGGTCCAGAACAAGATCCAGACGGCGATCTCGACGCTGCCGCAGGTCGTGCAGCAGCTGGGCGTCACGATTCAGAAGACGTCCGCGAGCTTCCTGATGGTCGTGGGCTTCATCTCGACCGACGGCCGCATGAACGCCGCCGACCTGAGCGACTTCCTGGTGTCGAACATCCAGGAACCGCTCTCCCGCGTCTACGGCGTGGGTGAGGCGGAAGTGTTCGGCGCGTCCTACGCGATGCGCGTCTGGCTCGATCCGGACAAGCTCGTCAAGTACAGCCTCGACACGGCGGACGTCGTTTCCGCGATCGAATCGCAGAACGTTCAGATCTCCTCGGGTGCGCTCGCCGCGCAGCCGACGGACGGGCGTCAGGAGTACACGGCGACGATCGCGTCGTCTAGCCTCCTGCAGACGCCTGAAGAGTTCGGCGAGATCCTGCTCAAAGTGACGCCCGAAGGTTCGAACGTGTACCTGCGCGACGTCGCGAAGATCGAGATCGGCCAGCAGACCTTCATGGCGACGGGCACCTACAACGGGATGCCGTCCTCGGGCATGGCGATCAAGCTCGCTTCGGGCGCGAACGCCCTGCAGACGCAGGAAAGCGTTCTCACCCGCCTCGAAGAACTCAAGCCCAACTTCCCCGAGGGCGTCGAAGTCGTGACGCCTTTCGACACGACCCCGTTCGTGCGCGCCGCGCTCCACGAAGTCGTGAAGACGCTTTTCGAAGCCATCGTGCTCGTCATCGTCGTGATGTACCTGTTCCTGCAGAACTGGCGCGCGACGATCATCCCGACCATCACCGTGCCGGTGGTGCTCTTGGGGACCTTCGCGATGCTCGAAGCCTCGGGCTTCTCCATCAACATGCTGACGATGTTCGCCATGGTTTTGGCCATCGGCCTATTGGTCGACGACGCGATCGTCGTTGTGGAGAACGTCGAGCGCGTGATGCGCGAAGACGGCTCGAACGCGTACGACGCGACCGTGAAGTCGATGGGCCAGATTCAGGGCGCGTTGGTCGGCATCGCGATGGTGCTTTCCGCCGTCTTCATCCCGATGGCCTTCTTTGGCGGGTCGACGGGCGTGATCTACCGTCAGTTCTCGGTGACGATCGTCTCCGCGATGGCGCTCTCGGTGCTGATCGCATTGACGCTCACGCCGTCGCTCTGCGCCAAGTACCTCCTTCCGGTCGACCATGAGGAGCACCACGGCAAGGCCGGGTTCTTCGGCTGGTTCAACCGCGGGTTCGACGCCTTCACGCACGCCGTGCGCGACCTCATCGAGCACACGATCAACCACAAGTGGGTCACGATGGCTTGCTACGTCGTGGTTCTGGGTCTCATGGGCCTCGGCTTCGTGAAGCTCCCGTCGGCCTTCATGCCGGCGGAAGACCAGGGCGCGATGATGCTCCAGATGCAGCTCCCTCAGGGGGCGACGATGGAGCGCACCGACCGTGAGCTCCAACGCGTGGAAAACTACGTCTGGAAGACCGAAGAGAACATCGTCGACTCGATCTTCACGGTCCGCGGGTTCTCGTTCGCCGGTACCGGTCAGAACATGGCCCTGGGCTTCGTGAAGCTCAAGGACTGGAGCGTCCGAACCGACGAAGCGTCCGGGATCGACGCGCTTCAGCGCCGCGTCATGGGCCCGCTCATGATGAGCCCCGAGTTCATGAACGCGAGCACCTTCCTCTTCCCGCTTCCGGCCGTGCCTGAACTGGGCGTCGCCGACGGCTTCGACTTCTTCATCCAGGACCTCTCCGGTCAGGGTCACGCGAAGCTGATGGAGGTGAGGAACGCCTTCCTCGCCGAAGCCGCCAAGGATCCGCGCCTCACGATGGTCCGCCACAACGGCATGGACGACACGGCGCAGATGAACCTCAACATCGACCGTCAGAAGCTCTCGGCCCTCGGTCTCTCGATCGCGAACGTCAACTCGACGATCTCGACCGCGCTGGGCGGCACGTACGTCAACGACTTCATGGACCGCGGCCGCATCAAGCAGGTCTGGGTGCAGGGTCAGATGGACAGCCGCATGCAGCCCAAGGACCTCGAACGCTGGCACGTGAAGAACGCCACGGGCGAAATGGTCCCGCTCTCGAGCTTCATGACGACCTCGTGGTCGTACGGTTCGCCCCGACTCGAACGCTTCAACGGTCTTGCCGCCGTCAACATCCAGGGCTCCCCCGCCGCGGGCGTGAGCTCGGGTGAGGCGATGGCCGCCGTCGAAGAGATCGCCGCGCGCGTCTTCCCGCACGGCTACGGCATCAGCTGGAACGGCGTTTCCTACCAGGAACGCGAAGCCGGCAGCAACGCCGCGCCGCTCTATGGGATTTCGCTCCTCGTGGTGTTCCTCTGCCTGGCGGCGCTCTATGAGTCCTGGTCGATTCCGGCCGCGGTGATCCTCGTGGTCCCGTGCGGCGTCGTGGGCGCCTTGGGCCTCACGTACGCGCTCGGCATGAACAACGACGTCTACTTCCAGGTGGGTCTCCTGACCACCGTCGGCCTCGTCTCGAAGAACGCGATTCTGATCGTGGAATTCGCGAAGGACCTGATGGCCGAGGGGGCGGACGCCGTGCATGCGGCGCTTGAAGCCGTGCGTCTGCGCCTGCGTCCGATTCTGATGACCTCGCTCGCGTTCGGTCTCGGCGTGCTTCCGCTCGCCATGGCCCACGGTGCGGGCTCGGGCGCGCAGAACGCGATCGGCGTGGGCGTCCTGGGCGGGATGATGACGGGGACCTTCCTCTGCATCGCCTTCGTCCCGGTCTTCTACGTGCTGATCGCCGGCATCGGCCGCAAGAAGAACGCCTGATAATCGACATCGGAGCCGCCCCTGAAAAAGGCGGCTCCCCGAAGAGACATGACTGAATCCCGGACCGGCTCCGCCGGTCCGG
>NZ_JH604974.1:0-2154 GCF_000250875.1 Sutterella parvirubra YIT 11816 | reverse complement strand
GGACCGGCTCCGCCGGTCCGGCCAAGACCAAATGAAGAAAGTGTTTCGATGCTTGCCCCTCGTCGCCGTGATGGCGCTTGCGGGCTGTGTGAACCTCGCGCCGGACTACGTGCGCCCCGAAGCGCCCGTCGCGCAGGCCTGGCCCGAGGGCGAGGCCTATCAGCAGAGCGAGCTTCGCCGCGGGGCGCTCGCGCCCTGGCAGGAGATCGTCGCGGATCAGCGCCTTCGCCGCGTGATCGAGACGGGGTTGGAGAACAACCGCGACCTGCGCGCCGCCGCCCTGAACGTCGAACTCGCCCGCGCGCAGTACGGCGTCCAGCGCTCCGAACTCTTCCCGACGATTGCCGCCGCGGCGCAGAACGCCGGGCAGCGTACGCCCGCGACGCTCTCGCAGACGGGTTCGCACGTCACCTCGCACCAGTACACCGCGCAGCTCGCGATGTCGAGCTATGAGCTCGACTTCTTCGGGCGCGTGCGGAACCTGAACGAGCAGGCCCTTCAGGCCTACCTCGCTTCGGACGACGCGCGTCTTTCCGCGCGCAACACGCTGATCGCCGAAATCGCGATGGCGTGGCTGCAGTTGGGGGCCGACGTCCGTCAGCTCGAACTCCAGCGCGAAACGTTGGCGAGCCAGGAAAAGAGCTTCCAGCTCATGACCGACAGCTGGAAGCTCGGTGCGACGAGCCAGCTCGAGTACGAGCAGGCCCGCACGACCGTCGCCGCCGCGCGCGCCGCGATCGAGAGCTACGTCCGCGCGGTCGCGCAGGACAAGAACGCGCTCGAACTCCTCGTGGGCGCCCCCGTCGCCGACGACCTTCTCCCGAAGGGGATCGAATTGGGTGCGGTCGTCATGCCGAGCCTCCCCGAAGGGCTCCCGAGCGAAGTGCTCCTCAACCGTCCCGACGTCCGTCAGGCCGAGAGGAACCTGATCGGCGCCAACGCCTACATCGGCGCCGCCCGCGCCGCCTTCTTCCCGAGCATCTCCTTGACCGGCGCGCTCGGCACGAGCGGCACGGAACTGAGCCAGCTCTTCGGGAGCGGCAGCGGCATGTGGAGCTTCACGCCGAACGTGACGATTCCGATCTTCACGGGCGGGTTGAACCTCGCCAACCTGCGTGCGGCGGAAGCCTCGCAGCAGATCGCCGTCGCCAACTACGAAAAGGCGATCCAGACGGCCTTCACGGAGGTCGCCAACGCGCTCGCCACCGAAGGCACCGTCGAGAGCGAACTCAAAGCCCGCGAAGAGTATGCGGACGCCGCGGTGAAGGCCTTCAAGCTGTCGGAAAGCCGCTATGAGCACGGCGCCGCCGCCTACACCGAGGTGCTCGACATGCAGCGTGCGGCGGTCGCCGCCGAACAGCTCCTCATCTCGGCGCAGCTCGCGCGCGCGTCGAGCTTCGTCACGCTCTACAAGGTTCTTGGGGGCGGTGCGCTCGAAGAGCAGCCCGCCGAGGGTGACGCCAAGTGAATGAGGTCCTCTGCGGAAGTCTCGCCGAACGGCGCCGCCTCGAAATCATCGAGGCGGCCGAACGCTGCGTGATGAAGACGGGGCTCCACCGGCTCACGCTGCGCGACATCGCGCGCGAGCAGGGCGGCAGCCTCGGCAACATCTACAACTACTTCGCCAACAAGGAGGAGATCGTCGAGGCGATCGTCGAGCGCGAGACCGACCGGTTCATCGAGATCGCGGTGCAGGGCGGGAAAGCCCAGGGCGAAGGGACGTTGGGCGAGCGTCTGCGCGAACACATGACGTCCTTCGTCGACGCCTATCTCGACAGCGACGGCGCGCGCGTCGCCGTGAGCATCGCCGCCGAGGCGATGATCAACGAGCGCGTGCGCGACAACATCGCGCGCGCGAACCAGCGCCTCTACGAGGTGATCTCGAACGACGTGATCAACAACAGGCAAAACTCCTGGCCGATTCCGAAGGCGAAGATGCAGGCGCAGCTGGCGTTGAGCCGCTCCCTTCTCGAGGGGCTGCGCGTCACGGCGATCTTCAATCCGGGCATCGACCGGAAGGAGCTCCGCGCCGTCGCGATCGACCGTTTGGTGCACGGCATCCTCGCGGATTTGGCCGCCTCGAAGGGCGTCACCGTCGAGGACCTTTCGCTCTGGCCGTGATTTTCTCCCGACTTTTTTATGTTTTGGGCTGAG
>NZ_JH604973.1:236-4889 GCF_000250875.1 Sutterella parvirubra YIT 11816 | reverse complement strand
TCCTCACCCCGCGGGCCCGCTATCCCCTAAGAGCGGGCCCCGACCCTCATCCCGAGGCCCCGCGTTCATCGAGCGCGGGGCCTTATAATTTGCGCTTTCGACAACACGAACCCCCAACCGGCTCAATACCATGCCTATCTACGCCTACAAGTGCACCGAGTGCGGCTTTGAAAAGGATGTGCTCCAGAAGATGAGCGACAAGCCGCTCACGACCTGCCCCAAGTGCGGCAAGGAGACCTTCCGCAAGGAGCTCTCCGCGCCGGGCTTTGAACTGAAGGGGTCGGGCTGGGCCGCCACCGACTTCAACGGCGGCCACAAGGCGCTGCCCGCCTCCCACGCGAAACCCGGGAAGTAAGCCCCCAAAAGCCGCGACCCTCCGCGGCTTTTTGCCGTCAAGAACAAGATGCTCAAAAAGTACTTCTCCGCCGGGCTCCTCCTCTGGATCCCGCTCGCCGTCACCCTGTGGGTGCTCGAGACCATCATCCGCTGGAGCGACTCCTTCCTCGCGCTCCTGCCGCCGCCCTACCACCCGGACACGATTTTGGGCGTGCACATCCCGGGCGTGGGCCTGGTCCTCGCCGCCTCGATCGTGCTCGTCACGGGGATCCTCGTCGCCAACTACTTCGGCCAGTGGGTCGTGCGCCTCTGGGAGCGCTTTTTAGAGCGCATTCCCGTCGTGCGGCCGCTCTACTCGGGCGCGAAGAAGATCGCCGCGACGCTGCTCTCCGACCAGACCGACAGCTTCAAGGAAGTCGTCCTCGTGGAGTTCCCGCTCCCCGACCGCTGGACGCTCGCCTTCATCGTCTCGCACCCCGAAGGCCCCGCGACGGAACCCCTCGGGCGCGACGACCTCGTGACGGTCTACGTCCCCACGGCGCCCAACCCCACCTCGGGCTACGTCCTGATGCTTCCGAAGTCGGCGATCCGCCGCACGAACGTCTCCGTCGATCAGGCCTTCAAATTCCACCTTTCGCTCGGCGTGATGATCCCCGAGCCCGCTCCCGAGCAAAAGGCGGAGGCGGAATCGACCGACAAGCCCGCGCCGTTGGCGTAAACTTCAACATACTGTGCCCGCTCGCCGCAGGGACGAGCGGGGCGTCATTCTTCCAAATCGAGCCGGCCGACAACCCGCCGGCGTTTTCCCCGGAGCTTTTATGCGAACCGTGTACTCTGGCTTGGTTGATGAGTCCCTCATCGGCCAGACTGTGACCCTTTTCGGTTGGGCACACCGCCGTCGCGACCACGGCGGCGTCATCTTCATCGACCTTCGCGACCGCGAAGGCATCGTTCAGGTGGTGTGCGACCCGGACCGTCCGGACGTCTTCGCGACGGCCGACAAGTGCCGCAACGAGTTCTGCCTCAAGGTGGTCGGCCTCGTGCGTGCGCGTCCCGACGGCACGAAGAATGACAACCTCATCTCCGGCGGCGTCGAAGTGCTCTGTCAGGAACTCGAAATCCTGAACCCCTCCATGACGCCCCCGTTCCATCTCGACGACGAAAACCTCTCCGAGACGACGCGCCTCACGTACTGCGTGCTCGACCTTCGCCGTCCCCAGATGCAGAAGAACCTGCGCCTGCGCTACCGCACCGCGATGGCCTTCCGCAAGTACCTCGACAGCAAGGGCTTCATCGACATCGAAACCCCGATGCTCACGCGCTCGACGCCTGAAGGCGCCCGCGACTACCTCGTGCCCTCGCGCGTGCAGGACGGCTGCTTCTACGCCCTCCCGCAGTCGCCGCAGCTCTTCAAGCAGCTCCTGATGATGGCGGGCTTCGACCGCTACTACCAGATCGTCAAGTGCTTCCGCGACGAGGACCTCCGCGCCGACCGTCAGCCTGAATTCACCCAGGTCGATATTGAAACGTCCTTCCTCTCGATGGACGAAATCCGCGCGATCATGGAAGACCTCGTCCGCACGGTCTTCAAGGAAGTCCTCGACGTCGATCTCGGCACCTATCCGGTGATGAGCTACGACGAAGCGATGGCGAAGTACGGTTCGGACAAGCCCGACCTGCGCGTCAACCTCCAGTTGGTTGAAGTCACCGACATCGTCGCCGAATCGCAGTTCAAGGTCTTCTCGGGCGTCAAGAGCCTCCACAACGGCATGGTCGTGGCTCTCCGCGTTCCCGGCGCCGCGAGCATGCCGCGCTCGGAAATCGACGCCTACACCGAATACGTCAAGATCTACGGCGCCAAGGGTCTCGCCTACATCAAGGTGAACGAACTCGCCCGCGGCCGCGAAGGTCTCCAGAGCCCGATCGTCAAGAACCTCTCCGACGACGAACTCAACGCGATCCTCGAGCGCACCGGCGCCCAGGACGGCGACGTGATCTTCTTCGGCGCCGACAAGGCGAAGATCGTTTGGGACAGCCTCGGGGCCCTTCGCCTCAAGATCGGTCACTCCGAATTCGGCAAGAAGACCGGCCTCTTCACGCCGGGTTGGCGTCCCCTCTGGGTCGTCAACTTCCCGATGTTCGAATACGCGGAAGAAGACCAGCGCTGGGTGTCCTGCCACCATCCGTTCACGTGCCCGGTCGACGGCGACGAAGACAAGCTCGTCACCGATCCGGAACACTGCTACGCCAAGGCCTACGACATGGTTCTGAACGGTTGGGAAATCGGCGGCGGTTCCGTCCGTATCCACCGTGAAGACGTCCAGGAAAAGGTCTTCGAAGCCCTCAAGATCGGGCCGGAAGAACGCCGTCAGAAGTTCGGCTTCCTCCTCGACGCGCTCCAGTTCGGCGCGCCCCCGCACGGCGGCATCGCGTTCGGTCTCGACCGCATCGCGACGATGATGTGCGGCGCCGACTCGATCCGCGACGTGATCGCCTTCCCGAAGACCCAGCGCGCCCAGTGCCTGCTCACGCAGGCCCCGTCGCCGGTCGACGAAAAGCAGCTGCGCGAACTGCACATCCGTCTGCGCAACGAGCCGAAGAAGGACCACGACATCGCCGGGCAGTAAGCCTGCGCTTCTTCGAAGAGGCGCCCCGCACGGGGCCGCCTCTTCACGGATGCCCAAGCCCCGACGGCCCGAGCGGCCCCGGGGCTTTTCCGTTTTTTGAAATCCAACCCCACCCCAAGGAACCCCCATGCAGAGCCTCTGGATGCTTGCCGCATCGCTTCTCTTCGCCCTGATGGCCGCCTGCTCGAAGCTGGGCGCCGCCGACTTCGGCACGATGGAGCTCGTCTTCTACCGCTCGGTCTTCGGAACGGCGGTGATCGGCCTCTGGGTGCTCTCGAAGGGCTTCACGGTGAGGACGCCGCTCATCCTCTCCCACATCAAGCGGAGCTTTCTCGGGACCTTCGGCCTCACGATCTGGTTCTACGCGATCGCGCACCTGCCCCTGGGCACCGCGATGACGCTCAACTACACGAGCCCGCTCTACATGGCGGCCTTCGTCGCCTTCATGACGATGAGGCGGCACGAGGGACAGAGCTGGGGGCTCTTGGCGAGCGTCGCGGCTGGGTTCCTCGGGATCACGCTCGTGCTGCAGCCGGAGGTGCGGGGCGGCGACGAGCTTCCCGCCCTGGTGGGTTTGGCCTCGGGGTTCTTCGCCGCGTGGGCGTACCTGCAGGTCAAAGAACTCTCCGCCATGCACGAGCCCGAATGGCGCATCGTCTTCTACTTCACGCTCTTCGGGAGCGTCTGGGGCGCCGCGGGTCAGATGCTGATGGGCGGCTTTTCGCCGATCACCTGGGAAAACGCCCCCGCCATCTTCGGGATGGGCCTCACGGGAACGTTGGCGCAGCTCTGCATGACGCGCGCGTGGGGTGCGGGGAATCTGCTCCTCACCAGCACGCTCCAGTACTCCGCGATCGTCTTCGCGGCGATTTTGGGGCTCATCATCTTCGGCGAACCCATCACGATCCTCTCCGCGCTCGGGATCGCCGTCATCATCGTGGCGGGCGTCTCCGCGACGCTCCTCACGAAGCGGCGCGCGAAGCGCGGATGACGTCGTTCCAGTCGGTGCCGGTGCCCTCGGGAATGCGCACGTCGACCTGGAGTTCCGGGTGGCGTGCGCGAAGCCGCGCCGCCAACGCGTAGGCCCCGGCCGCGCCGGTGAAGCTCGCGTCGTTGTCGCCGTAGATGCAGAGGACGCGCACGCCCTCAGGAGGCGCCTCGAAGCGTTGGAAGCCGTTCAGCGAGATCACCGACCAGGCGGGCAGCCCCGTCAGTTCGTGCACCGAGAGCGCGGTCTCGATGCCTTCGGCGAGGCAGAGGAAGTCGCTCGGGGGAAAGAGCCGGATGAAGCCGTTCCCGAGGGGTCCCGCCGCGAGCTTCTTCGCGACCGGCACCGGGGCCTTGTCGCCTTCTTCCGTGAGGTACGTGCGGTGGATCGACACGAGCCCTCCGCGCTCGTCCGAGACGCGCGCGAGGAGCGCGGGCCACGTCGAGTCGTTCCCGTCCTGATCCTTGTAGGGGAGCGCCTCCACCCAGCGGAGTTCGTGCGAGAGGTCGCACCCGGCGAGGCCGCGCTTCGCGAGGTAGCGAAGCGGCGGGGAATCCTCCCGCGTGAGGGGCTTCGCCGAATCCCAAAGGGCTTCGAGCTCGGCCTTCCTCCGACGGGCCTCCTCTTCTTCCTTTTCGCGTTCGGCCCGGTATGCCGCGGCGCGCTCGCGCGCCGCGCGGCGCTCCTCTTCGCTCGCCTGCG
>NZ_JH604973.1:0-170 GCF_000250875.1 Sutterella parvirubra YIT 11816 | reverse complement strand
GCGGCGCTCCTCTTCGCTCGCCTGCGGCTCGGGAATCCCGAGCTCGGTCTCAAGCCACCGGAGCGTCTCGATGAAGCCCGTATGCCGGTATTTCTGCACGAGCTTGATGCCGTCCCCGGCGCCGCAGTGCCGGCAGAACCAGTGGCCGTCGTCCTCTTTGGCGAAGTAGC
>NZ_JH604972.1 GCF_000250875.1 Sutterella parvirubra YIT 11816 | reverse complement strand
CAATGCCCAGGCTTGCCCCGCTTACCCTTGCGGAACACCAAATTGCTTTCCTTCCAGGTGCCGGACGACAAAATCTCTTCCTGGAAAGCGCCGGGCGCCAACGTCGCCTTGATCCGCCCGCAGGTGGTGTAGATGCTCGCCGTCTTGCGGTCAGCCGAGTAGCTGATGGTGTTCTTGTCGAGATGGACGATGGGGTTTGCGAATTTGAACGCCGGGAGCTCAATTTTGTCGTCTTTGAGGAACTTCGGATTGTTCGAAATCCACGATTTGGCGGCGGCGGAAACCGAGCGAACGGTATTGCAGACGAGCTGCGACCCCAATTCAGGAATTTCAGAGCGAACGCGCCGGTAGCCGGCGTGATGCAGGTTGTGCCTCTGCCACGGGCGCATCCCCCGTGGCTGCTCTCGCATGATCTCGGCAAGCAGACGACTGGCCTTGCCGTAGAGACTTTGAGTTTCCTCCAGTTTCACGGAATCTTCCGCAGACACCTCCAGGCGCACGGCTGCGGTGCGGACGATGGTCGCCACACCGGCAAACTTACCGGCGTCCTTTGATGTGTTCAGTCCTTTCGATGTACTTGCGGATGATTTCTGCGCTGACATTTCCTGCGGTCCCGACGTAGTAGGACGGAGACCAAAGGTGACCATCCCAAAGCGTCTGCTTCAGTTCCGGATGTGCGACGAAAAGCTTTCGTGCCGTAGCCCCCTTCAGGACTCGGACCACGTTTGCAATGGACTCCGAGGGTGGAAAACTGAGAAACAAATGGATGTGGTCAGGCTGAATCTCTTTGGTGAGCACGGCATAGCCGCGCTCGGCGCAGATCTCCGCGAGAAGAGAGCCCAACGTTTGGGCGACATCTCCCGTCAATATGCGTCTTCGATACTTTGGGCACCACACCACATGGTAAGCGGTCTGATACAC
>NZ_JH604971.1 GCF_000250875.1 Sutterella parvirubra YIT 11816 | reverse complement strand
GCGCATGGCGCTCCTCTCCGCCGTTGTCGGTGTGAACTGAAGCCCTTTGAGCTCTTGAGGCCGCGCCCGGGATTCCACCACCGGGCCGGCCCCACCGGGCGGCGGGCCGGACGAACCCGCCGCCCGATCTTCATCCCTTTTCCTTTTCTCGCTTTCGCCGGCCCGGCCGCCAGAGCCGCCGGACCGGCACTCTTTTCTGAGGATCCCCATCATGCGTATCGTGATTGCCCTGGGCGGGAACGCCCTTCTGAAGCGCGGCGAACCGATGACCTGTGAAAACCAGCGCGCGAACGTGCGCATCGCCGCCGAGCAGATCGCCAAGGCTTACGAAGGCAACGAACTCATCATCTCGCACGGGAACGGCCCGCAGGTCGGTCTCCTGGCGCTCCAGAACAACGCCTACAAGCCCGTTCCGATGTACCCGCTCGACGTGATCGGCGGCGAATCGCTCGGCATGATCGGCTACATGATCCAGCAGGAACTCGTGAACTTCGTGCCGAAGTCGGCGACCCTCGCCACGGTGCTCACGCAGACCCAGGTCGACCCGAAGGACCCCGCCTTCCAGAACCCGACGAAGCCCGTCGGTCCCGTCTACGACAAGGAAGAGGCCGAACGCCTCGCCAAGCAGCACGGCTGGACCATCGCCCAGGACAACGACAAGTACCGCCGCGTCGTGCCGAGTCCCGAACCGAAGCGCATCTGGGGTCTGAAGCCCTTGAAGACGCTCGTTGAGCACGGCCACATCGTCATCTGCTGCGGCGGTGGCGGCATCCCGACCTACTTCGACGAACAGGGGAACCTCGTCGGCGCCGAAGCCGTGATCGACAAGGACCTCGCGAGCTCGCTCCTCGCTTCCGAAGTCGAAGCCGACATCTTCGTGATCGCGACCGACGTCAACGGCGCCTACGTCGACTGGGGCAAGCCCACGCAGCGCCGGATCGCGGAAGCCGATCCGGAGTCGCTTCGCGCCTTCGGCTTCGCGAAGGGCTCGATGGGCCCGAAGGTCGAAGCGGTCTGCCGCTTCGTCGAAAAGACGGGCAAGCCCGCCGTGATCGGCGCGCTCTCGGAGATCGACCAGATTCTGGCCGGCAAGGCCGGTACGCGCGTCGTTCCCGAAAAGGGCGTCAAGTACGCGGAATGATCATGAGGGCCGACGCATCCCCCGGTCGGCCCTGAAAAAGGAGAGGCGTCTGCGGGAAACCGCAGGCGCTTCCGCGCAAGTACTCTAGTCACCGCCCGAAAGGACCGGTAGACTGGCGTTTTCAAAGCGTCCGGCCATCCCGTTTGGACCTTTTGAAAACCCCATTCCCCAACCCCTGGACGGAGCTTCCCCAACCATGAACACGACACTCACCGACGACACCGCGCTGCCCTTGGGCGACTCGATTCTCGCGAGTTGGGTACGTTCCATCTGCCAGACCGTCCGCGGCTACGGCCTCGACCCCGAGGCGCTCATGGAGCGCGCCGGGCTCGACACGTCGCTTCTCACCGTGCCGGAAGCGCGCTACCCCGCCATGAACATCCGCCGCTTCTGGGATGCGATCGTCAGCGCGACGGGGGACGAACTCGTGGGGCTTCGCTGCGGGCAGGAAATGCAGGTGGCGGCGCTCCACGGGCTGGGGCTCGCCATCGTCACGTGCCATTCGCTCGCGCAGGTCTTGGACCTCATGGCCCGCTACGGGAAGGTGATTTCCTCCACGATGGACATGAGCCTCTCGCACGACGCCCAGGGGACGACCCTGCGGCTTCGCACCCTCCACGGGAACGAAACGCGCCACGCGGCGCTGATGGCCGTGATCGCCTTCGTGCAGCGCCAGGCGAATTCGTTGGCGCAGCACAAGGTGACGCCCGTCGAAGGCTCGATCCGCATGCCCCGCGCGACGGAGGCGGTCCGCAGGAGGCTCGACGAATACTTCGGCTGCCGCGTGGAGACGGACTCCGAGACGCCCGCCTCGATCCGGTTTTCCTATGCCGACATCATGGAGCCCTACGCGAGCGCGAACGCGATTCTGCGCGAGGCGAACGAACACGTCGCGGTCCAGTACCTGAACCGCGTGCGCCAGAGCAGCTTCGCCGCCCGCGTCGAGGAAGAGATTCAGCGTCTTTTGGACGAAGGCGAGAGCGCGAAGATCAGCGACGTCGCGTCGCGCCTTCACCTTTCTTCCCGCACGCTCCAGCGGCGTCTGGAGTCGGAGAGCGTCTCCTTCGGCGAACTTCTCGAGAAGCACCGCCGCCAGATGGCGCACGACGCATTGGCACACACCGAGATGAGCATCACCGAGATCGCCTACACGATCGGGTTCTCGGATCCGTCCAACTTCTCCCGCACCTGCTACCGCTGGTTCGGAACGTCACCCTCCACATACCGGCGGCGCATCCGGCAGCTGCAGAAGTAATCTCTCCGTCGGGGCGCGCGGTTCGGGGCAACGACCGCTCGCCTCAGGCTTCAACCGCAAGAGCGCCCCGGCCTCAAGGAGCACCGTATGAGCGAAGCGCACATCCGACTGACGATTGACCCGCGGCTCAACGAGCTTTTTACCGCACTTGCCGCACTCGCTGAAGAAGCGGGCGGAGCATCGGCGGGAGGCCGCGTCGTCTGGCGAGAAGACGGCCACGACGTCGAAGCCCTGCTGACCGACAAGCCTTCTTCGGACGCCGTTCCCGGCTTCACAGTAGGGGCGGGCGACGCGTGCCGCCTCGTACGCATTCCGGACGAGAACCCCTGGTGCGTGCAGTGCCTCGAAGACGCCTTCCCCGCGCGCTTGGACAGCCGGGCCGAAGCGCCCGAAGGCCTGCCCTCCCCTGCGCCCCGCTCGAGCGGCTGCATCCGACTGCCCGCTGGGGACGCAGCCGAACACGCGAAGGCGCTCCGTCGCGCCGTCAACCTTCTAGTGCGGCGCCTGGACGCCGCCCGGGCCGTGATGTTTTTGGGGCGGACCGTTTGAAAGCGCCCCTCACGACCTCCCGACCAAGGACCGCAACACCACATCCACTCACATCCGAAGGAGTAACACACCATGAAGACCATCAAGCTCCCCGAACCCGCCGCCCTGACGATGTCCTTGGGCGAAGCGCTGAAGCTTCGCCGCACGAACCGCGATCCGAAGGCGGATCCGCTGACCGACGACAAGTTGGCCGCCATCCTTTGGGCCGCCGCCGGGATCACGTCGGAAGACGGCCGCCGCACGACGCCTTCGACGCTCGACCTGCGCGCGGTCGACGCCTACGTGCTCCGCGCGGACGGCGCCTGGCGCTTCAACGCCGCCGACATGACGCTCGAGCAGACGGCCGAAGAGGACGTCCGCCGCGTCTCCACCGCCTACCAGTTCGAGTACGTCGAGCGCGCCCCGGTGACGATCGTCTTCGTCGCCGACATGGAGCGCTCGAAGAACGCCCGTCCGCAGGGAGTCTGGGTCGACGCGGGCACGATGGGCCAGAGCTGCTACCTCGCCGCCACCGCTTTGGGCGTCGCCGGGTGCGTGCGCGCGTCGTTCGACCACGACGCGCTCCGCGACGCGATGAAGCTCCCCGCGCACCTCGAACCGATCGTGCTCTTCACGGCGGGTCTGCCCGCCTGATCGGCTTCCGAATCTTCGCCTCCCGCGGGATCCCGCCGGAGGCTCTGGAAAGGCCGCTCCCGGACGTCCGGTGGCGGCCTTTGCACATTCCGGGAGAGCGTCGCCGGCATGAGGGTTCAACGGCACTTCTCGGAGCCCCTTCTCGGAAATTCAGGATTCCCAGGGAAGCGCGCAAGGAGGAGATAAGCGGGAACGGAGCGCACGGGAGAGTCCTGCGCGCCGGAAAACCCACCCTAGAGAAACCACCTAGACCCAGCCGTCGTGAAATGACAAGTCCTTGTCGTCGAGTGTGGCGGGTGCGCCGGGGCGTTCCACAAAAATGGGGTTATTAAACATCCTGATAAATACTTCATGTTTTTCCTCCAAAAAACGGCCTCCTCATG
>NZ_JH604970.1 GCF_000250875.1 Sutterella parvirubra YIT 11816 | reverse complement strand
TTTTCTACGTAGGTTTTCAAGACCTCCAAGGTAACGCCGCCTGCGGTCGCGGCGAAGTACGACCTCGACCAGAACAACCCCGTTCGTCCGCCGTGAAGGATGTCCGGGTGGTTCTTGCGGATCATTCTTGATGAGACCGTTTTCAACGAGTTGACGATGCTGGAGACGCTCGAATCCGCCGGGAACCGCAGCAGAAGGTGAACGTGATCTGCCTCGCCGTTGATTTCAAGAGGCGTACAGCCGAGCTTGACGGCGGTCTCCTTCAAGGTCGTCTTCATTTCATCAAGAATCTCGGGCGTCATGACTTTGCGGCGGTACTTGGTCGTGAAAACCAAATGAACGCAGAGTTTGGTGACGCTGTGCCGCCGTCTGTCGTAGTTGGAAAGCAAGATGGACCTCCAATACGAAAAATGGTACAATAATCCTGTATTTTACAGCCTTCTTTGAAGTGAGCACCAATGCTTCGAGTCGTCAAAGTGCGCCTCTATCCGACAGCCGCGCAGGCCAATTTCCTGCGCGGCCAATTCGGTGCGGTGCGCTTTGTCTACAACAAGGGGCTTTACCTCAAGAAGCACTACTACAAAGCCAAGGGC
>NZ_JH604969.1 GCF_000250875.1 Sutterella parvirubra YIT 11816 | reverse complement strand
TACACGTTATTCCCTTACTAGTCCTAAGCCTTGCGCGTTCACCCCGCGGGGGTTGGCGGGCGCCCGCCCGCATGAATCCGCCGCGATCCGTCCGGATCGCGGCACCGCCCCGGTTCAGTTTCCCATCCGAACATGCATCTCTCTGACCTCAAACAGCTCCACGTCTCCCAGCTCCTCGACATGGCCTTCTCGCTTGAAGTCGACAATGCACAGCGTCTGCGCAAGCAGGAGCTGATGTTTGCGATCCTCAAGAAGAAGGCGAAGTCCGGCGAGACGATCTACGGCGACGGCACGCTCGAAATTCTTCCGGACGGGTTCGGCTTCCTGCGAAGCCCCGACTCCTCCTATCTCGCGAGCACGGACGACATCTACATCTCGCCCTCGCAGATCCGCCGCTTCAACCTGCACACCGGCGACTCGATCGAAGGCGAAGTGCGCACCCCGAAGGACGGCGAACGCTACTTCGCGCTCGTGCGCGTCGACACGGTGAACGGCCTCCCGCCCGAAGCGGTGAAGCACCGCATCCTCTTCGAGAACCTGACGCCGATCTTCCCGAACCAGCCGCTCACGCTGGAGCGGAACCTCCGCGGCGACGAGAACCTCACGGGCCGCATCATCGACATGATCGCCCCGATCGGGAAGGGCCAGCGTGCGCTGGTCGTGGCGCCTCCGAAGTCCGGGAAGACCGTGCTGCTGCAGCACATCGCCCACGCGATCACCGCGAACCACCCCGACGTCGTGCTGATGGTCCTCCTCGTCAACGAACGCCCGGAAGAAGTGACGGAAATGCAGCGCACCGTGCGCGGCGAAGTCGTCGCGGCGACGTTCGACGAACCGGCGCTGCGTCACGTGCAGGTCGCCGAGATGGTGATCGAAAAGGCGAAGCGCCTCGCGGAATCGAAGAAGGACGTGGTCGTTCTGCTCGACTCGATCACCCGTCTCGCCCGCGCCTACAACCAGGTGATTCCTTCGTCCGGCAAGGTTCTCACCGGCGGCGTCGACGCGAACGCCCTTGAGCGTCCGAAGCGCATCTTCGGCGCGGCGCGCAACCTCGAAGAAGGCGGCTCGCTCACGATCGTCGGTACGGCTTTGGTCGACACGGGCTCCCGCATGGACGACGTGATCTACGAAGAATTCAAGGGTACGGGCAACAACGAAATCCACCTTGAACGCCGACTCGCCGAAAAGCGCGTCTACCCCGCGATCAACCTCAACCGCTCGGGCACGCGCCGCGAAGAGCTGCTTTTGAAACCCGACGTTCTCCAGAAGGTCTGGGTCCTTCGCAAGTTCCTCTACGACATGGACGAACTCGAGTCGATGGAATTCCTCCTCGACAAGATGAAGTCGACGAAGACCAACGACGAGTTCTTCGACATGATGAAGCGATAAGGAACAGTAAAGAAATAAAATTTA
>NZ_JH604968.1:3426-14626 GCF_000250875.1 Sutterella parvirubra YIT 11816 | reverse complement strand
GCCGTTGACGGGTGCTCGGGATTCCTTCCATCTCGCGGTACTTCGCGATGGTTCGGCGGGCCACGATGATGCCCTCCGACGCGAGCTGCTCTTCGATCGCCGCGTCTGAGAGGGGCTTGGTGGGGTCTTCCGCCGCAATGAGCGCGAGGATGCGGGCGCGCACGGCGTCGGTCGAGCACCCGCCCTCCGCGGCCTGCGCGAGCAGCCGTCGCCACTCGAACGTCCCCGCACGGCACTGGAAGTACTTCCCCGCCATGGCGCGGGAGACCGTGGATTCGGCGAGCCCGAGGATTTCCGCGACGTCCTTCTGGGTCAAGGGCGTCAAAGCCGAGGGGCCTTCAGTGAAGAACCCCTGCTGGCGCGAAACGAGCAGCGTGAAGATCCGGCGGAGTGTCTCACGGCGCATGTCGATGCGGGCGATCAGCTGGCGCGCTTCCTGGAGCGCCGCGGTCCAGGCGGGACCGCCCGAGACGCTGGGAGACGCGAGCCGAAGCCGGGGCGAAGCGGCGGGATTTTCGAGCGCCACCCACCTCCCCTCACGGCATTCGACGAAGAATTCGGGAAGCACCGTCGGGGCGGCGTCCGCCCAGGGGCGGCCCGGATGGGGGTCCAAAAGCGGGAGCGCCCAAAGCACCTCGTCCAATACGTCTGGGGAGAGGCCGAGCGCGCGGGCGGCGTCGGCACGGGCCGGGCCCGAGGTCTGAAGAAGCGACGCGAAGGCCTGAAGGTGTTCGCCGAAGAGGTGGGCGAGCGCCTCCGTGGCGTCCTGGGTGAGTTCTCCGGCGCGCGCGAGCCGCGCGATCTGCTCCCGGACGGCTTCGACGGGACCCGCGCAGGCGATCCCTGCGGGGTCGAACGAGCGCAGGGCGATGATCGCCTCGTCCCAAAGCGTCGCGGGGCGCGAGGGATCGATCGAGGCGAGGTCTTCGGGCGTGGGGTTCAGGAACCCGTCGTCGTCGACCTCGTCGATGAGGTCGCGCACGGCGTCGCGGACGTCTTCCGTGAGTTCGGAGAGGAGGAGCTGCTCGCGGAGCATCCCGCGAAGGGTTTCCTCGGCGGGCGTGTCGGCATCTTCTTGGAAGTCCCCTTCGGGGCGCGGGCCCCCGGGCCAGGCTTCGTAGACGCCGGGGATCCCGTCTTCGGGGTCGACCCGCTCAAGCAGAGGATTCTCCTCCATCCAGAGCGCCGCCTCGGCGCAAAGCGCCTCCGCGGGGAGCTGCAGGAGCTTCAACCCCTGCTGCTGTTCGGCGGAGAGCTTCTGCTGCTGCGCGAGGACGGCCTGGAGTTCGGCGTGCATGGCTTACATGCTGAAGTTGTCGCCGAGGTAGAAGGTGCGCACGTCGGCGTTCTTGATGATCTCGGTGGGCGAGCCGGCGGCGAGCACGCGGCCTTCGTTGATGATGTAGGCGTGATCGCAGATCGAGAGCGTTTCGCGCACGTTGTGGTCCGTGATGAGGACGCCGATGTTGCGCTCGCAGAGGTAGCGGATGATGCGCTGAATTTCGATCACCGCGATCGGGTCGACGCCGGCGAAGGGTTCGTCGAGCAGGATGAAGCGCGGGTTCGCGGCGAGCGCGCGGGCGATTTCCGTGCGGCGGCGCTCCCCGCCCGAGAGCGACAACGCGGTGCTCGTGCGGATGTGCTGGATCTGGAGTTCGTCCAGAAGTTCGTCCAGGCGCCGTTCGATTTCGTCCTTCGTGTAGGGCTTGCCGTTCTCGTCGATCTGAAGTTCCAGAATCGCGCGGATGTTGTCTTCGACGGAGAGCTTCCTGAAGACGCTCGCTTCCTGCGGGAGGTAGGAGAGCCCCATGCGGGCGCGCTTGTAGATGGGCATGTGGGTGAGCTCATGCCCGTCGAGGACGATCTTGCCGCCGTCTGCGACGACCAACCCCACCACCATGTAGAAGCTCGTCGTCTTCCCGGCGCCGTTCGGGCCCAGGAGGCCCACGACTTCGCCGCTTTTCACGGAAAGGTCGACGCTCTTGACCACCTGACGCGAACCGTACTGCTTGCGCAGACCGGTCGCTTCGAGCGTGTGGATTTCTTCGGGCGGGAGCAGCTCTTCTTCGGGCGTCGTCGTCTGTTCGGTCGTCATCCGTGGTGTCCGTTACTTGGGCGCGGTGAGGTTGGTGGCGGGCGAAAGGCGGGCGCCCTGATTGCGGGGCTCGGCCGCTTCCTTCGTGCGCGGCGCGATGATCGTGCTCACGCGGTTCTTCTTGCCGTCGGTGGTGCCGCCCTCGATGGTCGAGCGCGCGTAGCGCAGGTTGTAGACGATGCGCTCGCCGCTCGACTGGTCCTTGCGCACGCCGTTTTCCGTGCGCGAGATGCGCGCGGCGCCTTCCAACGTCACCGTGTCGCGCTCTTCGTCGTAGGTGATGCAGTTCGCTTCGGCGTGCATCCACTCGTCGATGCCCTTCGTCTTCGGGTCGCGCTGCTGCTTGAAGCGCGCGGGCGAGCCCGTGATCACCGCCTTGCGGTAGCCCTTGGGCGTGACGGAGAGTTCGAGCTTCGCCCCGGTGATGTTCATCGACCCCTGGTCGACGACGACGTTCCCGGCGTAGACCGCCGTCTGCTGGACTTCGTCACCGTTGAAGCGGTCCGCATGAACCTCGATCTGCTGATCGCGGTCGGTGCTGAGCGCCCAAACCGGGAGACTGAGTGCGGCGCAGGCCGCGGCGACGAGAAGCTGCCTCATGGGGATCATCGTTCAAGGGTGGAGGAATGGAAGTTCTGGGGCTGCAGCACGGTGTGCACGCGCTTGCGCAGTTCGACCGTGCGGGCGATGTTATCGTACACCATGCCTTCTTCGGCCTCGGTCACGTCGTTGCCGCGGCGCATGAAGACGGGCGCGGTCGTGTCGAACCGGTAGGTGTCGAGCCAACCGCGCAGGCGGTCGGTCCTGAAGTAGAGGTCGGGCTCCGCCGGACCCGCGGCGCGGGTGTATTCGACGTTGCCTTCAAGTTCGACAGTTTCCATCCCGTCGTTGCTCCAGGCTTCGTCGGCGCGAAGCGTCGTCTGAAGCTTCGCGGGGTCGAGCGTCACGAAGAGCGCGTTCTCGGCCCTCATGCGCTCGTCGGAGAAGTGCGCGACGTGCGCGGCGACGAGCCGGGTCGTGGGACCGCCCTCGGGCGAAAAGTCCGTGAGCGTCACGTTCTCGGCCGTAAAGTCCGGGCTCTCGGGCGAAGGCACGTAGCGGAGCCCCATCAGCCCCGTCTGCACCGCGTAGTAGTAGCTCGCCAGAACGAGCGCCAGAAGGATGCTCGCGCCGGCGATCGCGGTGATGCGCTCGCTCATGATGAGTCGGCGGTGGGTCATCCTCAGCGGCCCTCCACGTAGGCCGCGCGGACCAGGTCGTCCCAAAGGCCCCGGCTCCGCAGAATGAGTTCGGCGAGGTCGCGCACGGCGCCCGCGCCCCCGGCGTGGGGCGCGCGCCAGGCGACGATGCCGTCAAGATCCGCGATGCCGTCGGCGGGCGTCGCCGGAAGCCCCGCGCGCATGAGCAGCGGCAGGTCCGGAACGTCGTCGCCCATGTAGGCGACCTCGCGGTCGGTGAGGTTGAGTTGGGCGAGAAGCCCTTCGTAGGCGGGCGTCTTGAAGCGCTGGCCCTGAAGCACGTGCGTGATCCCGAGCTCCTTCGCACGCTCCGCGACGATCGCGGACGTGCGGCCCGTGAGGATCGCGACTTCGATCCCGGCCTTCTGGAGCATCTTGATCCCGAGGCCGTCGCGCACGAAGAACGACTTGAAGAGTTCGCCGTTCGAGGAAATGTTGATGCGGCCGTCCGAGAGGACGCCGTCGACGTCGAGCACGACGAGGCGGACGGCGCGGGCGCGGTCTTCGAGCGTCGTCATCAGATCACCTTCGCGTCCATGAGGTCGTGCATGTGCAGAGCGCCGATCAGGCGCCCTTCGGCGTCCGTGACGAGGAGCTGGTTGCAGTGCTTGGCTTCCAGAACCTTCGCGGCCGCGGCGGCGAGTTCGTCGGCGCCGATCGTGTGCGGGGACTTCGTCATCACGTCGCGGATGACGATCTCGCGGATGTCGCCCACGCGCTCGATCAAGCGGCGCAGGTCCCCTTCCGTGAAGATCCCGAGCACGCACCCGTCGTCGGCGACGACGGCGGTCATGCCGATGTGCTTCTTCGTGATTTCGCGCACGGCGTCCAAAACCGTCGTGTCGTCCCTCACCTGCGGCATCGCGTCGCCCGTGCGCATGACGTCGCGCACGTGGATGAGGAGGCGTCGGCCCAAGGCGCCGCCCGGGTGGCTGCGCGCGAAGTCTTCCTTCCCGAAGCCCTTCGCCGCGAGACAGGCGACCGCGACGGCGTCGCCCAGGGCGAGCGTGAGCGTCGTGGACGCGGTGGGCGCGAGGTTCAAGGGGCAGGCTTCGCGCTCGACGTGGCAGTTCAGGTGCACGTCGGCGTAGCGCGCGAGCGAGGACTCGGGGTTGCCGGTCATGGCGATCAGCTTCGCGCCTTCGCGCTTCAAGGTGGGGACGATCGTCAGGAGTTCGCTCGTCTCACCCGAGTACGAGATCCCGAGGACGACGTCCTCCGCTGTGATCATGCCGAGGTCGCCGTGGGCGGCTTCCGCCGCATGGACGAAGAAGGCGGGGGTGCCGGTCGAGGCGAAGGTCGCGGCGAGTTTGCGGCCGATGTGGCCCGACTTCCCGACCCCGGAGACGACGAGGCGGCCCTTGACGCCGAGAATGAGCTTCACCGCTTCGGCGAAGGCTTCGCCCAGATCGCCTGCGGCGCGTTCGAGTTCGGCGGCTTCATGGCGTAGGACGTCTCGGCCGAGCGTGACCGCGTCGGCGGCGGAGTAGGAAATGGTCATCGGATGGCTCGCGGAATGAATCTGAGGGGGCCGCAATCGGGCGACCCCGACGCGCATTTTAGCGGTTGGCGTCAACATTCGATCGTAACCGATGCGGGGCCGGGCGTTAGGACGAACGCCCAAACTTTTCGAGAGTTGTCGGAGTCATGAAACGAAAGCGCCGCCTGCGGCGCGTGGGTGGCCGAGGCGGCGTTTCGGGCTGCGGTGCGGAAGGCCCGCACCGGGCACCGGTTTAGTGGTGAAGAATCTTCGAGAGGAACTTCTGGGCGCGTTCCGAGTGGGGCTTCCCGAAGAATTCGTCGGAGGGCAGGTTCTCGATGATTTCGCCCGCGTCCATGAAGATCACGCGGTCGGCGACCTTGCGCGCGAAGCCCATTTCGTGCGTGACGACCATCATCGTCATGCCTTCACGGGCGAGCTGCACCATGACGTCGAGCACTTCGTTGATCATTTCCGGGTCAAGCGCGGAGGTCGGTTCGTCGAAGAGCATGCAGATCGGGTCCATCGCGAGCGCACGGGCGATCGCCACGCGCTGCTGCTGGCCGCCCGAGAGCTGGCCGGGGAACTTGTCGGCGTGCTTGAGAAGCCCGACGCGGTCCAGGAGCTTCAGGCCTCGCTCCGTGGCTTCCTCGCGCCCGCGGCCCAACACCTTCATCTGCGCCAACACGAGGTTTTCGCGGATCGAGAGATGCGGGAAGAGCTCAAAGTGCTGGAACACCATGCCGACGCGGCTGCGCAGCTTCGGCAGGTCCGTCTTCGGGTCGCCGACGGAGATCCCGTCGACGATGATCTCGCCCTTCTGGAAGGGTTCGAGCGCGTTGACGGTCTTGATGAGCGTGGACTTGCCCGAGCCCGAGGGACCGCAGACGACGACCACTTCGCCTTTTTCAACATCAACCGAGCAGTCCTTGAGCACCTGGAAGTTGCCGTACCACTTGCTGATGTTCTTGATTTCAATCATTGCCATGAGGGGGTCCTTCAAATAAGTCCGTGAGTTACCGGGCGTTCACGCTCAGGTTCGACTGCAGACGACGAATGAGCAGCGAGAGCGACAAGGAGACGGCCAAATAACAGACGGCCGCAAAAGAGTACATCAAAACGAGTTCCCCGTCACGCTGAGCGATCTTGGAAACCGCGCCCATGAAGTCGTTGCCGCTGATCACGTAGACCAGGCTCGTGTCCTGGAAAAGAATGATGATCTGCGTGAGCAGCACCGGAAGCATGTTCCGGAGCGCCTGCGGAATGATCACGTAGCGCATCGTCTGCGCGTAGTTGAGGCCGAGCCCGATCGCGGCGAAGTACTGACCGCGCTTCACGGACTGGATCCCGGCACGCATGATCTCGGCGAAGTAGGCCGCCTCAAAGAGCACGAACGTGATCACGGCCGTCATGTCGGCGCCGATCATCACGGGGTGTTCGAGCCCGAGGAGGATGCGGAGCACCTCGGGCATGAGAAGGAAGTACCAGAAGAGCACGAGCACCAACGGCACCGAGCGCATCAGGTTGATGTAGAGGACCGCGGGGGTGGAGAGCCACTTGCGGGGCGAGAGGCGCGCGAGCGCGAGGAGCGTCCCCAGGGGAAGACCCAGAAGGGTTGTGATTGCGGTCAGCTGCAGCGTGTAGACGGCGCCGTCCGCCAAAAAGCCCGCGGAGGCGGTGATCGTGGAAAAGTCGAGCGACATGTCGGTTCCTCCGGGGGTATCAGGCGCGGCGGGCGATGAAGCCCGGAACGGCGCAGCGCGCCTCCACGGTCGTCATCAGGCGGTTGACGGCGAGCGAAATCACGATGTAGAGCACCGTGGCCCAGCAGTAGGCGGCGAAGAACTGGAAGGTGTTCTCACCCATTTCGTTCGCGCGCATCGTGAGTTCGGGAAGACCGATCGTGATCGCGACCGCGGTGTTCTTGACGAGGTTCATCGATTCGCTCGTGAGCGGCGGCAGGATGATGCGGAAGGCGATCGGAAGGAGCACGAAGCGGTAGCTCTGCACGGTGGTGAGCCCCAGGGCGCGCGCGGCGGCGGGGAGCCCCTTCGGGATCGATTCGATGCCGGCGCGGACCTGTTCGGCGACGCGCGACGACGTGAAGAGCCCGAGGCAGAGGAAGGCGGAGAGGAACTGCGTCGTGAGCGGGTCCGCGGCGATCATCCAGCTCTTGTAGGCGGGGATGAGTTCCGGGACGACGAAGTACCAGACGAAGATCTGGACGATGAGCGGAATGTTGCGGAAGAGTTCGATCCAGGCTTCGGCGAAGTGCCGGATCCAGGGTGTCCTCACGGTTCGGAGGGTCCCGATGACGAGCCCCAGGGCGAGCGCCAGGGCGAACGCGGCGACCGCCAGGGCGATCGTCCAGCCCGCGCCGCCCAGGAGGTAGAGCCACCAGGGGTCTTCGGTAAAGAGACCGGGTTCCAAAAGTGAGGAGAAGTCGAGATTGATCGCCATGAGTGCGGGCCGCCTTGAATTGTTCTTCTAAATCGTGAGGGCGGCGGAACCGAGGGGTCTCCGCCGCCCGCCTGGGGTCAAGCCCCAAAGTTTTTCAGATGCCCTTGTCGTTGGGCGACGCGAAGAGTTCCTTCGTGTAGGCGTTCATCGGGAAGTTTAGGTTGGCGTTCTTCGGGGGGATGGGCGACTCGAACCAGGTCTTGTAGAGCTCGGCCATGCGGCCCGAAGAGAACATCCCGGCGATCGTGCGGTCGACCAGAGCCTTGAAGGCGGGGTCGTCCTTACGGAACATCGCCGCATAGGGTTCGCGCGAGAGCGACGCGTCGAGGATCATGTAGTCGGCGGGGTTGTCCGTGTTGGAGATCTGCCCGGCGAGGAGCACGTCGTCGATCACGAAGGCGTCGGCGCGGCCGTTCACGACGAGCTGCATCGCTTCGGCGAAGTCCTTCGTCATGAGCAGACGCATCTTCACGCCTTCCTTCTTCATGAAGTCGCGAAGAAGCGCGACGCTGGTCGTCCCCGACGTGACGGCGACGTTGCGCCCGTCGAGGTCCTTCATCGTCTTGATGCCGGAGGACTTCTTCACGGCGGCGGAGACCTGGATGCCGAAGTAGTTGAGGCCGAAGGCCGCTTCACGCTGACGCACGAGCGAATTCGTCGTGGAGCCGCATTCGATGTCGACCG
The DNA here is from genome assembly GCF_000250875.1 of Sutterella parvirubra YIT 11816. Classification (GTDB taxonomy): domain Bacteria; phylum Pseudomonadota; class Gammaproteobacteria; order Burkholderiales; family Burkholderiaceae_F; genus Sutterella; species Sutterella parvirubra. Next base: position 6,669 of record NZ_JH604968.1, on the reverse strand, counting down.
TGCCGTTCTGGATCAGAGGCACGCGGTTCGCGCTCGTTACGGCCTGGTAGCGCACTTCAAGGTTCGGGAGATTCAGTTCGGTCTTGACGGCTTCGCCCACGGCGCGGCACACCTCAAACGCGTAGCCCACGGGCTTCCCGTCGGCGTTGAGGTAGGAGAACGGCACCGAGCTTTCGCGGTAGCCGATCGTGATCGTGTTGGTGTCGCGGATCTTCTTCAGCGTGCCGTCGAGTTCGGCGGCATGAACGGCGCCCGCGGCAAGGGCGGCGGTCAGAAGAACGGCGGAGAGACGTTTGAACATGATGCGGGAACTCCCAAAAGCAGTGCGGGGGCCGGAATTCGGCGCCTTTGAACCTAAGGGAAGCAAGCCGCGTGCCAAAGCGGTGCATGATGCGGAAAAGCCCGGAGATTCCGGGCTTTTTCGGGGTGCTGATGCTGAGGGTCACTGGGACCCTCAAGATGCGCCAAAGAGGCATGAACGCACCGATATGGTGCGTTCTCACGAATCCGTGCTTATTCTTCGGGCGCGAAGACGGGCTTGCGGCCTTCGAGGAAGGCGGCCGCGGCTTCCTTCGCTTCGCCGCTCGCCATGCGTTCGGCGAAGACCGAACGCTCTTCGGCGGACTGCGCCTCGATGGCGGCGTCGCGGGCCATGCGCAGGAGGCGCTTCGAGGCGGCGACGGCCTCGGGCGGGAGCACGGCGAGGCGGGCGGTCTTGGACGCCACGAGCATTTCGAGGTCGTCGGGCTCCACGACGGCCGTGACGAGGCGCATCGCTTCGGCTTCGTCCGCGCTGATGGGTTCCGACAGGAGGATCTTCTCGGCGGCCTTCGGGTAGCCCGCGGCGGCCGTCATGACGTAGCCCGTGCCGAAGCGGGGCGTCAACGCCAGCGCGACCGACGGCACGCTGAAGAGCGCGCGCGTCGAGCAGTAGACGAAGTCGCAGTAGAGGAGCATCGTGAAGGCGTCGCCCACGGCGGGGCCGCTCACCTGCGCGACGATCGGCTTCGGGAACGTGCGCAGCACGTCGAAGAAGCGCTCGGCCGCGGCCGTGATCGCTTCGGGCGAGCGCATGCGCTCTTCCAGGTCCATCCCGGCGGAGAAGACCGTTTCGTGGCCCTTCAGGAGCACGACGCGGACCTTCGGATCGGTCGCGGCGTCGAGGAGCGCATCCGTCATCGTGCGGAACATGTCCGAGGTGATCGTGTTGCGGCGGTCCGCGCGCTCGATCGTCATGTGAAGGATGCCGAGCGCCTGCGTGATCTGAATGGCCATGGTGTCGTTCTCGTCGTGGGTTTTGAAGAGGGTCGGGATTCTACCGCAGGATCTTGCGCCAGCGGATCGTGTCGCGCTCGTCCGATGCGCGCACGTACCCGAGCTTTTCCATCATCGCGTTCATGCCGTCGTTGCCGCGGAGCACGATCCCGAAGATCGCCTTCGCGCCCAAGCGGAGCGCCTCGTCTTCGAGCCTCGCCATCATGCGGGTGGCGAGACCGCGTCTTTGATCCCGGTCGGCGACGACGACGCCGAATTCGGCTTCGTCGGGGCATTCGGCGGGATCGGCGAGGCTCACGCGGCCGAGGCAGGCGATCCGTTCGCCCCCGGCGCCGTCGCCGCAGACGTCCGCCCAGGCGACCGCGCGTCGGTAGTCGATGCGGCAGAGCGCGGCGACGCGCTCTTCGGAGAGCCGTGCCGAGCTGTGAAATCGGAGGAAGAAGCTCTTTTCCGACAGCCCCGAGATGAATTCGAAGACCCTCGGGAAGTCGTCCTCCTCGACGGGACGCGCGCGGTAGCGGGTGCCGTCCTTTGCGGTGAAGACGTCGTCTCCGGCCGTCTCGGGCGGGGCGCCCAAGGTGAGATGCGGGTGATTGGGTTCGGGGCGAACGGGGCCGTCCCAGAGCCAGACGCCGGCGTCCAAGGCGAGGAAGCCGTCCGGTTCGGGGACGAGCGGGTCGATGCGGATCTCACGGATCGCGGGAATCGCGGCGGCGACGTCGGAGAGAAGACAGAGAAGCTCCGCCGCACGGTCGGTGTCGACGGGCGGCATCCCGCGAAAGCCCCCGAAGGTGCGCGCAACCGCGGGGCGCCGCACCGTCTGGCGCGCGACGTCGAGCGAGACGGGCGGGAGCGCCGCGGCGAATTCCGGGTGGAGTTCGCCCGACAGGCCGCCCTGGCCGAATTCGAGGGTCGGCCCCCAGACGTGGTCGCGCACGATCGCAAAGCGGAGTTCCCGCTCGGGCATGTGCGGGTGCATCTTCTCGACGACGACCCCCGTCCAGAGCGGAAGGTTTTCGATCGCTTCGTAGGCGCCGCGCAGGCGCTCGAACGCGGTGCGGACGTCCTCGGGCGCAAAGAGCGTGAGTTCGACGAGCCCCAGTGCCGCCTTGCGGGCGAGACCCGGCGCGTCGGCCTTGAGGACGACGGGAAAGCCCAGATCCAACGCCGCGCGGACGGCGTCGTCCGCGTCCGGGGCCCGCTCCGTCGCGACGGAGCGCACGCCCAGGAGCGAGAAGAACCGGGCGCGCTCGTTCCCCGTCAACGCATGGCGGCGTGCGGCGAGGGCCTCTTCGACCATCCTGCGGAGCGCTTCGGTGCGCTCGCGCCCCAAACGCGGGCGCGGGCCCGCGGGCGGGAGGCGCCGCGCACGCACGAGCTGCGTCTGCTGCGCCAAAAGTCCCAACGCACGGGCGGCGTCGTCGGGCGAGCGCACGGCGCAGACGCGCGCGTCGGGCTTCTCGGCGAGGATGCGCTTCACCGCGGCGCTTCGCTGGCCGCTCACCCAGGCGAGCCCCACGGGCTTGACCGAGGTCTGCGCGGCGAGCGCGACTTCGCGCACCACTGCGTCGAAGTCGAGCGCGGGGTTCGGTGCGGCGATCGTGAGGACGGCGTCCAACCCCGGGTCGCCCAAAAGCGCCTCCAGGGTCTCGCGGTATCGGGCTTCGGAGCTCCCGGCGCCCAGAATCACGGGGTTCACCGGCATCTGTTCGCCCGGCCACTTCTCCCGGAAGGTCTGCACGACGTCGGAGCTCAGCCCGGGGAGCGTGAGCCCCGCGGCCGCGGCGTCGTCCGCCGCCATCGCCGCAAAGCCGCTCCCGTTCGTGAGGATCGCGGTGCGGGTGCCCTCTCCCTGCGGGAGACGGCCGATCGAAAAGGCGGCCGCGGCGGCCGCAAAGTCCGCAAAGCGCGTGACGAGGTGCGCGCCCGCTTGGCGGACGAGCGCCGCGAAGGATTCGCGGCGGCCCG
>NZ_JH604968.1:0-3383 GCF_000250875.1 Sutterella parvirubra YIT 11816 | reverse complement strand
GCGCCGCGAAGGATTCGCGGCGGCCCGCGTCGGTGCCGAATCGGAGCGCGGCGAGCCGCTCGGGGACGTGCCCCTCGGGGGCGCCCGCGCGCAGCACCACGACGGGCTTGCGCATCGCGGCCGCGCGGAGCGCGCTCCAGAAGCGGGCGGGTTCGCGGATGGCTTCCACCTGAATCGCGATCACGCGGGTCTTCACGTCGCGCGAGAAGTGTTCGAGCCAGTCGGGCATGCCGAGGTCCATCTCGGCGCCGGAATTGACGACGGCGGAAAAGCCCGCGTTCGTCTCGAGAATGCGCTCGACGAGCGCACTCGCGATCATCCCGGACTGGGTGATCAAGGCGATGTTGCCTTCGGGAGGCATCTCGACCCAGAAGCTCGCGTTGACGCCCTTGTGCGGGAGGGCGATCCCGATCGAGTCGGGACCGATCAGACGCAGGCCCTTCGCGCGGGCGGCGTCGGCGACGGCGCGTGCGGTGAGGCCGTCGACGAAGAGGTTGTCGTCCTCGGGGGCGATGAGGACCGCCCCCACCTTCGAGGCGTCCATCTTGTCCAAGGCTTCGGCGACACGGCGCTGCGGGAGGGCGAGCACCGCGAGGTCGACCGGGCCGGGCACCTCCGCCGTGCTCGCGTACGCGCGGTGTTCGCCCACGTAGCGGTACTTCGGATTCACCGGATGGAGCGCGATCCCCTGCGCGGCGCGGGCCGCGGCGCGCCAAAGGTGAAAGCCGCGGCTTTCGGGCCTTTCGCTGGCGCCGACGACGGCGATGCTGCGGGGGTTGAGCGCGCGCTCGATGGCGGTGGTCATGGCGGTGGCGGGGGAGCCGGAAGGAAAACTTCCGGACAGTGTAGCCAAAAACGGAGGCCCGTCCCATTCCCGCGCGGCCCCGTTAAACTTTAGGAATAGGCGTGCGGTACGGACGTACCGGAGACAAACAGGAAAAGGAGCCCCTATGAAGGTCAACGGCATTCCCACACGAAGCATTCGAAGCGTTGACGGCGGACGCGCGGTCGAGATCATCGACCAGACGCAGCTGCCCTACCGCGTCGAGAAGCGCGTGCTGAGCGACTGGCGCGACTGCGTCGAGGCGATCTCGACGATGCGCGTGCGCGGGGCGCCGCTGATCGGCGTGACGGGGGCCTGGGGCGTGGCCTTGGCCGCGCAGGAGCACCCGGAAAACGCGAAGCTGATCAGCGCCGCGGAGACGATCGCCAACGCCCGCCCGACGGCGGTGAACCTCTCCTGGGCCGTGCAGCGCATGCTCGCGGCGCTGCTCCCGCGCGATCCGTCGCTTCGCGCCGAGACCGCGGTGAAGTTGGCCGAAGAGATCACGCAGGAAGACGTGCTCACGTGCCGCGCGATCGGCGAGGCGGGCGTGCCCGTCATCGCCGAGCTCTACCGGAAGCTTCGCCGTCCCGTCAACATCCTCACGCACTGCAACGCCGGGTGGCTCGCCACCGTCGACTACGGCACGGCCTTGGCGCCCATCTACGCCGCCTTTGAGCGCGGCATGCCGGTGCACGTCTGGGTCGACGAAACGCGTCCGCGCAACCAGGGGCTTCTCACCGCTTGGGAACTCAAAGAGCACGGCGTGCCGCACACGATCATCGCGGACAACGCGGGCGGACAGCTCATGCAGCAGGGCGACGTCGACCTCGTGATCGTCGGCGCCGACCGCATCACGCGCCGCGGCGACGTCGCGAACAAGATCGGGACGTACCTCAAGGCCCTGGCGGCCTACGACAACGAGATTCCCTTCTACGCGGCCGCGCCCGCGTCGACGATCGACATGCGGCTCTCGGACGGCAAGCGCGAGATTCCGATCGAAAACCGCTCGCCCAACGAACTGCTCGTCGTCACCGGCGTCAACGCCGAGGGCCGCACGAGCTCGGTGCAGATCGCGCCCCTGGACGAATCCGTCGCGAACCCCGCCTTCGACGTGACGCACAACCGGTTCGTGACCGGGATCATCACCGAGCGCGGCATCGTGAAGCCGACCGAATTGGCCTCGGTCTTCAAGGACCTCATCCGGGACTGAAAGCCCATGACGACGCCGATCGACAGCGCCGCGCTGCGCGCGGGCCTCATTGAAACCGCCCGCGCGATGAACCGGCGCGGGATCAACGTCAACAAGTCGGGGAACGTCTCCGTCCGGGCGCTCTCCGACGAGGACGGCCGCGCGGGCTTCCTGATCACGCCCACCGGGATTCCCTACGAGTCGCTCGAACCCGACGACATCGTGTTCGTGCCCTTCGGGGGCGGCGCCCACCGTGGCCGCCGCAGGGCGTCGTCCGAATGGGAAATGCACGAGCGCGTGCTCGCGCGCAGGCCCGACGTCTCGGCCGTCGTGCACACGCACTCCGCGTACGCGACGGCGTTGGCGTGTCAGCGCCTGAGGATCCCGGCCTTTCACTACATGGTGGCGGCGGCCGGCGGCGACGCGATCGAGGTCGCACCCTACAAAACGTTCGGGACGCCCGAACTGGCGGATGCGGCCGCGGCGGCCTTGGCCGAGCGGAACGCCTGCCTGCTGGAGCACCACGGCGTGCTTGCCCTCGGAAAGACCCTGGAGAAGGCGCTCGCGCTCGCCGCGGAAGTCGAAAACCTCGCGCGGCAGTACGTGCTCGTGCGGGGGCTGGGCGAGCCGCGCCTGATTGAATCCGACGAGATGCGCCGCGTGATCGAAAAGTTCCGCACCTACGGCATGCAGCCGGCCGAGGGCGATGCCGCCGTGATTCCGGCGAAGCCGCAGGAACCCTCGCCCCCCGAGCGCTGGTGCACCGCGTCGGGGGCGACCGTCGCCTGCACGGAAAAGGTGAAGGTCCTCTCGGAAAACTGGGAGGAAGCGCGTTCGATGATGACCGACATGTTTGAGGACGCCGTGCTCCTGGGGGTGTCGAAAGCCTCCTTCCGGCAGGCGATGCATGCCTTGGTCGACAGCCTCGAGTGCGCCTACGAGGAGAAGAAGGAATGAGTGTTCGACATCGTTGGGCCGGGCGAGTGCTCGGTCTTCTTCTGCCCGTCATGCTCGCGGCGTGCGCGCACCCGCAGCTGATGGATCTGTCGATGAGCCGTGAGGCGGTCGAAGAGAAGCTGGGCCCCGCCGACGCCGCGACGAGGATGGATGACGGCACCACCCGCCTCGTCTACTCGATGCAGCCGATGTCGCAGCAGGTCTGGTGGCTCACGTTCGACGCGGCCGGGAACCTCGTCAGGAAGGAGGAGGTTCTCGACCGCGCGCACTTCGCCCTCATCAAGCCGGGCGTCTCGACCCAAAAGGACGTCTACGCGCTCTTCGGCGACTGCGCCCAGAAGTACGTCTTCCACCTCTCGGACCAGACGGCGTGGATGTACCGGTTTTTGGACGACGGGGTCTTCCACATGG
>NZ_JH604967.1:18447-34764 GCF_000250875.1 Sutterella parvirubra YIT 11816 | reverse complement strand
ATCCCGAAGTTGACGCTGTTGTTCCGCGACCCGAAGACCTGGGCCGTGAATCCGGGATAGACCCCCATGAAGCACCCGAAGGAGAAACCCAAGGAGAGGAGCCCCAGGTAGAAGAGCGCCGCGGCATCGGGACCAGCGAGTGAGAGCATTCCAAGCCCTGCGATCGCGACCGCGAGTCCCAACCCCAACGTCCTCACGCGCCCCAAGTAGTCCGAGGCCGCCCCGGCCGAGAGCCGCCCGAAGGTGTTGGCGAGCGCGACGAAGGAGACCGCCATCGAGGCGGCCGCGACGTCCAAACCCATTTGGGTCTTCGCGATCGTGAACCCCTGCGAGATCACCATCATGCCGGCGGTCGCGCCGCAGGTGAGAAGAAGGAGCATCGGCAGGAATTCCCGCGAGCGGAGCATCCCGCGCCAGTCGCGCTGCGCGCCTGCGGCGATGCCCGGCGTCTGCGCCGGAACGAAACCCTCGGGCCGGAAGTCCGGAGGACACGCCCGAAGCAGCAGCCCGCCCGCGACGATGACCGCACCCACCGCCGTTCCGACCAGTTCCAGTGCGGACGTGATGCCGCAGGCCGCGATCCAATGGGCGGCGACGGGCGGAAGGAGCACCGAACTGATCCCGTAGGCGCCCGTCGTGAGACCGCCCACGAGCCTGCGGCGGTCCGGGAAGAACTTCATCGTCGTGTTGACCGCCGCACCGTAGACGAGACCGAGCCCCAGTCCGAAGAAAAGCCCGTAGGTGAGGACCAGCTCCAAGACGCTCCCGGCGTGCCCGGAGAACCAGAGTCCCGCGCCCATCAAAAGCCCGCCCGCCGGAATCACGAAGCGCGGCCCGAAGCGGTCGTTCACCGCACCCCCGAAGATCATCGGGATCGGGGCGAGGCCGTTCGCAAGGCTGAAGGCGACCGCGAGGTCGCCCGGCGTCACCGGAGCGCCCGTGATGTCGGCCAAGCGCTCCGCGAGCGGCGCGGCGAAGACGGACCAGGCATAGATCGATCCGGCGAAGAGGTTGATAAGGCAGGCGACCCCGAGGAGGAACCAGCGCTTTTGAGTGAGGTTCATGGAGACTTCCGTTGTCGTGGTGAGTGGGCGGGCCGGACACCGAAGATCCGGCGTCGGCCCGCATTTTTGGGCGGGATGCGGGCCTCAGCGGGCCAACGCCTCCCGGATGGCGGCTTCGATCTTCGCGTCCGCCGCGTCCCAACGCTCGACGTAGGGACGGATCCGGTCCCGCGCGGACCCGTGAGCGTATCGCGCCGCCGTCAAAGCATCGTCAACCATCTTCGGGTTGGCGCTTCCCGTCGTCGCGCGCGCCTCGAGAATCCCGACGGGGTCGAGCGCACCGAGGAAGGAGGCTTCGTCGAGCGGGAACGCCTGAGGCACCGCCGTCGGCGTCTCGCCGGATGCGGCCCACTCGTCCCAAATCCGGGAGGCGAGCCCGTAGGTGAAGTCGGCGGGGGGCCAGCCCTCCGCACGTGCTCGGGTGACCAGATGGCTCGCGAACTTGTGGGCGCTGCGGAAGTCCATCCCGCCCAAGCGCACCATCCGGTCGGCGAGCTCCTGCGTACAGGTCCAATCCGAATTGAGCTCCTCCAGGGCGCGCTCACGGTCGACGCGAAGACTCCGCACGATCCCTGCGAAGGTCCGCAGCGTCACGCAGGCGTCGTCCGCCAACGCCTCCATCACCCGGACGTCGCGCACGTCGGCCATCCCGAGCGTAAGGTTCTGCATCCGCATGAGCACCCCCTGCGCCCCGCCGATCACGAGACCCGCGTCGCGGCGGCAGTCGTTGACGAGGCCGGGGTTTCTCTTCTGCGGCATCGCGCTCGATCGGTAGACGCCGTTCGCGTCGTCCAACCGGATCCAGGGACGCGGCTGCGCGTACTGCATCATGAAATCCGCGATGAAGGCGTTGACGTGAAGCATCGCGCTCGTGACGATCTGCGCGATTTCAAGAGGCAGATCGTTCCCCGAACACTGACCCACGTCGAAGGCGTTCGTCTGAGCGCGTGCAAACCCCAAAAGTTCCGCCAAACGCTCGACCGGCAGGGGCCAGCCCGTACCGTTCAGAACGCCCGAACCCATCGGGCAGACGTCGAACCGGTTGAGGCACTCCAGCACGCGCGTCATGTCCCGGCCGAAAACCTGGTGCTGCGCCAAAAGGTAGTGCGCGTAGAGCGTGGGCTGAGCCTGCACGCCGTTCGTGTAGGCGGGCACGACCGCGCCGCGCTCGCGCACCGCCGCGCCGAGGAGCGCCTCGTCGACTTCCAGGAGCGCCTCATGGATGCGTACGAGCCGGTCCATGTTGAGGCCCGCGTTGGCGGTCGCCAAAATGTCCTGGCTTGAGCGCCCCACGTGGAGGACGCTTGCCTCCATGCCGGCGCGCTTCAGCATCTCGGGCTCAAACGTGATGTAGAGCTCCGGACGCACGGCGCCCGGCGGTTCGGCCTCCGCCTTCATGGCGTCCAGAGCCGCAACGATCTTTCCGGCCAAAGCCGGGCTGAGCAGTCCCGCTTCCGTGTTCGCCGCGACGCACGCGCGGTTGATGCGTTGGAGCCAGTCGCAGGTATCCCTGCGGCGGCCGCCCTCTTCTTCCCTACGGTTCGGAGCCGCAACGCGCCCCATGTGCATGCCGAGCATCTTCTCCTCTTCCGTTCGTTTCGGTTGGAATCATTGTCCCGGAAGGCCCCGGCCTCTCCGGTCGGGGTCTTCCTTGAGCCTTGAGGGGCCCGCACCCGTCATGTCGGGCGCGGGCTTCCCCTCACGATTACCAGCGGTGCATGAGACCCGCGATCACTTCGTTCGCGGAGATGCTCTCCTTCTGCCAATCGGCGTCCTGCCAGAAGTAGCCGCCCACGGTGTAGACCGAGGTGCGCTTGCTCAGGGGATAGATGTACCCGAGACCGAGGTTCGCGCGGTTCATCTTGTTCTGACGGTCGAGGTTCAGGTTTTCGGCGTTGGCGTAGCCGAGCGAAGCCTTCACCGTGCCGCCCGCGGCCTTGAAGTCGACGCCGGTCGAGAGGGCCCACGCCTCAAAGCCCATCTGAGGCGTCGTCTGACCGAAGGCCATCGAAGCGACTTCCTTCGTGGAGTAGCCGCCGATCCAGGGCATGTTCTTCATGTACTGAACCGTACCGTAGAACTTGAAGGCGTCGAACGCATAGTGCCCGCCCACGAGCACCTTGTAGGCGTCGTGACCATAGGTGGCCTTGGGGTTCGCGGCCTTCGCCGCGGCGTCGAGGCAGTCGACGGCCGCCGCGAGGTAGTAGCGCTCGCCCTGAAGCGTGGCGCCCACCGCCCACCAACGGTTGGTCTTCGAGGTGCCTTCCTCCGTGTCGTCGTTCGCGCTCTTGAAGGAATACTGGGCATGGAAGCGCAGACCGTTCATCTCGGGCGAGATGTAGTGGATCATGTTGTCGTGGCGGGCGTTCGCAAGCGTCCCCGAGAACTTCCAACCGCCCGTCATGTTGCCCCAGCCCGCACCGAACGGATTCACCTTGCTGTTGAAGATCCCGGTCGTCCCGGACCCGGTCGTCAAGGCCGGCATGCGGCCGAATTTGATGAGGCCCCACGTCTTCGAGTCGATCCCGACCGAGGATTCGCGCTCGAAGAACGGCTTCACGCTGCCGCCGTAGAGGGTGCCGTCGTCCGCCAAAAAGCCCGACTCCAGATGGAAGACGACTCGCGTGTCGTCATTGAGCTGTTCGGCGCCGCGCATCCCCCAGGTCGAGACGTTGCCGGTACCCTGCGTGAACGAATTCTTCTTCCCGGCGCGCGCCACGTACCCGTCCTCATCGACGTTTTGCGGGGCGTTGATGCTCTGCCCCGCGGGGCCGGCCATACCGGCGTTGAGGTCTTCGTGGAGGTAGGCGAGGCCCTGGTCGAGGAAGCCGAAAAGCTGGATGTCGGCAGCCGAAGCGGAAAGCGCGGAAAGGCCGAAAACGGCGGCGACGGCCGCACGAAGGCGAAGTTGGGTCATGTTGATTCTCCTGATGGGTTTCATGGGGTCAATGGAGTGCGGGCACGATGCCGGGCAGGATCCGTGCCTCAAGATTTCTGCGGAGAGCGGCCTCCCGGCCTTCCGCCGTGGTGAGGAGCGTGCCGGGCGCGTGCTGCACGACGCCGCTATGAAGAACGAAGCGGCCGCCGACCAACGTGTGGACGGCGCGGCGCACGACGGGGTCGTAGAGCGTGAGGTCCGCGTCCATCCCGGGTCGAAGCCCGCCTTTGGTCGTGAGTCCGAGCATCCGAGCGGGATTGAGGGAGGTCTTCCGGGCGAATTCGACCGGCGTCATCGCACCGAGCGACACCAGCTGAAGTCCGTTTTCCAAAATGACGTTCCGGGGAATGCCGCCCCCGTCGGTGCTGACCGCATCGACGAGGAAGGTGCCGTCCGGGCGCTTCTGCGTCGCGAAGAACGCTCTGGAGAGAAGCGGATTCACGCCGTCGAACGAGCCGTCCACCTTCTCGCGGTGTTCGCGGAAGTACGCGACGCCCGCTTCGCCCCCGAGGAGCGTGACGTCGTCGACGGAGGGGTGGAGCACGGCGAGCACCCCGGCGCGGACCGCGTCCTCGATGCCGAGGGCGGTCGGCGCGAAGCCGAAGCGCGCGAGCGTCCCCCTCGTGATCGCCGAGAGGGGATTCCCGGCGGCGTCGCAGTTGAGGGGCGCCCCGTTTCGCGCCGAGAGATAGCTCTCGGTCGTGAATTCCGGGTGCGCGAGGATCAGCTTTTCGGCTAGCGCGCACTCTTCCAAAACGGAATGCACTCGGCCGCGGCAGTAGGCGTTCAGGTGAGGGAGGTGCAGCGGATGCCCGCCCGCGATCTCACCCAATTCGAGGAGTCCCTCGATGTCGGAGCCGTGCGCGGTCGTGCCCGCGTGCCAGGCCATGTAGCAGCGCATCTCGTCGGCGGCCTCCACCATGCGGGCGGAGGCTTCGGGCGTGAGCGGAAAGTGCCCGCCCAAGAGCTTGACGCCCAAGGCGCCCGCCCGGCGTGACGCGGTGATGAAGTCGAGAAACTCGCCCTTCGCCGCATCGTTGCCCGAAAGGTTGCGTCCGGGAAGGACGGCGTTGAGCGTCCCGACGTTGATCCCGACCCGGGCGCGGGCGAAGTCGTCCAGAAGCCCCTCGGCCGGGCCCGCCATGTCGAGCGCGGTCGTTACACCCGCACGCGCGACCATCGCGTAGCTCGCGGGCTGGATGGCGAGGTGAACGTGCGTGTCGATGATGCCGGGCTGCGCGTGAAGTCCGTAGCAGCGGACGACCGTCCTGGCGGAACCGGTGGGCTCGACGAACTTCCCGTCTTCGACGGCGATGTCGCCCTGACGCACGCGGTCCGATTCCGGGTCGACGATCATCACGTCGCGAAGAAGAAGGTCATGCATGGTGCTCTCCTCGCGGAAATCAGACCAACACCAGAGCCGCGGCGACGAGCGCGACGAGCATGCCGGGGAAGAGGCGCTTCATGACCGCGAAGGGGTCCGCACCGGCCATCCCGGCGACGATGATGATGGCGCCCGCCAAGGGGCTCGCCGTGCGGCCGAACTGACCGGCCATGATGGCGAGAAGACCGAGCGATTCGGGGTCCATGCCGAAGCTCGCGGCCTCGGGCGTGACGGCCTGGTTGAAGGCCCAAATCGCCGCTTCACCCGAGCCCGTGCCGACCGCCATCAGGAAGGGACCGAAGGCGGCGCCCCAACGGGCGAATTCGTTCGAGCCCTTGAGAAGGTCGATGAAGGCCGCGACGGTGCCCGTCGCCTGAAGACCGGCCGCGAAGACGCCCGCGGCCACGATGAGGCCGATCACCTGCGCGTAGCCGGTGCCGCAGCCCTTGAAGAAGGCCTTCGAGAGTTCGCTCGGATTCGTGAGCGTGACGGCGGCGATGAAGACGACGCCCATGATCATCGCGGGGACGACGCCGACGCCCGCCTTCGGGAACCAGATCGACGCGGCGAGAAGAATGCAGAGCGGAACGAGCGGCGCGATCGCCTTCAGGGGATTGACCTTGAACGCTTCATCGCTCTGCGCCTTCTCGGCCTGCCCCATCGCCGCGGCGGCTTCCTCATGCGCGAGATGATCCTTATTCTTCACGATCATGATCGCGGCGTTGACGGCTCCGGAGATGAACACGAGCCCGACGATGTAGGGCGCGGCCCAGATGATGAAGTCCATCACGCCCATCTTCGCCATTTCGGCGACGTAGATGTCGTGCGCGCAGCCGGGGTTCAAAAGGAGCCCCGCCATCGTGCCGCCGCCCACCGCGGCGGCCGCGGCCGCCGGACGGATCCCGGCGCGAAGCAGCAGCGGAATGAAGGTCGCGCCCGCCGTCGCGGCGGTGCCCGCAGCGGACATGACCGCGATGTTGATGAGGAAGGTGAGGATCGTAGCGGCCGGAATGAGAAAGCCGCCCAGCTTCTTCATCGGGGCCGCTACGGCCGCGACGAGGTGCTGGTCGCACTTCGAGACCTGAACGGCGACGGCGAAGCCCATCGCGGTGCAGATGGCCGGCACGAGCGTGACGTTCGTCATGCCTTTGATGAACGAATCGAATGCCTTCATGGGCGCTTCCGACGCGGCGCAGAGCACGAACCCCGCCACGACGAGCAGCATGCGCGTCTCGTAACGTTTGACGAGTCCGATGACGATGAGAATGATGGACGCGATCGCGAGCCAGATCTGCCAGGTCATGATCGTTGTTCTCCTGTTTGCCTTTTTGTCCTTCAAGGCAATTGATTTGCTGTTCAAGGGTCAAGCGGCGTCCCCAACGGCTCCGGGACGACCGCGCGGGAGGAAGTCTGACGCGGAGAATTCGATCAATAAAGGCAACAGATGACAGCGACTCGTTGCGCTGTGTGCAATAATTTTTACCCCAACAGGGTTATCCACCATGGAAGTGCCTTGAATTTTCAGTAAATTCTTCATGCAACATTCGCACCGAAGCGTTGCGTATGAAGAAACATTCAAGGGAAAAACCTAGGCGGTATTCATCATGTCGAGGACCGACGATTTGGCCGTTTGGCGAATCTTCTGCGAGGTCGCCCGTTCGGGCGGCGTGCACGCGGCCTGCGAAACCCTGAACTGCGAGCCGAGCACGGTGAGCCGCGCCCTGAAGGCGATCGAGGCTGAGATCGGCGCGCCGCTATTCCGGCGCGACGGCCGCAACATCAGGCTCACCGAACTCGGTCGGCGCGCGCAGGTGAAGGCGAACGAACTGCTCGACGCGCACCAGACCATGCTCCAGGACCTCAGGGGCGACCGAAACGCGCTCTCGGGCACGATCCGTCTGGCCGCCCACGCCGGGATCAGCTCGATTGAAATCACGCCGTGCCTCATCGAATTCCGGAAGGTCTATCCCGACATCACGCTCGAACTCCACGACCTCAGCCGTCTGATTCCCGACATCTTCCTGACCCCCGACGGTCCTCAGATCGACATGACGGTGGGCTACGGTCCCGACCGCCCGATCGAGGGACTCGTGTCGCGCCATTTGGGCGAGATGCCCTTCATCTGCTGCGCCTCACCCCTCTACATCCGTCAGCACGGCGAGCCGCACCATCCTTCGGAGTGCATCGAACACACGGGGATCCTCGTCAATTCGCCCACCCGCGTCGCGACGAAGGAGCTCTCGCGCGACGGCATGTCCGTCCCGCTCCACTGGAAGAATTCGATGACCTTCAAGAACCTGATGGCCGTGCGCTCCGCGGCCGCGTTGGGCGCAGGGATCGTCCCCGACCTGCCGCTCTTTCACGCGGTCGAAGCGCTGAAGTCGGGACAGTTGGTCCCCGTCATGAACGGTTGGCGGTGCAAGTCCGCCTCGTGCTTCATCTTCGCCACCGAAGAGGCCTACGAGAAGCGCCGCGTTCGCGTCCTCATGGACTGGCTCACCGAGCACGAGCGCCGCTCGCTCGCGAAGCTGCGGGAGGACTTTCCGGAGTTCTACGGCTGATCCGCCGGAACTTCATTCCCGGACCCAAAGACTGTTTTCGGGCGCCGTGAGTCTGTACCGCAGGTTCTGACCTCTAATCCGAGGGGCAGACAGACGAAAAGGTCGAGGCGAAACCCCGACCTTTTCAGAAACCACACCAGGTCAAGAGCCCATCGAGACGCCTACGCTCCGACACGTCTGCCGCAACGCGCACCCAAGGCTTAACTGGGCTGTTGTGGGTGAATCGGCTGCGCCCGTGGAAGACGGCAGACGCGATTTTCGGACCGGGCGACGAAGACGCCACGCTGAAGGCTCTCCGGCGCCTCCGTTGGGACGAAGGAAAGGTCTTTCAGAGCGTCGAGGGAGACTTCGACTACCGGGACCTCTTCGACCCGAACGACGAGATCCGGAACATCCGCGAGAACGAAGGAGATACCTTTCTTGGCGGCAGGACCCGACTCGTGACGGAATACGAAGAGGCGCTCTTCGGCTCGGACCTCATCGCGTACGGCGCCTTCAAAATGACGGACCTCGAACTCAGCAGGCGGCTCGGCAAGCTCAACACGGTCGAGAAGCTCCGCACGGCCTGGCGAAGCAACACGGCCGCCGTGAGCCGCCCCTTCCCGGTGCCGGGCTCGCTCACGCACTGTCCGGTCTGCCGCAAGACGGCGATCCGCCGACCCCAAGACGTCGGCCCCGTCGAATGGAGGTGCCCGACCTGCGGCGTCCGCCTGAAGCTCGCCTGGTAGAGGCGCCGCCTCGCCAAAAGCATTGCGGGTCCCGCTTGGGGACCCGCACGCACAATTACTTGTTCGTCTTCAACGCCGCCAGCGCCGCGAAGGGATTGGGCTTCTCGCTCTCGACGGCCGCCTCGCCCTCTTCGTCGTGCCAAAGCTCTTCGGCCGCGCAGTCCGCGTGCTCGGCGCGCCCCGGGAGCGAGAGGATCGCCTCTTCCGCGACCCACGCCGCGACGTCGAAGCGCGTGCTCCCGACGGTGACCTCTTCGTCCTCGCCGTCTTCGTCGACGGGGATGGCGTTCGCCTCCTCTTCGCTCTTCACGAAGAGGAACACCGCCTCGTTGTCGGCTTCGACCGGCACCGCACCGTTGCAGCGCGCGCAGGGCATGAAGAGGTCGGACTCGATCATGAGGCGCGCGGCCGGCCGCCCGCGGATTTCGCCCAAGCCCTCGGCTTCGAAGCGCACTTCGCCCTCGTCGTTCGCGAGAAAGCTCGCGAGCTCGCCCAGTTCGGAAACCTTGAAGGCGCCTTCCAGGCGGCCGCGGTTTCGGGCGAAGTCAAAGATGTCGATCGTTTCCATGGGGCTGAGCTCCGGAGGGTCTGATAAGGCGCGGGACGGATTCGGGCGGGAAAGACGCCGTCCGTCCTTGGTTGTTCGGGGTGCAAGGATACCGCATTGCCGACGCTCTTCCGAGTGTCGCTCCCTTGAGAAGCAAACCCCCGAACCTTTCGGAACGGGGGCCGCACTGTCGCTGCGGAGGGCTGCCAATCCGGCTCCGCAGAGGCCGGCTCCTCAGAGAGACCGGACTTAAGCCCGACGGGCAAGGCGCCCGGAGCGGGAGACGAAGTCATCCTATCGGGGACTTGGTCGGCCGTCAATCATGCGGTTGGGAACGAATTTCCGGCCGGCACGGTGCGCGCACCGACTTTCATTAGAATTGTGCGCATCATGACGCACACTCTCTATCTCGCTTCGAGCTCGCGCTACCGCCGCGAGCTCCTCGACCGTCTCGGCTGCGAATACGCCGCCGAGTCCCCCGACATCGACGAATCCTCGCGCCCGGGCGAAACGCCCAAGGACACGGCGCTGCGCCTGGCGGAAGCCAAGGCCCGCGCGATCTGGGAAAAGCATCCCGGCTCGGTCGTGATCGGCTCGGACCAGGTGGCGGACCTGAAGGGCGAAAAGCTCGGCAAGCCCCACACGGTTGAAAACGCCGTCGCGCAACTCATGCGCATGCAGGGCAACGAAGTCGTCTTCTACACGGCCTTGGCCGTCGTCGACGCCGAAGGGAAGGCCGAGAGCCTCCTTTCCGCCACGCACGTGAAGCTGCGCGCGCTTTCTGAAGACACGATCCGCGCCTACGTCGAGCGCGAAATGCCGCTCGACTGCGCCGGCGCCGCCAAGATCGAAAAGCTCGGGATCGCGCTGATGGAATCCGTTTCGTCCGACGACCCGACGAGCCTGATCGGCCTTCCCCTGATGAAGCTCACGACGCTTCTCGCCCGCGCGGGCGTGGAAGTGCTCCCCGGCATCCGCTGATTC
The DNA here is from genome assembly GCF_000250875.1 of Sutterella parvirubra YIT 11816. Lineage (GTDB taxonomy): Bacteria > Pseudomonadota > Gammaproteobacteria > Burkholderiales > Burkholderiaceae_F > Sutterella > Sutterella parvirubra. Next base: position 24,558 of record NZ_JH604967.1, on the reverse strand, counting down.
CCGAGCACCATGTCCGGCACGCTCTACCTTCTTCCGAACCTCATCAGCGAGGGGACGCTCGGCGCCGCCATTCCGCCCCTGGTGCTGGAGCGCGTGCGCTCGGTGCGCGTCTTCTTCGTCGAAGCCGCGAAGACCGCCCGCGCAACCCTGAAGCTCTACGGGCACCCGGGTCCCATCGCGAATCTCGCCATCACCGAGATCGGCCACGACCCGGACCCGGCGTCGGTGGACGCTTGGCTCGCGCCCGTCCTGGCGGGTGAGGACGCCGCGGTGCTTTCGGAATCAGGCTGCCCCGGCATCGCCGACCCGGGCGCGCAGATCGTCGCGCGGGCGCAGGAGTTGGGCGTGCGGGTCGTGCCTTGGGTGGGCCCCTCGTCGATTCTCATGACGCTGATGGCGTCGGGCTTGGACGGCCAGCGCTTTCGCTTCACGGGGTACCTCCCCGTCCATGCGGACGAGCGGCGCGAGGCCGTCAAGGGCCTCGAAGCCGCGAGCCGCGCTTCCGAGACCCAGCTCTTCATCGAGACCCCGTACCGGAACGGGGCGATGCTCTCGACGCTCCTTGAAACGCTTCACCCCGAGACGCGCCTTTGCGTCGCGACGGACGTCACGGGCGCGTCGGAGTCGATCCGCACGCTCACGGTGCGCGCCTGGAAGGCGCTCCCCGAGGACGCCCGGACGCTTCCCAAACTCCCGACGGTCTTCGCGCTCCTTGCGCGCCCCTCGGCCGCGCCGCCCCGCTACGCGCCCGACGCCGCGGGAAAGACGTCCCAGAAGACCGTCAAGACCCTCAAGACGGCGGGATCAAAGCCCAAAAAGCCCTTCCACGCCTCCAAACCCAAGACCCCGGCTCGCGGAAATCCCAAAGCGCGCCGATAATGGGCTTGTGGAGGGAACGGAATGAACGAACTTCTGGGCACGCTCACGGCCAAACTCAGCACGCCGCAGGGATTGATCATTGCGGCGCTGGGGGCGTTCATCCTCGTGACGCTCCTCGTGAGCTTCGCGGTCTTCCGGATGATCTTCCGGAAGAAGTCGGACGCCCGCGACGTACCCCGCATTCCGGTCGACCCCCTCACCGACGAAGAAGAGGACGAAGGGGAGACCGGCGGCCCCTGGAAGAAGGCCCCGATCGCGCTTGCGCGGCTTCGCTTCGGGATGGCGCCCTTTGAGCTCCCCCAGGAACCGCAGCTGACGCCTCCGCACGCCGCGCCGGTTCAGGAGCCCCAACCCGTCCAGGCCCATCAAGTGCAGCAGGCTCCGTACGCCGAACCCCTCCGACCGGCTCAGCCGGTTCAGGCGGTTCAGCATCCGCAACCCGCCCCGCAGCCGCTCCCGCGCCTCCTCTACACGCTCCCCTTCCAGTCGCGGCGGAGCCTTCGGCCCGCGCACGCCGACATCTGCGGGATGGGGATCGAAGCCGTCTTCTTCCCGCCCGAAGAGGCCGCCGCGGACACGGATCCGGCGCGGCGGCTCGTGCCCTTCCTGCCTGCGGGCGTCGGCAGGGTGCTGACGACCGAGGGCGACGGCGTGCGCTTCCGCATGGGTGAATTGGTGGCGGAACCCGACGCCGTGATCGAACTCCCCGCGGGACTCATCATTTTGGAAGTGAAGCCCAAGGGGGGACGCCCCGACGATCCCCTCAACTGGGCGCAGACGATCCGCGAGAAGGATCTTCTCCAGACCCTCGCGGCGGCGATCGCCGCCGCGCACCAAACGGGCCGCCCGGCGGCCGCGGTGCTCCGGACGACGAACGCCGTCTACTTCCTTCGCCCCGGCCCCGCCGCGGTGAAGTTCCTGGCGGACGCGATCGAACCCGCGCACGAGCTCTGGCGGGCGACGAGCGGAGACGACCGTCCCGGGATCGCCGCGCTCGACTTCGCGGCGATCGTCGCCGCGCCCTTCGCACGCCGCTGGCCCAAGCCCGAGCACGAGGGGCACCGCGACGGGCGCGAGCGGCACAAGGCGATGCTGCAGCCGTAGCGGCGCCCGGATCTTGAGCCTTATTTCGGCGCGCGCCCGCCGACCAGGCGGTAGCGCTGCTTCGGACTCTTCGGTCTCTCGGCGGCTTCAATCAGGCCGCGCAGCTTGAGATCCCGCAGCTTCGAGAAGACGGTGTTGCGGGAGAGCCCGGAGCGCGCCATGATTTCCGCGACGGACATGCCGCCGGTTTTCTCCAACTCGGAGATCAGGGCCGCTTTGAAGTCGGCCCACGGCTTGCCGCCGCGTTCTTCCTCTGCAGGACTTCGCTTAAAGAAGGTGATCCGGAAGGCGGTGCCGAAATCCCGGAGTTCCGGCTCAGGCATCGAGGCTTCCTGCAGTGCCGCCCTGATCCGCGGCAGTCCCGTGCCGAGGTTTTCGACGACGCAGCCGGGCGCCTCGCCGGGACGCCCGCAAGGCGTGCTGCCCAACAGTTGAGACAACCTCACGTTTCGGGCCGCGGAAATGCCGTGCTGGAGGCTGCTCAACGACGCCGCCCCGTACAAACCGCCGGGATTCAGAATCTCGAGCCTGTCGGCAAAGAGGTTGATCTGCACCTGAGCGCCCCTGGCGCCCGGCGAATAGTCTCGGTGTTGGAGCGCATTGACGATCGCCTCCCGGCAGGCCGGGAGGAGATGCTCCGGGATATCGTGCTCCCGGAGCAATTCGAGCGAACGCTCGAGCATTTCGGGGATGGCGCCGTTGACGGTCTGCGTCCCCGAATGCCGAACGCCGTCGAGGTGCGCCTTCGTCACGCCGGGATATGCGGTGAAGGTGACGTTGAGGCGCGGGAAAAACTCCTGCGGGAAGAAACCGGCCGCCAACAAGCCCGCCAGCGTCGGAACGTACCGGCCGCTCTCCTCGGGATCCTCGGCGACAGCGCCGAGTTTGACCAGAACGTCCATGCGGTCCGCCTTCCCGAAGATTCGCGGCGCGATTCCGCGGGTGCGTTCGACGACGGCATCGAGAACGGCCTGGTCCAAATCATCCATGGACGCCTCGAAGACCGGTTCCTGATCATGCGCGAGCACCCGACGGCGCCCGCGAAGCCGCTCGACTTCACAGGCCGTCGGCCGGTTGTCGCCGCGGTCGGCGCATGCCGAAACGTCGGCGCCGGGCCGCGCCGTGCGTTCAACGGCGGCCTGAAGATCTGCGGGAAGATGCTGCATGGCGAAACCTCGATGGCGAATCCCTGCCTCTTCCAACGGAAGAGGTCGTCTGTGACGTGCGTGAGCCCTACCAAAACACGTTCAACTGTACAAGCAAGTGTACTCCTTGAATACGCACTTTCCCTTCAAGAAATAAAAGCAAGAAATTCCCAACCAAAGCGGAACGAACGCACAAAGACCGCACCATCCAAGACCCAGGCACACTCCAGAGTACACTTCAGAATACGGTTTGAAGTACAGCTCAAGGTACGGTTCCCGATCGAAGCGCCGACCGACAGGAGCGACGGCTCTCTCGTCGAGAGTGCCCACCCCCACTACCCTTTGTTGCAATCCTTCAGGCGCTTTTTACGCCGACTCCGCAAGCCCCCCGCGCCGCCCCGCTATGCTTGGAGGACAGACACCAACCTCTTGGGGGCATCCATGTCCGTTTTCCCGCTCCGGGCTCAGCGCCTCTCCGCGGCCGTCGCCGCGGCTCTTCTCCTCCCCCTCACGACCGCCTTCCAGACCGCAGAAGCCGCTCAGACGCCTCCCGAACCCCAGAGCCCCGGCGCCGCGCAGTCCGCTCCCCAGAAGACCGAACAAGGCATCCCGCTCGCGCCCGCCGCGATGATTCACGGCGCGAATCCCTTCGCCCCCGTTTCGATTACGTTCACGCCCGACGTCAAGGCCTGCGAGGCGCGGTTCGGGCGCGACGCCGTTTCGCGCTGCCGCTTCAGCTTCGCGCGCGCGGGCACGCCCGAAAAGGCCGTGAAACTCGCGCCCGCCCACCCGGGCCAGTGGCGCTGGACCGGCCCGATGACGCTCACCTTCACGCCGACCGAACCCTGGCCCGCCGGGAAGGCCTTCAAGGCCGACTTCTCCGGTCTCGCCGCTCCCGTCGGGAGCCGCGTGACGGCGAAAAGCGCCGGCTTCTCGACGCCGCCTCTCTCCGCCACCTACACGTCGCTCACGCTCTGGATGGACCCGAAGGCCGAGGGCGAGCGCGTCCTCACGATGGACGCGGGCTTCACCGCGAAGCCCGACCGCGCCGCCTTTGAAAAGGCCTTCCGGGTGGAGACGGAAGGCGCCTCAGCCTCCAAAACGACGACCACCAAGACCGCTCCCCGCTTCGGGAAGCCCGTCTTCCTCTGGGCCGAAAACGGCCTTTCCGTCTACGTGCGGATACCCGTCGCGGCATTGGGCGCCGATCCCGTCGTCGTCACCGTGACGGCGCCGGGCATCGCCGGGCGCGTCACGATGGACCCGAAGACCGGGAAGTGGTCAGTGCCGAAGGGGTTCGCCGACATGAAGGCCTCCACCCCCATCCCCGGCACGGCGACCCTCATGAGTGCGGAACTCCTCGGCACCGAGCCCGTGCAGAACGAAAAGCTGGAGAGCCGCTACGAGATCACGGTGAGGACGAGCCTGCGCGTCACGCCCGAAGCTTTGCGGAAGGTGCTTGAAGTGCGGGAGCTGCCCTTGAAGCTCGACCCCGACGCGCCCCGCACGACAGACTGGACCGGCGCGGCGAGGATCGATGAGGCCGTTTGGGCGAAGTCCTCCCCCGTCGCCTTTGAGACGATGGGGACGCCCGGCGCCGCCGCGGTCGAGCACCGCATCCGCATTGCGGGCGAGGCCGGCCGCTTCGTCGCGGTGCGGCTCCCCAAAGGATTCGGCGCCGCGCCCTACGGGTTGGCGGAGGACTTCTGCCGCGCAACGCTCCTTCCCGAAACCCGCCCCGACGTGCGGCTTTTGAACGCCGGGGCGCTCATCACGCGCGAGGGCGCGGGCGCGCTCTCGATCGCGATATCCGGCATCGACGCCCTCGACTGGAAGCTCTCCCGCATTGAGGACGACTTCACGATTCTGGCGCTCGAAGGCTACGAGGCGCTCCGCAACCCGCGGGGAATGGAAGAGCGCAGCACCCCGATGAAGTCGGGGCGGATCCGCGTCGAGAAGTCCCCCGACGCGGCCTTTGCGTCGCTCAACCTGCGCGAAGCGGTCGAGGCGAAGGGCCCCGGGCTCTACACGCTTGAACTCACCGGGATGGTGAAGAACGACGAAGCCTCGGTGAAGGCGGGCGGCCCCGAGTACGTCCCCGTCACGATGGAGACGCGCCGCATCCTCATGAGCGACCTCGCGGTTTTGGCGAAGAAGAACGCCGACGAGACGATGACGGTGTTCGTGTCGGATCTCGTGAAGGAAGTCCCGGTCGACGCCGCCCGCGTGAAGCTTCTGGGGGCGAACGGGAAGCCCGTCGCGGACGTCCTGACCGACAAGACGGGCCGCGCCGACCTCCCGACGATCCGCGGGCTGGAGCGCGAAAAGCGCCCGGTCGCGATCATGGTTGAGCGGGCGTCGGGCGACGTCGCGTGGCTCTCGGTGACGGACCCCTCAACCCTGGAGCGCTGGCAGACCGAAGCGCTCCGCTTCGGCGGCCGTCAGACCGCCTCGGAAGAGCGCGAGCTCGGACTCGCGCTCTCGGCCGCCGCGCAGACCGACCGCGGCGTCTACCGCCCCGGGGAAACCATCCGTTGGAGCGCGGTCGTGCGGGATGCCGACGGCCGGAAGGTTCCGGCGGAACTTCCCCTGAAGCTCCGCGTCACGAGCTTTGAAGGCGAAATCCTTTTGGACGAACCCGTGACGCCGGGGAACGGCCTCGTCGTGCGTGACGTCAAGATCCCCGAAGGGATTTCGGGCCGCGTGCGCCTGGAGCTGGTCTCGGGCCGCTGGAACGTTCTCGCGTCGAACGTCGCCGCCGTGGAGGCGTTCGAACCCGAAACGATGCGCCTCACCGCCCCCGCCTCACCCGCGGGGTGGAAGGTCGTGGACGCGGACGTTCTGTCGCTGCCGCTCGAAGCGCGCCACGCCGCGGGGAGCGCGGCGGAAGGCCTCACCCTCTCCGGGCACGCCCAGATCATGCCCTTGACGGCCGGGCCGATGCCCGGGAACGCCGACTTCGCGGTCGCGCCCCCGACGGGCG
>NZ_JH604967.1:14202-18385 GCF_000250875.1 Sutterella parvirubra YIT 11816 | reverse complement strand
AAGGCGGGCCGGGGCGCCGTGGCGTTGGACGCCGCGCTGCTGCCCGAAGGGTTCTCGCGCGTGCGCTTCGACGTGGAAGGCGTCGACGCCGAAGGCGGCCGCACGGTGACGTTGTCGCAGACGATGCTGGTCGGCCGCGAGGGCCTCATGGCCGGGTGGCGTTTGAAGGACCATCCCGGGAAGCTCTCCTTCCTTTCGCAGGACGACCCCGCGCAGATCGAATTCCTCGTGGTGGATCAAGACCTCAAACCCGTCGCCGGGAAGATGCTCACGCTGCGCACCGCACGCGCCGAGCGCGTGACGGAATTGACCGAGGGCCCGAACGGGCGCCTCACCTACGTCGAGACGCCGGTTCGTGCGGAAGCCTCCACCGCGACGCTCACGACGGGCGCGGACGGCCGCGCCCTCTGGACGCTTCCCACCGGGACGCCGGGCGAAGGGATCCTGGAACTCGTGGACGAAAAGGGCCGGGTGCTCCTTGAAACCGACTGGCGCGTCGCGGGAAACGACCTCCGGACGCTCAAATCTCCGGACCTTCCGGCCGCGGACATGCGGTTGTCGGTGAAGAGCACCACGCTCACCTCGGGCGGGAAGGCCGAACTCGCGTTGGTCTCGCCCTTTGAGGGCTACGGCCTCGTCACGCTCGAAGACCGTCAGGTGCGCCACGCCGCCTGGGTGAAGGTGAAGCCGGGCGAAAACGCCCTCACCGTCGATCTCCCGAAGGAGGGTCTCACGCCCGGGCGCGCGTATCTCCACGTCTCGCTCGTTCGCGCAGGGGCGCTCCCCGCCGACGCCGAGGTGCGGCGCAACGCCGGCATCCGCGCGTCCGACGACGAGGTCGAACGCCGCCGCGCCAACGCCGCGCGGCTCACCGGCGGCTACGCCGAAGCGATCGTGCCGGTGACGGTTGATGCGGAGAAGCGCAGGGTCGACCTCAAGGTCGAACCCCAAACGCAGGATGGGAAGCTCAGGGTGAGGATCACGAGCGCGCGTCCCGCCGACGCCGTGCTCTACGCCGTCGACGAAGGGATTCTCTCGCTCACGCACCACCCCGCGCCCGACGTGCTGAACGCGGTCTACCTCGACCGCGCGCTCGAAGTCGTCACGATGGAGGCGTTGTCGCTTCTGATGCCCGAAGGCCTCACGCTCCCCAAAGCCCCCGTTTGGGGCGGCGACGTGGAGCGCTTGGCGTCGGGCGCCGCAGCCACGAACCCCTTTGCGCGCACGCCGGACTCGGCCGGCGTGTGGACCTCGGGCCTCGTCCAGCTCAACCCGGAAGGCTCCACCTTCGACGTGAAGCTCCCTGAAGGTTGGCACGGTGCGGTGCGGATCGTCGCGGTCGCGGCCGATGCGGAAAGCCCCGCGGTGGGAAGCACCGCCGCGCGTACGGTGGTGTCGTCTCCCCTCATGCTCGAACCTCTGACGCCTCAGGCCGTGGCGCTGGGCGACACCTTCCGCGCGGGCGCGTCGGTGCAGTTGGAGAAGGCACCGGCTGCGGGGCAGTCGGTCGCCGCCAAGGTGACGATCGCGGACGGGTCGGGTTCCGATGAACCCCTCGCCCTCACGATCGGCGAATCGGGTGCCGGTTCCGTCGGCCGCATGATGACGGCGCCTGCGGCACCGGGCGTCATGACGCTCGACCTCCGTGCCGAGGCCCAAGTCGACGGGAAGCCGCAGGACGCGACGCGCACGACGGAAATCTCCGTGCGTCCGCCCGTGCTCCCGCGCCGCGTCACCGCCGTGGGGACGGTGCCCCAAACCGCTCAAGCTGGCGCCCTCCCCGCGCTCGAACCCCTCTGGGCCGCGCCCGGCGTCGAAACCCGCGCGTCGGTCTCGACCCTGCCGGTGCCCTGGCTCACGGCATTGGTGCCGACCGCCGACGTGAACGGCTGCTTCGGCGTGATCGACCCGGAACGCGCCGCCGCGGACGCCCTGGGCTACGTCGCCCTTATGAACGTCCCCGCCGTGCGCCCGAGCCTGAGCGAGAAGCCTCAGGACGAGTTGGCGCAGCGGCTTCGCCGCATCGCGAACGTCCGGGGCGACCTCGGCCTCGACGCGACGCTTTTGGCCGCCTACCTGACCCTTCCGCCCGAAGCGGACCCGAAGCCGGACGACATCCGCCGGGTGGCCGCCCGGGTCGAGCGCCAGATCACGATGGATCCGCAGACCGCGGAGGAAGCCCGCACCGAACTCCTGGCGCTCTGGCTCCTGACGCGCGAAGGGACGTTGGTCGCCGACCGGTTGGCCGCCCTCACCGCCCGCATGGACGAACGGCTCCCGGGTTGGCGCGAAGGCCCCGACGCGCTTCTTGCCGGCGCCGCCTACGCCCGCATGCGGATGACCCCGGAAGCCCTGAAGCTCATGGGAACGGTGATGAAGCCCGAGAAGGTGACCGCCCTCACGCTTCGCGACGCCGCCTGGGCGCGCGCCGCGTTGGCGGACGGCTCGACCCTCACGGGCGAGCGCTTCCCCGCGGAAGACGTTCTCCCGAAGCACTTCATGACGCTTCTTGAAGACGGCGCGAAGCGCGGCACGTCCGCCTCGGCCGCCGCGTGGAGCGCCTGGGCGCTGGCGTTGACGAGTCAGACGGCCGCTGAAAAGACGCTTCCCGACACCGTCAACCTCGTCTGCCGCCGCTTGGCCGAAGGCTTCGACGGCACGACGGACTTGAAGCGCACGGGCGGCGCGGTGACGCTCTCGGCGCCGGGCTGCGTGGAGTTCGCGGTCGAAAACGTCGAGAAGACGGCGCTCTCCGAGCCCCTCTACTTCTCGCTCGTTTCGGTGGGCGCGCCGAAGGCGCTCCCCGCCGCGCCCATCTCGGAAGGCTTGTCCGTCACGAAGCGCTACCTCAACGCCGAAGGGAAGGAAGCCGCGACCTTCCGCACGGGTGAGCGCGTGACGGTCGAGATCCGGATCGTGGGCACGGGCGAACTCGTGCTCGCGGACCCGATCCCGGGCGGCTTCATGCATGCCGACCGCCCGGGCGCCGCGCCCGAGATCGAGGACGCCTCGACCCGCGGGTTCCTGCGTGCGGACGACCGCTTCGTCGTGCGGCTGACGCCCTACGGGACGGCCGAAGACGGCGTGACGACGCTCCGTTACACGCTTCGTGCGGTGACGCCCGGCACCTTCGCCGCGGGTCCCGCCGCGCTCGAAGACGCGGCGGACGGCGCGAAGCGCGCGCAGGGCGTGATGGCGACCTTGAAGGTCGAATGATCGGTCGAGTGATCGCTCAAACGGCCTGACGACCCCGCATGACGGACGCCCGCACGACGTTGGACTCCGCTTCCTCCCCGGCTGCGGCCGGGGAGGATCCGGGCGTGCGCGCACCGAAAGAGAAGCGCCCCGGAGGATCCGTCCGGTCCCGGCAGCCGCTTTGGAAGAAGCTCGCGGCGGGGGGCGCCCTCGCCGCGGTTCTCCTGCCCGCGGGCGCTTGGCTCACCGCCAAGCTCCTCCCCGCGCCTCCGATGTTGGAGGGCGTTCCCTTCTCATCGGCGCTCACCGACCGGCACGGGACGCTCCTCGAACTCCGCCTGGCGGAGGACGGCATCTACCGGCTCAAAACCCCGTTGTCCGAGATCCCGCCCGCCTGGATCGCCGCGACGATCCACTACGAAGACCGGTGGTTCGCGAAGCACCCCGGCGTCAACGTCCCGGCGCTCTTCCGCGCCCTTTGGGGCACCGTCACCCACCGCCCGATGGGGGCCTCCACCCTCACGATGCAGCTGGCGAGGATCCGCCTCGGGTTGGAGACGCGCTCGGTCTCGGGGAAACTCGCCCAAATCTTTTGGGCGCTCCGCTACGAAGCGCACTACGCCAAGGACGAGATCCTTGAGGCCTACCTCAACCTCGCCCCCTACGGCGGCAACATCGAAGGGGCGGGCGCCGCCGCGCGGGTGTGGTTCGGGCGCGCGCCCGCGGAGTTGACTGCGGCTCAAGCGGCGTCACTCACCATCGTTCCCCAGAACCCCGTCGCGCGTCGTCCCGGGCGCGAAGCCTGGCGGGAGGCCTTCTCACGCGTGGGCGAAAGCCTCATCGCGGAAGGCGTCTTCCCGGAGACGCTCGCGCCCGCCATGCGCCCGGAAGCCGCCCCCGCGGTGACGGGACCGGGAAAGCTCCCGCACCTCGCGCGTCACGACGCGCGGCTCGTGGCGGCGTTGGCGCCGGGCGAGCGCGTGCGAGG
>NZ_JH604967.1:13237-14139 GCF_000250875.1 Sutterella parvirubra YIT 11816 | reverse complement strand
GAGCCTCGAGGCGTTGGTCCAAGGCACCGTCGCCCGACTCGCCCCCTGGGGCATCACCAACGCCGCCTTGGCCGTCTCCGACGCCCGAACGGGCGAGGTCTTGGCGCACGTGGGGTCCGCCGACTTTGAGAACGCCGCGATCGAGGGCGAAGTCGATGCGTTGACGGCGATGAGAAGCCCCGGCTCCACGCTGAAGCCCTTCCTCTTCGGGCTCGCGCTCGACCAGGGGCTCATTCACTCCGAGACGGTTCTCATGGACCGCCCGCAGGGCTTCGGCGGCTGGCGGCCCGAAAACGCCGACGGGGACTTCGCGGGGCCGATTCCGGCGTCCGCGGCGCTGCTCCGAAGCCGCAACCTTCCCGCCGTATCTTTGGCCCGGCAGGTGAACCCCGACCTCTACGACCTGCTCCAACGCGCCGGCACGGCGCTGCCGTTCGACAAGACCCACTACGGCCTCGCCATCGCCCTGGGCGGTGCCGAGACCACGATGGCGGACCTCCTGCGGCTCTACGGCGCATTGGCGTCCGACGGCCTCGTGCGGCCGCTGGTGTTCGGATACGTGGAGGGGAACGGAGCGACGGGCTCGACGCCGGTCCCCGTGACGCTCCGCGGTTCGGGCGAAGGCCGGAACACCGCAACGGAACCCGCCACCATCCCGATCCTCACGCCGGAGAGCGCGCTCATCATCCGCGAGATCCTCGCGCGCGGGGGCGAGACCGTGCGCACCGCTTCGGGCGCGCCGGTGCGCGCCGGCTTCAAGACGGGGACGAGCCACGGCTTTCGCGACGCCCGCGCCGCGGGGACCGTGGGACCCTACGTGCTGACCGTCTGGCTCGGGAACTTCGACGGCCGCGGGAACCCGCACCTTCAGGGCGCCGCGGTCGCGGCGCCCCTTTGGCTCG
>NZ_JH604967.1:11905-13191 GCF_000250875.1 Sutterella parvirubra YIT 11816 | reverse complement strand
CGGGCTCGACTTCCCGGCGGAGCGCCGGGTGCCGAAGGCGGGCAGTACCTCCGGTTCCGGCCCCGCCCACACCGACGCCGGCACCGTCAACGTCGTGCGGCTCCCCGTCTGCCGGGAGACGGGCGACGTCGACGTGACGCTCTGCCCCAACCGCACGACGGAGGCCTTCTTCATCCCGGGCGTGAGCCCGGTGAGACCCACGGGGATTCTCCGGCGGGTGTTAGTCGACAAGCGGACGGGTCTTCGCGCCTGCGCGGAGGACCCCGAGGTGACGGAGCGCCGCGTCTACGCCTTCTGGCCCACGCACGCCTTGGAGATGCTCCGTGCGGCGGGGCGCCCTGCGCCGACGCCGCCCGCTTGGATGCCGGGCTGCGGCGTGACGGCGCCGGGCCGCGCGCCGGAGATTCTCGCACCCGAGGCAGGAAGCGTCCGGTGGGCCGAAACCGACGGCTTTGCTCGGGTCACCTTGACGGCCGGGACCGAATCGGACGCCCGGGTCGTGCACTGGTTCGCGGACGGGACGTACTTGGGGCGCGGGCCGTCCAACACCCCCATCGTGCGGCGCTTCGGCGCGGGCACGCACCGCGTGGAGGCAGTGGACGAGAAGGGGCGCACGCAGAGCGTGCGGTTCACGGTGAGGCGGCCGTAGAGGGGCCCGATGAAGCTGAGGGCGCGTTCAGCGTCAACAAGAATTCCCCGGTTCCGACAACAAGAATTCCCCACCTCCGACAACAAGAACTCCCCAGTTCCGTCAATAAGAATTCCCCACCTCCGACGACAAGAACTCCACACTTCCGTCAACAAGAATTCCCCACTTCCGACAACAAGAACTCCCCACTTCCGTTCATGAGGCACGGAGAGAAGCCCGCCGGAGGACGCCGCGCTTCAGCGCCCTTTTGCAACCCGACCCCGCGTTAAGTTTTGCAAAGCCTCTGCAAAGATCCCGCGGCCGAGTGTTGCCGCCCGCAGGAACCTTTTGCCGCCGGACACAGGTTCTATGTTTTCGCCTGGAGCCCGTCGTAGGCTCGAATCTGAAGAAGGCAGGTCCTCACGCCTGACCCGCCGAAGCCAGCGTTCCCCCGCCGCGGCTTCGGGATGAGGACGTCCCGCCTTCGTCGAGAAGACCACAACAACGACAAGGATCCCGACCATGAAACGCATCGTTCTCCCCTTCGTGCTCGTCACCACGGCGGCCTGGCTCGCAGGCCTCTTCATCTTTCCGCCCGGCTACTCCACCCGCGCGGTCTCGCACGAGCTCTTCTATCTCTCAGGCACCCTCGCCTGGG
>NZ_JH604967.1:10620-11791 GCF_000250875.1 Sutterella parvirubra YIT 11816 | reverse complement strand
CCTCTACGGGCACCACAAGACGCTCGGCCTCTGGGCGATCGGGCTCTCGGTCCTTCACTACTTCGGGAAGACCGTGGGCGGCACGGTCGTCTCGGTCGTGAGCCTCTTCGGGATCGAAGCCGCGCAGGTCGGCCGCCCCGTGATCGATCAGACCGGGATGAATGCGCTCGAACTCTTCTGGTCCGCACTTCGTCCCGTCGCCGTCACGAGCTCGATCTGGGCGACGGCCTTCATGGTGCTACTGGGTGTGCTCGCACTCTCGAAGCGCATCAAGTACCCAGCCTGGCTCACCGCGCACCGGCTCTTTGCGGTCGTCTTCCTCGTCCTCTCGCTCCATTCGGTGCGGCTGATGGACACGACGGACTTCGTCTCGCCCTTCGGGTGGATCAACCTCGTCGTCACAGTCGTGGGCGTTTGGGCCTCCGTCGTCATTCTCGTGAAGGGCGCCGGCGCCTCGAAGTCGGTCCCGGCGACGGTGCGGGCGGCGGAGCACGCGGGCGGCGTCACCATCCTCACGGTCGAGCCCGCGAAAACGTTTGCCGCCGCGCCCGGCCAGTTCGCGTTCCTCAAGGTTTCGGGCCACGAGAAGCACCCCTTCACGATCGCAGGCCGCACGCCGGAGGGCGGGATCGTCTTCGCGATCAAGGGGCTCGGGGACTTCACGGCGGCCTTGTCGGAGACGGTGAAGCCCGGCGACGCCGTCGAGGTCGAAGGCCCCTGGGGCGCGCTCACGCCCGAGAACGACGTTCCCAATCAGGTCTGGGTCGCGGCCGGGATCGGCATCGCCCCCTTCCTCGCATGGCTCGAAAGCGAACGCGGAGATGCCGCGCCGGCCGGCACCACGCTCCTCTGGTGCGTGAAGTCGAAGACCGAAGAGCCGCTCCTCGCGCGCGTCGAAGCGTTGGCGAAGGATGCCGGTGCGGCGCTCCGGATCTTCGAGAGCGGGGGCGAACGGCTCCGCCCTGAAGTGCTCTTTTCTGAAACCTTCCCACTGCTCCCCTCCCGCCTCGTCTGCTGCGCGGGCGCGGGGTTGTCGGAAAAGTTGGCGCGCGCCTGGACGCGCGCGGGCGGCAGGGCGGAGCACTTCCGGCGGGAGGAATTCGACTGGCGATGACGTGTCGCTGAAAGGTCGTTGAGAGGTTCTTGAGTCGTCCGAAACCGGACGCCCGGA
>NZ_JH604967.1:0-10574 GCF_000250875.1 Sutterella parvirubra YIT 11816 | reverse complement strand
GAAACCGGACGCCCGGAGCGCCCGCGGGCGCTCCGGTTGCCGGTACCGCACAGGAACGATCTTTCGCGGCATGCGCGCCCGGAGACGCCTCAGCACAACAAAAACCCGGTACTCGTGAAAGGCCCGTGAAAAATCAACACATTTTTCGGATCCACCTCGAAAAAACCCGGGTTTTCCGGGCAGGTGGCGGATATAAACTAAGTACTATCGCCTAACTTTGAAAAACCGGCCCTTCGGGGCCTCCATCGAACACAGAGGAAGAGGCCGTATGCTTCGCACCGTCACCCTTACGATTCTCGCCGCGGCGCTTGCGGCCACGGCGCTTCCCGCCCAGAGCGAGACCACGTACCGCCGTGAAGTCGAGCGCTCGCACAGCGTCGAGCGCTGGAGCGACAAGAGCGCGAGCGTGCGCATCGTCCCGCCCGCGCCCCTGGCCGTGCGCCACCATCACCGTCACCGCGCCTGGGATTCGGACGACAACTATTGGGCCGTGCCGCTCGCGATCGGGGGCGCCTGGCTCGGCTACCAGGCCCTCAAAGACCGCGACCGCGAACCCCAGGTGATCGAACACCGCTACGTCCCGGCCGAGCCCCAGACCCACATCTGGTACTGGTGCGAGAGCGAGCAGGCCTACTACCCGAGCGTGAAGGCCTGCCCCTTCGGCTGGACCGAAGTGCCGAGCCAAAGCGCCACGACGCCGCCCGCGCCGCCTGCGGCGCAGTGATGCGCGGCAGGGTCGAGAAGCGCTCGACCGGCCTCAAACCCGGACATGTTGAGGGCCGCATCCCATGAGGACGCGGCCCTCGTTGCGTTCACGGCATCCCTGCCGAAAGGATGAGACCCTGCTCCGGCCCGATCCGACGCCTCAGTACCAGTCGTGCTTCTCGTCGCGGTTCAAGCCCGCGATCGCGGCCATGTCCGCTTCCGTCAGGGCAAAGCCGAAGAGATCCAAATTCTCGCGGACGTGTTCCGGATTCGCCGACCTCTCATGAAAAACGCGCCGAACCTCCCGGTCCGGCGCGCCTTCTTCTCAATTCAGGAACGGGATCCGTCCGTCAACGCTCAGAGCGTCGTCGCCTGCGGCTCGTCCTCGTCGTCCTCACGCTTCGCGGGGGCGGGCGCCTTGCGGGCCGCGTCCAAGCGCGCGAGATACTCTTCCGTCACGTCGTTCGCGACGTAGACGCCGTCGAAGCACGAGCAGTCGAAGGCCGGAATGGCGGGGTTCATGTCGTGGAGCGCCCCCTTCAAGCCTTCCAGCGTCTGGTAGACGACGGCGTCGGCGCCCAGGATTTCCGCCACTTCCTTTTCGTCCTTGCCGTCGCCGCAGAGGAGTTCGCTCTTCGTCGGCATGTCGATCCCGTAGACGTTCGGGTACATGACGCGCGGGGCGGAGGACGCCACGAACACCTTCTTCGCGCCAGACTCACGCGTCATGCGGATGATTTCGCGCATGGTCGTGCCGCGCACGATGGAGTCGTCGACCAAGAGGATGTTCTTGCCTTCAAACTCCACCGGCATGGCGTTGAGCTTCTGGCGGACGCTCTTCTTCCTCACGGCCTGCCCCGGCATGATGAAGGTGCGGCCGACGTAGCGGTTCTTGATGAAGCCTTCGCGGTAGGGAAGGCCCAGTTCCTGCGCCAACTGCTGCGCGCAGGGGCGCGAGCTGTCCGGAATCGGCATGACGACGTCGATCTCGCTCAGATCCAGCTTCTCGCGGATCGTCTTCGCGAGGTATTCGCCGAGCTTCAAACGGGCGCCGTAGACGTTGATGCCGTCGATCGTGGAGTCCGGACGCGCGAAGTAGACGTACTCAAAGGCGCACGGATTGAGTTGGGCGTCCTCCGCGCACTGGCGCGCTTCGAAGTTCCCCTTCATGTCGATCCAGATCGCTTCGCCCGGCGCCACGTCGCGTTCGACCGAGAAGCCCGTCCCGATCATCGTGAGGGATTCGGAAGAGACCATGTACTCGGTCTTGCCGGTCGCGTCCGTCGCCTTCCCGAAGCAGAGCGGGCGGATGCCGTGCGGGTCGCGGAAGGCGAGAAGGCCCTTCCCGGCGATCAACGCCACGACGGCGTAGGAGCCCTTCACGCGCTTGTGCACCTGGCGGACCGCTTCGAAGACGCCGTCCGCGTCGAGCTTTTTGGTCAAGGTCACGCGGGAGATTTCGGTCGCGAGCACGTTCAGAAGGACTTCCGAGTCGCTCGTCGTGTTGATGTGGCGGCGGTCCGTCTCATAGAGCTCCTGCGCGAGCGCTTCGGCGTTCGTGAGGTTGCCGTTGTGCGCGAACACGATCCCGAAGGGGGCGTTCACGTAGAAGGGCTGCGACTCCTGGTTCGAGCTCGCGCACCCCTGCGTCGGGTAGCGAACCTGGCCCACGCCCATCGTGCCAGTCAAGTCGCGCATGTTGCGCGTGCGGAAGACGTCGCGCACGAGGCCCATCGCCTTGTACATGTGGAAGGACAGCCCGTCCAGCGTCGCGATGCCCGCCGCATCCTGACCACGGTGCTGCAGGAGCAGAAGCGCGTCGTAGAGACGTTGGTTGACCGGTTCACCGGACATGATGGCAACAATACCGCACATGATGTCGAATACCTCGTGGTTCCCTTGAATGTCTAGGGGTTGTAAAGAGAAATCTGTAGTTAAAGCCAAATAAAAAGGCCGCAGAATCTGCGGCCTTCCGTCATAGGTTGATTTTGTCGATCACGCTCCGTGCGGCGTCCTCCAGGGGACCGGGCTTCGCGTCGGAGCGCATTTCCGCGATCGACGAGGGGAGGAACGGGAGCGACCAGTTGATCACGATCTCCGCCGGGGCGATCAGGATCGACTGACGCCACATCTTGGAGGTCTGGACGCTCTCCAGCATCCCCGCCAGAAACACCACGCCGCAGACGACCACGACGCCGCGCACGAGCCCGAAGACGGCGCCCAGGGCGCGGTCCTCAAAGGAAATCTCGGCGGCTTCGAGGAGCTTTCGGAGAATCACGCCCAGGAGCCCGATCCCGAAAAGCACGATCACGACGATCAGCACCGCCGCGATGATGACGCGCGGGATGTACCCGATCGATTCGAGCGGAATCAGGTCCGCGGCTTCGCCCGCAAAGGAGAGTGCGGCCATCACGCCCAACACCCAGCCCGCGATCGAGAGGGTCTCGCGCACGACGCCCCGCATGGTGCCAACGATCGTTGAAAGCACCAGAAGCGCGGCGATGATCCAGTCGATTTCCGTCATGTGAACTTGAAAGATGGGGCAGTGCCGTCGGCGGGGACCGGCGGTCGGGGGATGGAAAGTGCGGGCATTCTAACAAATGCCCGCACCATGGGAGAAAAGGAATTGTGAGGATCGTCCTCACGCGAAGAGATCGGAAGGAGGGGCGGACGGCCGCCCCCTCCCGGAGGTCACTGCTTCGCGACGTAGGGCTTGCTGCCGATGCCGTTCAGAACCAGGTTCCCCACGACGCCTTCGGCGTCCTTCTTCGTCTTGTAGAGGCCGACGCGCACGCGCCAGAGGGTCGCGGCGCCCTTTTCCACCGGCACGCGGTAGGCGGGGAGCCCCAGGTCGACGATTTTCTTCACGGCGGCTTCCGCCTGACGCTCCGAACTCGTCGCCATCACCTGCACGTACCAGCCTTCGCCCGCGGGCGGGGTGATGCCGGCGGTCTTGGTGGGCTTGACGGCGGGCTTGGCGTCCGCCTTCGGCGCCTCCTTCTTCGCGTCCGCCGCCTTCGCATCGGGCTTCTTCGCGTCGGCGGGCTTCGGTTCAGGCTTGGCGGCGGGCGCCGCTTCCGTCTTCGGCGACTTGGCCTGCGAGGAACCGCGCGCTTCCTGGGCGAGGTTAGCCTTCGCGACGGATTCGCCGCCCTTGCCGAGGTCGGACGGCGTCACCATCGTGTCGCCCTCGGCCTTCGGGGCCGCGGGGGCGTTCAAGGGCAACTCCGTCGTCACCGCTTCGCCCGAGGCGGGCGGCACCGGCGGGACTTCGGTCGAGATCGGGGGCGCCTCGCGGTTGACCGGATCGTCCATGATGAAGGGGGCCGCAACCACCAACGCCGCCATCAGGACGGCGGCGCCGACCAGACGGTTCTTCGTGCGGCGGCGGGCGATCAGTTCCTCTTCCGAGGGACCCTTCGGCGCGGCGGCGCCGACGGGGAAGCCCCGCATGCGCTCGGACCTTTCCGCGCGCTCGGCGCGTTCGGCGCGTTCGGCGCGTTCAGCCGACGCGGCCGCACGGGCGCGCTCACGCGGGACGGGTTTCGTCACGGCTTCGGGCTGTTCGGGTTCGGAACGCACGGGCGCGGCAGACGGAACGGGCGGCACCACGATGGGTTCGGGTGCGCCGACCGAGGGGGCGGCAGGAGCCGCAGAAGCGGAACCTTCCGTCGGCGCTTCGGGTTCGGGGCGGACCTCCACCGGCACGAAGGCGGGGGCGGAGGACTGCGGAGCGGGCTGAGCCGGTTGAGCCGGTTGAGAGGGCTCTGCGGATTCCACGGGCCTGCCGCTCTCGTCCGCAGGCGGCACCTCTTCAAAGGGCGCCGCACCGATCCCGTAAGGATCAAAGGGCGGCGGCGCGGAAGGGGCGCCCGTGGATGGCGCCGAGGGCTGAGCCGCGGGAGCCGCCGGGGCGGACGGCGCGTCGGCCGCCGCTGCGGCCTGATCGTCCGGGTGGATTTCCCCCGTTTCGGGGTCGACCCTCACCCAGGGCGCGGCCTCGTCGCCCAACCGGGGCTCAACGCGCTGCGAGCCCTCGTCCACGGCGTCCTCAACCTCACGGTCGAGGGGCTTTTTCTTGAATCGGTCCAGGAACGACATGCCGCACCTCCGGCGGTTTTGTGAGGTCTTTCGGTTCAGCGGCGGATGCCTTCCGCCGCGAGAAGCTCAAGCGCCGCGGAAACCGTGACGAAGGAGCCGAACACCGTGATTCTAACAGGGCGGCCTGGGTTTTCCCTGCGGCTCGCCCGCGCCAAGGCCCGAGCGCCCGAAAGGGCCGACGCGACGTCCTCATTCGAATGGATCTTGTCTGAAGGCACCCCCGCCTTCGCGAGGTCGTCGTCAAGCTCCTGCGCGACCGCCGCGCGCGGGCCCGTCAGCGTCGCCGTGAACCACGCGTCGAACGTGTCTTTGAGCTTCTCCGTCACGCTCACGATGTCCTTGTCGTGGAGCATCCCGCAGACCGCGATCTCCATCGAGCCGGGTTCACGGGTCTTTTCGATGTTGTCCGCCAAGACGTCCGCCGCCTGGGGGTTGTGCCCGACGTCGAGAACGGTGGGGCACGGGTCCGTCGTCACGAGTTCGAACCGCGCGGTGACGCGCACGGTGCGCAGGCCCTCGGCAATCTGTTCGGGCGTGACGGGGAGGCGCTTCATCATCGAGGCGACGACCGCCAACACCCCCGCGGCGTTCCGGTACTGGTTCGCGCCGCGAAGGGCCGGGGCGGGAAGATGCTTCCACTCCACGCCGCGCACGCGCATGTCGAACGTTCCGTCGGCGTGCACCGTCGGCGCGAAGGCGACGGGGGTCGTCATCAGGTCCGCGCCGATCTCGCGGGCGTACGCCGCGAGCTTCGCGGGCACGTCCGGATCGGCGCAGACGGCGGGACAGCCCGGACGGTAGACGTGGGCCTTCTCCCAGGCGATGACTTCGCGGTCGGGGCCGAGAAAGGCCACGTGGTCGACGCCGACGGCGCAGACGATCGCGGCGTCGGAGTCGATGGTGTTGATGGCGTCCAAGCGGCCGCCCAGACCGATCTCCAGAATCACGACGTCGGGGTTGGCTTCCTGGAAGAGCTTCAGGATCCCGAGCGCGGTGTACTCGAAGTAGGAGAGCGACATGCCGCCGCGGGCTTCTTCCACCTGACGGAAGGCGGCGACCAAGGCCTCGTCCGAGACTTCCTTTCCGTCCACCACCGCGCGCTCGTTGAAGCGGAGCAGGTGCGGGGACGTGTGCATCGCGGTCTTGTACCCGGCCGCGCGCCAAACGGACTCGAGCATCGCGCAGGTCGAGCCCTTCCCGTTCGTGCCGGCGACGGTGACGACCGGGCAGCTGAAGCGGATCCCCATGCGGTCGACCATCTCCCGCATGCGTTCCAACCCGAGGTCGATCGGTTTGGCGTGAAGCGCTTCGATGTGTGCGAGCCATGCGTTGAGCGTGTCGGCGTCCATGGTTGTGTCTTCTCTGTCGTCTCAAAAATGGAAACGGCCCGCCGGGAGAATCCTCTGGCGGGCTCGTCGGTTTCGTGAATTGTAGTCGTCGGCAGCGCTTTGGGCGGCGGGCGGGAATTCCTGAAGTTTTCAAAAGTTGTCGGAATTTCGCAGGCTTTTGACGCCCGCGGGAGGCCGAGGCCTCCGCCATCAACCCTTTCCGATCAGATCCCGCTCACCGGGGTCTTCTTCTGGAGAAGCTGCGTCAAGACCGAAATCGTCGCGCGCATGTCGCGGCGGTCGACGATCATGTCGATCTGGCCCTTCTGAAGGAGAAGTTCCGAACGCTGGAACCCTTCGGGGAGCTTTTCGCGCACGGTCTGCTCGATGACGCGCGGGCCCGCAAAGCCGATGAGGGCCTTGGGCTCGGCAATGACGACGTCGCCGAGGAACGCGAAGGACGCCGAGACGCCCCCCATCGTGGGGTCGGTCAGCACCGAGATGAAGGGAAGTTCGGCGCGCGCCAGGCGCGCCACCGCGGCCGAGGTCTTCGTCATCTGCATGAGGGAAACGAGCCCCTCCTGCATGCGCGCGCCCCCGGACGCGCTGAAGACGACGAAGGGCGCGCCGCGGCGCACGGCTTCGTCGACGCCGCGGGAGAAGCGTTCACCGACGACGCTCCCCATCGAGCCCGCCATGAAGCGGAATTCAAAGGCGGCGGCGACGATGGGTTCGCGGCGGAGCGTCCCCGACATCACGACCAAGGCGTCCGTTTCGCCGGACGCTGCAACGGCCTGCTCCAGGCGCTTCGGATAGGGCTTGCTGTCCACGAACCCGAGCGGGTCCACCGCGCGCACGTCGGACGCGATCTCGATCGCGCTCTCGGGGTCCAAGAAGGCGAGCAGACGACGGCGGGCGCCGATGCGGTGGTGGTAGCCGCACTTCGGGCACACCATGAGGGAGCGCTCGAGCTCATCGGTGTAGAGCGCCTGTTCGCAACCGGGGCACTTCGTCCAGACCCCTTCGGGGATGGGACTCGCCTTGCGGTTGTCGTCCTCACGCTTGATCTTCGGGAGAATGTGATTGAGCCAGCTCATGGTGTTTCGGGGATGTGTTGTGAATCCCACGGATTATAAGTCGCCGATCCGCGGCGAAACGCCCGCCAAATGCGCCGAACGCGCCGGAAACATCCCCTCTGATGGTTCGGGTTGACGGATGAGGCGGAGGGGATGCCCCGCCGACACTCACTCGTCGAAAGGCACGGAGCAGGCGCGGATGCGGAAAGGCCGCGGGAACGTTCGTCTTCCGCGGCCCTCTCCAACATGTCGGCGCTTCATTCTTCGGCCCAGCCGAAGGGGCTCTCGCCCTTCTCGGGGATGTCGATCCCCGGATAGCCGACGCCCGTCAGGTAGAGCCCCGAGGGCGAGAAGGTCGGCGCGGCGACGGCGCGGGACTTCGCGTCCAGCACCTCCTTCACCCAACCGGGTTCTTCGCGGCCCGAGCCCACGTAGATCAAGGTCCCGACGATGTTCCGCACCATGTGCTGCAGAAAGGCGTTCGCGCGGATCCGCACGCCGACCAACCGCCCCATCCGGACGATCTCGAGCTTCTCGACGGTGCGCACGGGCGAAGCCGCCTGGCACTCCGCCGCGCGGAAGCTCGTGAAGTCGTGCTCGCCCAGAAGGTGCGCGGCACCCGCCCGCATCCGCTCGACGTCGAGCGGCCGGAAGTACCACCCCGTGCGGCCGTGCATGACGGGGCTTCGCACGGGGTCGTTCAGGATCCAGTACTCGTACGTGCGCGAGCGCGCCGTGAAGCGCGCGTGGAAGTCGTCCGGCACCGGGCGCATCCAGCGCACGGCGACGGATTTCGGGAGAAAGGTGTTTATCGCGCGCACCCAGCTCTCGGGCGAGCGCACCTTGTCGGTCTGAAAGCTCACCACCTGGTGGGTCGCATGAACGCCCGCGTCCGTGCGTCCCGCACAGATCGTGGGGACGGGCACGGTGAGGAAGCGCTCGATCGCTTCCTCAAGCGTATCCTGCACGGTCGGGACGTCGGGCTGCGTCTGCCACCCGTTGAAGGCCGTCCCGTCGTATTCGATCCCGAGCGCAACCGTCCGCAGAGGCGCGCTCATCGCTTCTCGTCCGCGGATTCGATGCGCGCCATCAGGAATTCGGCGCGGCGGCGCTGGGGTTCGAGCCCGTGACGGATCACTTCCGTGAGGAGTTCCTTCGCTTCAGGAAGCGCCCCGAGACCGATGAAGGATTCGGCGAGTTTGAGCTGCGCTTCCATCGATTCCGACAAAGCCTGTTCCTTGGGGCTGCGCTTTTCTTCCGGGGCTTCCGGCACTTCCGGCGCGGCGGGTTCCGCGGGCTTCGCTTCGGGCTGAACGGCGGAAGCAGGAGCCGCAGCCGGGTTCATCGGCTGGCGCACCGGGCGCATCGTCGCCGACACCTTGAAGAGCGGCACGGCTTCGCCGTTCGAACCCGGCATCGCGGGCTTGGCGGGCTTCGGAGCCGGTTCCGCCGCGAGCGTGCTCGCCGAAGGCTTTTCCGTGAGGTCGAGCGCGGAGACCGCCGAAGCGGCTTCGTTCAAACGCGCTTCGTCCAACGCCGACACCGGCATGGCCGGGGCCTTCGCGATCGCGTCCATCCCTTCGTCGGGGACGAGCCAGGGCTGCTTTTCGTAGAGATCCTGGGGGGCGTCGGCCTTCTCAGCCTTGGCGGCTTCAGTGCTCTTTTCGGCTTCGGCCTTCATCGCCTCTTCGCGCTGCGCGGCCTGGTAGGCCATCGCGCCCGCGCCCATGGCGCCCCCCGTCGTGCCGTTCTTGACGGCTTCGTCGACGGTGGCCTTCAAGGCGGTGATCTGCGCGTCGCTCGTCTTCGGGACGTCGCGCGAGAGCTTGACGACGGCGGGACCCTTCTTCTCCGTCCCACAGCCGCCTTCAGAATCCTTCGGTTCATCCTTCCTGCGGCGCAGAATGAGGAAGAGCCCCAACACCGCGGCGATGACCGCGATGACCGCAAGCCAGGCGGCGTCGAAACCCTTCTTTTCGGGTTCGGCCGCGGGTTCCGTCTGAGCGGCGGATTCGGTCTTGGCGTCGGCAGCGGCCTCGCCGCCCGCACCCGTTTCGGGCGCCGCGCCCGTGTCGGGCACGTCGGAGCCGGTCGCGACGATCGAACCCGCGTCGAGCGTTTCTTCGTCCTGGGCGTCGCCCGCGGGGGCGGCGGCCCCTTCAGTCGTTGCAGTCGTGTCGGCGCCGACGGAGGCTTCCGCAGGAAGCGTCGTCGGGACGGCCATCTGCTCGACCGCCCCCGTGGTCGTCTCACCCGCGGTCTCGTCCGTACGCTGGGCGGCGTCCGCCTTCGTGGGCGCGGCCGCAAGGAGCGCCGCACCGGCGGCCGCAGCCGCGTCGGGACCGCGGCCCGCGTCGCGTTCGGCCTGCTGAACCTTGGCGACTTCCGCCGCGAAGGCGCGCGAGCGCTTCTGCGCTTCAATGAGCTGCGCGGTGACGGGCGGGACGGCTTCGTTCCCGCGGATCTTGCGGAAGGCTTCTTCCGGGTCGATCGAGAAGACTTCGTCCGCCGTGGGCGGGACGAGCTCCGCGCCCACCGTGAGGCTCGAAGCGTCCCCGGACGGGAACGCCTGCGCGTTCTTCTCCATGAAGGCGACCAGCGTCTGCTCCATCGTCGCCCCGGCGTAGCCCGGGTGATAGAGCTTAGCGATCGACCAGAGCGTCATGTCGCGGCCGACCTTGAAGGGCTTTGACGCGTCGAACCCGTGCTCGGCCACGTATTCCTGCACGACAAGAGGCGCCCAGCGGCCCTGACGGCGGCGGGGCTTCTGCTCGGCCTTCGCTTCCTTGGCGTCGGCCGTCTTCGCCTCTTCGGCCTCGGCTTTGGCGTCCGCGGCGTCGACTTCGGAGGCCGGTCTCACGGTCGTACGTTCCGCCACGGGCGTCACGCGGAAGACGCCGTCGACGGCGCTGATTTCGTACTGACGGACGGTGACGGCGCCGCCGGCGTTCAATTCAATCAGGAGCGGGAAGGTGCCGTCAAGCTTTTCATCCCCCACCACGCGAACCGAGACGCCCGAGGTGGCGCGGTCCTTCGTGATCCTCAGATCCTGGGCCTGTTCGGGCCACTGCACGCCTTCGCGGAGGTACGTGGCGGGCGGCGCCACGCGCACCAAGAGGGGCGAGACCGTCATGTCGACGTCGTCGATCATGAGCACCGCGTCGAGCGGTTCCCCGGGACGGCTCTCCACCGTCAGGTCGCCGAGCGAAACGGCCGAAGCCGAAAGAGGAATCAGGGCCGACGCGAGGGCGGCGGCGAGCGTGCTGCGGGAAATCGTCATTGAAAAGCCCCAAACGGGCGCGGCGGTCTTTGAGAAGCTCCGTACGCCCGCGCGGTCTCCTTGTGTCACAGGTTTGAGCATGAT
>NZ_JH604966.1 GCF_000250875.1 Sutterella parvirubra YIT 11816 | reverse complement strand
TTCACCGAGCGGGTCTTAGGACACGTACGATGCACTGCCCGCCCCCAGACCAACACTCACGAAAAACCGCCGACAGGCTTCCGAAGCCCCCGGCGGTTTCTCATACGTTCAGGTCAGGCGGTCAGCCCGGCCGATCAGCCCGACCGATCAGCGCTTGACGGGCGCGACCTCGCACTTCAGCACGAAGGTGAGGAGCGCGTAGAGCGCCGCGGCGACGGTCATCGCGAGGGCGAGCCCCATGTTCGCGGTCACGAACATGCTCGACTCCGACCCTTCGGGAAGAAGGAAGCTCACCGCCATGCCGATGTAGGGGTCCGAAGACGTCACCGTGCCCAGCCCGATGAAGGACGAGACGGCGAGCGAGAGGAGCGCGGTCCAGCGGTAGTTGCGGCCGCCCTCGCCGTAGGGCTGCGCCATGTCGACGTCCCAGTTGAGGCGCTTCTGACGGATGAGGTCGACCATCTCGATCGCGCCCCAGGAGCCCATGATGACGGAGATCGCCATCAGGAACGACTGGAAGGGCGCGACGAAGCTGTCGGAGATGAAGAGCATGTAGAAGCTGCCGAGAGAGATGATGAGGCCGTTCAGAACCGTCGTCTGCCAGCGCTTCATCGGGGCGCCCATCGCGAGGAGCGCGAGGCCAGACGAGTAGAGCCCCGTCATCCCGGCCGAAATGAGCGAGATGATGATGATCAGGGAGAACGGCACGTAGAACCAGAAGGGGAGGATCCCGGTCAGCGCGGCCAGGGGTTCGTGGTTGGCCTTCTCAAGCAGGGCGGGGTTCCCGACCGAAAGCATGACGCCCAGAATCAGGAGGACGGAAACCGGCACCGCGATCCCGCTCATCGTCCAGAAGACGACGCCGCCCGCACCGGTGTTGCGCGGGAGGTAGCGCGAGTAGTCGCCGCCGTAGTTGAGGAAGCCGAGCCCCACCATCGTCATCGAGAGGACGATCGCCCCGATGAAGGTCCCGAAGCTCCCCGGCTCGGCCGTGTTGAGCGCGGAGAAGTTGATCTGCGGGATGAAGAAGAAGAGGTAGGCGAGCGTCATGAGGCCCGTCACCCAGGCGACGGGCTTCTCGATCTTGAGGATCAACTGGTAGCCGTAGACCGCACCCCACATCGTGAGCACGATCACGATCACGAAGCTCATGAACGTGCAGAGCTGCGAGGCGCCGCCCGCTTCGTTCGCGAAGAAGGGCACGAGGTGCGCGATGAGGTCGGCCAAGGTCGTGCTCGCCATCGAGAGCATCGTCACCTTCCAGCCCATGTTGGCGACGTACCCGAAGAAGGTCGGGATCTTGTTGCCGTGGTAGCCGAAGCAGAAGCGCGACTGCACGAGCGTGGGCAAACCGGTGCGCACCGAGCCCACCGCGAGGATCCCTACGAAGGCGCAGGAGAGGAAGTAGCCGATCACGCCCGCGGCCATCGCCTGCCAGACGGAGAGCCCGAGGCCGAAGACGTAGATGCCGAGCGTGATGCCGAAGATGGAGATGTTCCAGCTGAACCAGACCGGAAAGAGGTCCGCGGGCTTGCCGTATCGTTCGCTGTCGGGGACGGGGTTGACCCCGTTCGTTTCGATTTTGGTCGTGTTGGTGTCGGCCATGATCGTTGAAGGTGATTGGGATGGGGGATGATGGGGGTGGAATTACTTCGCGGAGAGGAGTTCGCCTCGGGTGGGCGCCGTGGCGGCCCCCTCGGATCCGGTGACGAAGCTCGCGACGGCGTTGGCGAGAAGGACGCTCTCGTCGAGCGTGAGCCCGCACATGAGCCCGGCGATGACGCCGCCCGTGTGGGCGTCGCCGCTCCCGATCGTGTCGACGACGGCGACGGGGAAGCCCGGGATGCGGCGGACGTCGCCGTCCGC
>NZ_JH604965.1:24942-27267 GCF_000250875.1 Sutterella parvirubra YIT 11816 | reverse complement strand
GACGATTCGACGGAGCTTTCGGAAGGGTTCCAGAAGAGTTCAGAAAAGCTCGACAACCCCTCCATTCAGACCGTCTCTGACGCCTTATTAGGGAAAGTCCCAATCAGTGCGTTTTGAGCTTCTCGTTCGCGCGCAGCATCCGCATGCCGTTCGCGACGACGATGAGGCAGGTGCCTACGTCCGCGAAGACGGCCATCCACATCGTCGCCATGCCAGCGAAGGTCGCGACGGCGAAGAGGAACTTGACGCCCAAGGCGAAGACGATGTTCTGGAGGAGCACGCCGTGCGTCATGCGGGAGAGCCGCACGAGGGTCGCGATCGAGCTCACGCGGTCGTCCATCACGACGACGTGGGCGGCTTCGACGGCGCTCTCCGTCCCGCGCACGCCCATCGCGATCCCGATGTCGGACTGCGCGAGCGCCGGGGCATCGTTGATGCCGTCGCCGACCATGGCGGTCAGCCCCGTCTTCTGCATGTCGGCGATGGCGGCGAGCTTTTCGTCGGGGAGAAGCCCCGCACGGATGTGCGTGAGGCCCAGTTCGTCCCCCAAGGCCTTCGCGGCTTCGGGCGTGTCGCCGGTCAAAAGGGTGGGTTCCAACCCCACGGCTTCGAGCGCGGCGATCCCTTCCTTGGCGTCGGGCTTCAACGTATCGCGGAAGCCGAAGACCGTCACGACGCCGAAGCGGTCGGTCAAGGCCGTCGCGGACATGCCTTCGCGCATGATCTCCGCGAAGATCGCTTCGACGGTTTCGTCGGCGAGACCCGCCTCACGGAGCCACCGGAGGTTGACGAGCCGCGCGAAGCCGCGGCCGACGCGGCCTTCGGTCCCCGCACCCGGAATCGCCTTGAAGGCTTCGACCTCGAAGGGTTCGAGCCCCTTCGATTCGGCGTACTGGGCGAGCGCCTTCGAGAGCGGGTGGCTCGACATCGCGGCGAGGCTCCCCGCGATTTCAAGCGCCCGGGTTTCGTCCGCCCCGTTCATGGTCCTGACGAGCGCGACGTGGGGTTCGCCCTTCGTGAGGGTTCCCGTCTTGTCGAGGCCCACGAAGCGGAGCTTCCTCGCTTCTTCAAGGTAGAGCCCGCCCTTGATGAGCAGACCCGCGCGGGTGGCGGAGGCCAAGGCCGAGACGATCGTGACGGGGGTGGAAATCACGAGCGCGCACGGGCAGGCGATGACGAGAAGGCAGAGCCCCTTGTAGAGCCAGCCCATGAAGTCGCCGAGGAAAATCGGCGGGATGACCGCCGTCGCCGCGGCGACGACGAAGACGATCGGCGTGTAGACCGCGGCGAAGCGGTCGACGAAGCGCTGGACGGGCGACTTCGACGCTTCGGCGTTTTCGACCGCATCGATGATGCGGGCGGTGAGCGACTCGGAGGCGGCCGCCGTGACGCGCACCTCGATCGTGGCGGTGAGGTTCACCGTGCCGGCCCAGACGACGCCGCCCGGACCTTTTTCGGCGGGGAGGCCCTCGCCGGTGATGGCGGCCTGGTCGAGCGTCGTCTCACCCTTTTCGATGACGCCGTCCAGAGGGATGCGTTCACCGGGCGAAACGCGCACGCGTGCGCCGGGCATGACTTCCTCAACGGGCGTCGGCGTGACGGCGCCCGCGCCGTCCAACACGAACGCGCGCTCGGGCGTGACGCTCATCAGGTCGCGGATGGAGCGGCGGGCCCTCGCCATCGCGAGCTGCTCGATCGCTTCGGAAATCTCAAAGAGCACCATCACCATCGCGGCTTCGGGCCAAGCGCCGATGAGGACGGCGCCCACGACCGCCACCGACATGAGAGCGTTCATGTTGAGGGTGCCGTGAAGGATCGAATTGATGCCGGTCCTGAAGGTGCCGATGCCGGTGAGAAGAATCGCGGCCAACGCGAGGACGAGCGTGATCCCGGAGACCCAGGCCTCCGGCAGGGGAAGCATGTCCGGCGAATATTCGTGCACGAGCTCGACGGCTTCGGAGAGGAAGGCGAGGACGAGCGCCGTGCCGTAGCGGGTCCAGTC
Source organism: Sutterella parvirubra YIT 11816 (assembly GCF_000250875.1). GTDB lineage: Bacteria > Pseudomonadota > Gammaproteobacteria > Burkholderiales > Burkholderiaceae_F > Sutterella > Sutterella parvirubra. Next base: position 25,265 of record NZ_JH604965.1, on the reverse strand, counting down.
GACCTTCACTTCGGCCACTTCCCGGCGCTTCGCGGTGACGGGAATCGCGTGGTAGCCGAGGCGCTCGACCGCGGCGCGGGCGCGCGCAAGCGTCGCTTCGTCGGCCGAGAGCGTCATCGTGCGGTTCATGATGTTGAGGGCGGCGCCCGTGATCCCGTCTTTGGCGAGCTCGCGCTCGATTTCGCCGGCTTCCACCGGGCAGTCCATTTCAGGAATCGAGAAGACCGTGCGGGCGGCGGGCCCTTCGGGGACGACTTCCGCCGTGAGGCCCCGGTCGGTCAGAAGCTTCGCGAGCGCGGCGCCGTCCAAAGTTGCGTCGCCCG
>NZ_JH604965.1:19197-24907 GCF_000250875.1 Sutterella parvirubra YIT 11816 | reverse complement strand
CGCGGCGCGAGCCGTAGTCGCAGGCGACGGCGCCGACTTCGGGACGGGTTTTGAGGTGGCGCTCGGCGGCCGCCCCTTCGACGGGGCAGCACATGTCGGGAATGTGGAGCGTGACGGTGGGCATCTTGGGGTGCTCTCCGGTTGGGTTTCGCCGCCCTTCGTCGTCTTTCGTTGGACTCAGGAAAAGGACTCGGGCGACGGATGTTCGTTCAGATGTCCCTCATTAAAAAGCCTGAAGCAACTTCAAGGTCAAGCCCGTTGCGAAAGATTCTTGTTTTGGGGCCGACGGGCAACAGGAGAGAGGCGCGTCCGAGAGGATCGGGCCATGCCTCCGGCGTCCAAGAAGAAGGCCGCCCGGGCGCGGTGCGCCGGGCGGCCTTGGGATCACGTCGCAAGCGTGCGGGCGGTCAGTGCGCCGTCGCGGGCGTCACCGTGCCGGGATCCTTCTGGGGGTCCTCGGCGGGGTGCGCGAGGTCCTGAAGGAGCATCTGCACGAGGGCGAAGCGGTTCGCCATTTCGCGGATGAACATGAGTTTGCCGAGATAAAGCTCGCTCTTTCGAAGCGAAATCGGCTGGAGCGCGTTCTGGTGGATGTAGGCTTCCTGCGCGCGGTCGAGCAGATCGCTCAGCTCATGCATCGTGTCGGGCGTCATCTTCTCCTGCATCTTGTGAAGCTGCAGCGAGATCGCCTTCAAGGCCTGATGCATCTCACCCGTGTAGGCCGAGTGCAGGTTCGCGACGTAGTGCTCGGACAGCCCGATCTGGTCGCGCAGCGCATGGCTCACTTCCTTCATGTTCGTGCAGGCACGGTAGTAGAAGGTGCGGGCGTCGCGGTCGATCTTGGGCGCGTTCTTGTCGTTCGGGAACATGTAGTAGGCGCCGCGTTCGGCGGAGATGCGGTCGAACAAGCGCACGGCTTCGTTTTTGAGCGACTTCAATTCCTTCGCGTCCTTCCCGAGGAGCGCGTCGATGCTCTCCGACGAGAGCCTCAGCATGGCGCTGAAGTTCTTCGGGACGGCGATCTGCAGCAGATCGTTGATCGCGGCGGCGTTCCCTTCGGAGACGAAGAGGTCTTCTTCGAAGTCGGCGGCTTCGTCCTTCGAGAAGAGGTTGGTCTTCACAAGGATCGCGGCGGCGACGAGCATCGCGAGGATCATCACGGTGAGGCCGGTCTTCGCGAAGAGGAAGACGACGAGGGCGCAGCCGCCCGCGGCGGTGAAGGCCGTCATGAACCAGCCGGAGACGACGGTGAGGACGCCCGAGACGCGGTAGACGGCGCTCTCGCGGTCCCAGGCCCCGTCGGCGAGGGACGAGCCCATCGCGACCATGAAGGTGACGTACGTGGTGGAGAGCGGGAGCTTCAGGCTCGTGGCGGACGCGATCAGCGCCGCGGCGAGGACGAGGTTCACGCAGGCGCGGACTTCGTCGAAGGCGACCTGCGGGTCGCCCGGCTTCGTGATGCGGGGCTCGTAGCGGCGGCCGATCGCACGAAGGACGGAGGCGGGGAGGAACTGCGCGACGGCGCTCGTGGTGCTGATGGAAGAGCGGACGAGCATGCGGGCGGGCAGCGACGACCCAAACTGCTCCTTGCCGCCTCGGCTCGAGGCCGAGAGGTTCACCGAGGTGTCGATCACGCGGCGGGCCTTCTTCGAGGTCCAGAGCGTCACGACCATGACGGCGCCCGAGGCGAGAAGCCAGAGGGAGTTCGTTTTGGTGCTCTCGGCCAAGCCGCCCATCATGAAGGTGTCGGCGTCGGCGCCGGGGACGACGGAGAAGATGTTCCAGGCGTCCAAAGCGGCGAGCGGCACGCCCACGAAGTTCACGAGGTCGTTCCCGGCGAAGGCGAAGGCCAAGGCGAACGTGCCCGAGAGGATGATGAAGGGGAAGACGTTCATGCGGCGCAGCGAAATGCAGGCCTGCATGATGAAGGTTGTCGAGAAGAAGACCGTGAAGAGGATGAGCTCGGTGTTGGCTTCCATCCAGGCGAGGAGTTCCGGCGTCATGAAGGAGGCGCCCTTCGCGCCCTTCATCACGAGGAAGTAGACGATCGCGGTCATGCAGAGGCCGCCGAAGAGGCCGCCGATCCACTGGTAGATGCGCTGGTAGTTGAAGCTGAACACGAGGCGCATCACGAACTGCACGACGAGGCCCGAGACGAACGCGACCAAAACCGACACCAGGATCGCCATGATCATCGAGAGCGCCTTCGCGCTGTTGACGTAGCTCCCGAGGTCCGCCATAGGAAGCCCTTCACTCCAGATCTTGATCGCGGCGAGGGCGACCGTGCCGCCGAGGAGCTCGAAGACGATCGAGACGGTGGTGGAGGTCGGAAGCCCCAGCGAATTGAAGAGGTTGAGGAGGAGCACGTCGGTGACCATCACCGCGCAGAAGATCACGAGCACATCGTGGTAGGTGAACATCGCGGGGACGAGGACGCCGGACTTGGCGATGTCCATCATCCCTGAGGAGAACGTCGCCCCGAGGAGGACGCCCGCACTCGCGACGGCGAGAACGATGTTGAAGGGAGCCGTTTTGGAGCCGACGGCGGAATTGAGGAAGTTGACGGCGTCGTTCGAGACGCCCACGTAGAGGTCGAAGACTGCCAGAAGGCCGAGAAGCCCGAGGCAGACGATGAAGAGGGAATCCATTTTAGGGAGGGATGTCGGTTGGATTGCCCGCCATCCTACGCAGACATCCCTACACCCGGATGACGGCTTTATGACATTTCGATGACAAAGCGCTTTTGAGGGGCCGCGCCCGAAACCCGCGCGCTCGCCGCAGAAAAGCCGGGAAACGAAGGAAGACGAGCGTTCTTCGGGGTGATTTTCTCTGTGACGGAAGCTTTTCAGTGCGGTTTCGCCGGCGTGACGCGCGCGTGACGGATCGGGGCGGACTTGAGAATGGTCAGGGGATTCGGGGCCCTACGCCTTCCGGCGTATTGACGGGGGTTCGGCCGCCCGGAAAACGATGCGGAAACGGATGGAAAACGCCGCAGGAGGCGGCCCCTGCGGCGTTGAGCGTGAGGTTTCGGGAGGTCTTCCGCGCCGGTACGTCAGAAGGAGAGCCCCATGTCGAGCGCCATCATGATCGCGAACCCGGTCATGAAGCTCAGGGTCCCCAAGTCGGAGTGCTCGGACAAGTGTGCGGACGGGACGAGTTCTTCCACGACCACGTAGATCATCGCGCCCGCGGCGAAGGCGAGCATCCAGGGCATGAGGCCCATGAAGTAGGGCAGCCCCAGGACGACGATGAGGCCGCAGATCGGTTCGACGACGCCCGAGAACGTCCCGAAGAGGAACGCCTTCCAGCGGGAGTGCCCCTGGGAGGCCATCGGAATCGAGACGGCGGCGCCTTCGGGAATGTTCTGCAAACCGATGCCGATCGCGAGCGCCAGGGCCGAGGAGAGCGCGACGGGGTTCTCCGACAACCCCGCGAGCCCGGCGGAAAGCCCCACGGAGCCGCCTTCGGGGAGGTTGTGGAGCGTGATCGCGAGAAAGAGGAGCTGCGCGCGGTGCAGGCTCGTCTTCGGGCCCTCGGGCGTGGCGCTCCCGGGGTGAAGGTGCGGGAGCGCCGAGTCGAGGAGCTTCAGAAAGAGCGCCCCGAAAATGAACCCGACCGTCGTGACGATCCAGGGCGTGAGGCCCTGATCCTGGGCGGCGTCGCCCGCGGGGATGAGGAGACTCCAGACGGCCGCGGCCGTCATGATGCCGGCGGCGAACCCCAAGGACATCGTCTCCATGCGGCTCCCCTCCGCGTCGTTCTTCGTGAAGAAGACCGCGGCGGCGCCGATCGTCGTGCAGAGGAAGGTGAAGCCCGTCCCGAGGAGCGTGAGCACCACGGGGGACGTGATCAGGAAGTCGGTCAAAGCGTTTGATCCTCACGAAGCGTCGCTTCGATTTCGAGCACCGTGTCGAGCACCTCGGCGGCGTCGACGAAGAATTGAGCGTCGGGACGGCGGCGGATTTCGGCCGCCAACTGCGCCAGCCACTTCGCCGGATGGTCGTCGAAGAAGCGTTCGGCGGCGGCCGCGTTTTCCTTCAAGAAAAGCACCGTCAGGAACCCGAAGATCATCCCGAGGTGGTCGGCCGGGACGCCGAGCTCGTCCGTGATCGCGATTTCGGCCTCGTCGTAGGCGATGCAGCAGGCGGCGCGCGGGGCCTGAATGCCCAACTGGGCCTTCAGGTTCCACTCGGACTCCGTCAAGGGAATGCGGTTCGGGGCGTCGTCCAGAAAGAGCCGCTTGTACTCGGCCTGCACGGCGTGCGGGTCGGGCATGGGCTTCTCCAGGAGCCGGTCCATCGGCGCCGGATCCATGCCGAGCTCGGCCGCGAGCGCGCCGGCAATCTTGACGGCGTCCTGGAAGCGTTCAATCACGCCGCTCGTCTCCGGATGGATGAAGAGCGCGGCGAGCGCGTCGAAGACGGACTGTCGGGCGTAGTTTTCGAGGCGGGGCGTGGCCATGGGACGGATCTCCTGCATCTCCTGGTAGAGGTCGTTCGATCATTCTACCGAAAAGGGTACGGCGTGCCGTCATCGCGCGGTGAAATCGCGCGCGGCGCGCGGGATTTGAGGCGCTTTCGCACGCCGCTTCGGCGTTCATCGGGCGTCTTCGGGGCGTCTCTCGAACCTCTCCCGATTGGGAGGGGGCTGTTTCAGCGCGTCGACAACCGCAACTTTTCTTCGCGGATCGGGCAACTCCTGAGCCGTCGAGGCCCGAAAACGGTCCCGAGCGGTTACAATCGCGCTAGTCAATTCGAACTAGCCGACGGGTGCCCCGCAGGATGCGGGCTGCGCCCACGGTTGTTGCATTCAAGATTTCCATCCATCATCCCGAAGACACTCGGGTATCAGAGGACAACATGGTACAGGGTCGTTACGTTTTCCCCTTCAGTCAGCTCCGCATGACCGACGTTGACCGCGTCGGCGGCAAGAATGCTTCGCTCGGCGAACTTCTGAGCCAGCTCACGAGCGCCGGCATCCGCGTGCCGGACGGCTTCGCGACGACCGCCGAGGCCTTCCGCCTCTTCCTGAAGGAAGGCGACCTCGAAGGCCGCATCCATGAACGTCTCGCCCACCTCGACGTCGACGACGTGAAGGCGCTCGCCGCCGCCGGCGCGGAAATCCGCGGTTGGATCGAAGCGGCCCCGTTCCCGGCCGAACTCGAACGCGAAATCCGCGAGTTCTACGAGTGGCTCAAAGACGGCCAGGACGAAATCTCCGTCGCCGTGCGCTCCTCCGCCACCGCGGAAGACCTCCCGGACGCGTCCTTCGCCGGTCAGCAGGAAACGGTGCTGAACGTGGTCGGCATCGACGCCGTGCTTCACCGCATGCGCGAAGTCTTCGCGTCGCTCTACAACGACCGCGCGATCTCCTACCGCGTCCACAAGGGCTTCACCCACGCGGAAGTCGCCCTTTCTGCGGGCGTGCAGCGCATGTGCCGCTCCGACAAGGGTGCGGCCGGCGTCATGTTCACGCTCGACACGGAATCGGGCTTTGATCAGGTCGTCTTCATCACGGCTTCCTACGGCCTCGGCGAAACGGTCGTGCAGGGCGCGGTGAACCCCGACGAGTTCTACGTGCATAAGCCCATGCTCGACGCCGGGAAGTTCCCGATCATCAGGAAGGGCCTCGGCAGCAAGCTGATCAAGATGGAGTTCGAGCAGGACGCCGCCTCGGGCCGCACGGTCCGCACGGTCGAAGTTCCGGTCGA
>NZ_JH604965.1:14574-19174 GCF_000250875.1 Sutterella parvirubra YIT 11816 | reverse complement strand
ACCGCCGCAAGTTCTCGATCACCGACGAAGACGTGATCGAACTCGCGAAGTTCGCCCGCATCATTGAAAAGCACTACGGCCGTCCCATGGACATCGAATGGGGCAAGGACGGCAACGACGGCAAGATCTACATCCTGCAGGCCCGTCCCGAAACGGTGAAGAGCCAGCAGACGGACGCCGACGTGCGGCTCCGCTACACGCTCAAAGAAAAGGGGCGTCTGCTCGCCCAGGGCCGCGCCATCGGTCAGAAGATCGGTCAGGGCACGGTGCGCATCGTCGAATCCGCCGCGCAGATGGATCGCGTTCAGGCGGGCGACGTGCTCGTCACCGACATGACCGACCCCAACTGGGAACCGGTGATGAAGAAGGCCTCCGCCATCGTGACGAACCGCGGCGGCCGCACCTGCCACGCCGCGATCATCGCGCGTGAGCTCGGCATTCCCGCCGTCGTCGGCTGCGGCGACGCCACCGACCGCCTCATGGAAGGCGACCAGGTGACGGTCTCCTGCGCCGAAGGCGACACGGGCAACATCTACGAAGGGATCCTCGCGGTCGAAGTCGAGGAAGTCCGCCGCGGCGCGCTCCCCGAAATCCCCGTCAAGATCATGATGAACGTCGGCAACCCGCAGTTGGCGTTCGACTTCCAGTCGATCCCGAACAAGGGTGTTGGTCTCGCCCGTCTCGAATTCATCATCAACAACATCGGCATCCACCCGAAGGCGATCCTTGAGTACCCGAACGTTCCGTCGGAACTCCGCGATGCCGTCGAGCGCCTCTCCGCGGGCTACGCCTCGCCGAAAGACTTCTTCGAAAAGAAGATCGCCGAAGGCGTGGCGACCATCGCCGCCGCGTTCTGGCCGAAGAAGGTCATCGTGCGCCTCTCCGACTTCAAGAGCAACGAGTACCGTAAGCTCATCGGCGGCGCCAACTACGAACCGGTCGAAGAAAACCCGATGCTGGGCTTCCGCGGTGCGTCCCGCTACATTGCGAACCAGTTCGCGGAATGCTTCGAGATGGAATGCCGCGCGATGAAGTTCGTCCGCGACGAAATGGGCTTGACCAACGTCGAACTCATGATCCCGTTCGTGCGCACGGTCGCGGAAGCGAAGCGCGTCACCGAGATCATGGAGGGTCACGGTCTCAAGCGCGGCGTCAACGGCCTTCGCCTCAACATGATGTGCGAACTCCCGTCGAACGCCGTTCTCGCCGACCAGTTCCTCGAATACTTCGACGGCTTCTCGATCGGCTCGAACGACATGACGCAGTTGGCGTTGGGTCTCGACCGTGACTCCGGCCTCGTCGCCGCCGCCTTCGACGAACGCAACGACGCCGTGAAGGCGCTCCTCGCGATGGCGATCAAGGCCTGCCGCGAAAAGGGCAAGTACGTCGGCATCTGCGGTCAGGGCCCGTCCGACCACGCCGACTTCGCCGAGTGGCTGATGGAGCAGGGGATCGAATCGATCTCGCTCAACCCCGACACGGTGGTCGACACCTGGCGCCGCCTCGCGAAGTAATCCGCGGGCAGCCCTAGGCACACGGAGGGGCGTCGAGCCCCTCCCGATGAAAAGCCGTCCGTCCTTTCGAATGCTTCGAAAGCCGGGCGGCTTTCCTTTTGTGCCTCTTCCCGTCCGGGCCTTCCGGGCGGCTTTCTCCCTGCCGGGGTGAGTTTTTGCAAGATCGTGTAGCAGTGGGCGAATGCGGAGATTCGCACTGTGTTAACGTGAAGGAATGAGGGGAGGAAACGCCGGTTTCGCCCGCAGCCTTCCTTTCTCCGAATCCGGACCGATCAACGACCCGCCGCAGCGTTCCTGCGGCGCATACCGCACGCCCACGAAGGGAGGATCCCCACCATGAGCCCCACCGTGCTTTGGACGATCGGCGGCATCGCCGCCGCGTCGCTCGAGATGTTCACGGGCACCTTCTACCTGCTCGCGATCGCGCTCGGCGCCTTCGCGGCGGCCGCGGCCGCGTTTGCGGGGGCGGGCTTCTCCGTGCAGCTCCTCTTCTTCGCGCTCGCCACCGCGGCGGGCGTCGTCGGGATCCGGTTCCTGCGCCCGAAGAAGGACGAGTCCGAAGCCCTTCAGCACGCGGACGTGGGCCGCGAGGTGACGGTCGACAAGGTGGAACCCTCGGGCGGCGCCGTGGTGCGCTACCGCGGGACGCTTTGGCGTGCGGCCGCGAAGGACGGAGGGGCGCTCACGCCCGGGCGCTGGAAGATCGCCCGCGTCGACGGCGCGGCGCTCATCCTCGAACCTGTGGAGCCGCCCAAGGCCGGGTAGCCGCGGACGAAACCCAAAAGTTCCCAAAAGATTCCGAAGGGAGCCTCTTTTCCGGCATCCCTTCAACGCTTCTCACACACCCCTTTCCATAGCTTTCTTATCCAAGGACCAGCCATGTTGGATGTCTACGCGCTTTCAGGCTTCATGATCGTGATGATCGTCTTGGTCGTCGCCGTCGTGATCTTCGCCACGCAGTCGGTGAAGGTCGTTCCGCAGCAGACCGCCTGGGTCGTCGAGCGCCTCGGGAAATTCCACGCAGTGCTGAGCCCGGGGTTGAACTTCATCATTCCCTTCATCGACCGCGTCGCGTACCGCCACAGCCTCAAAGAAATCCCGCTCGACACGCCGAGCCAGGTCTGCATCACGCGCGACAACACGCAGCTGACGGTCGACGGCGTCTTGTTCTTCCAGGTGACCGACCCCCAGCGTGCGAGCTACGGGACGTCGAACTACGTGATCGCGATCACCCAACTCGCTCAGACCACGCTTCGCAGCGTCGTGGGCCGCATGGAATTGGACAAGACCTTTGAGGAGCGCGACCTCATCAACAAGAGCGTGGTGTCGGCGATCGACGAGGCGGCCTTGAATTGGGGCGTGAAGGTGCTCCGCTACGAAATCAAGGACCTGACGCCCCCGCAGGTGATTCTGCAGGCGATGCAGCAGCAGATCACGGCCGAGCGCGAAAAGCGCGCGGTGGTGGCGGCGTCCGAAGGCCGCAAGCTCGAACAGATCAACCTGGCGACGGGTGCCCGCGAAGCGGCGATCGCACAGTCGGAAGGCGAAAAGCAGGCCGAAATCAACAAGGCCGAAGGTCAGGCGGCGGCGACGCTCGCCATCGCGACGGCGACGGCCGAAGCGCTCCGCCGCATCGCGGAGGCGACCCAGACCGAGGGCGGCATGACCGCCGTCAACCTCCAGGTCGCGGAAAAGTACATCGGTGCGTTCGGGGAACTCGCGAAGACCTCGAACACGTTGGTCGTGCCCGGGAACATGGGCGATCTGGCCGGGATGATCACCTCGGCCATGAAGATCGTCGAGGGCGCGAAGACCGCGAAGCCGAAGGCCTGAGTCTGAACGCTCCGGCCGACGGGGCCGGAGAAAGGTCCCGACGTCAAAAACGCCTCCAGCGGAACGTGCCGCGGAGGCGTTTTGTTCATTGGGGACTCGGAGGAGTCGGAAGGAACCGGAAGGAACCGGAAGGACCCTTCAGGGCGTCAGCTCCAGAGCCAGCACCAGATGCGCACGGGGATGTAGAAGATCACGGCGTAGACGATCACCATCGCGGCGACCTGCACGATGTGGTTGTTCGACATCGAGAGCACGGCCGGACCGATCTTGTCCCAGACCTTGAAGAGAAGCACCAAGGAGATGAGGGCCCAGATGATCCCTAGAACCACGGAAATGAATGTGAACATCGGTCGGTTTCCCCGTTCGAATGGTTGGTCGAGAGTGCGGGCTTCGCGCCCGTCTTGTGCGAATACTACGCCGAAAGGATGAAAGGCGCCTTAACCGAAGTGGTAGCAGCGGAAGGTTTCGGCGTTCGCTCGGGGAGGCTTGTTGGGGCCTGTTGAGGGGGCGCCTTCCGGGCCGTCCTCCGGGATGCCCGGGAGAGGGACGCCGAGAATACTCCTTTTCTCCTTCCCGGGCTCCGCTCCGTAGAATGAGCGGCAGGAGAAACCACCGCAGGTGTGCGACATGACGAGTTTTGAGGTTTGGATTCCGTCCGGCGAGGCGGTGCTGCGCAACACCGAGACGGGTGAGGAGATGCGGCTTACGAGCGGCTCGGGCCCGCTCTCGCTCGGCGTCATTGAGCTCGCCTGGAGGCCGGGGCTCGGGGGCGTCGCGCCCGGCGCCGTGCCGCCCGAATCCGTGAAGTCCGCGGGAGAGGTTCAGGCTGAGAAGGCCGATCAGGTCTCTCCGGGTCTCCCTCCGGTGCCCTCCGTCTTCGGGGCGGCCGCCACGGAGCCGCCGTCGATCGGTGCGTTGGGGGATGTGCCGACCCGTGCGCAGACGCTGACGCCTCCGGACGAAGAGCTGCCCTTCCTCTCGCCCAAGGATCCCATCCATCCGCAGCCCGTGAGGACGTTCGATAGGACGTTGGACGCCCCGCTCGAAGCCCTGACGCGGGAAGACTTCGAGCTCGTGCTCGAAACGCTCGCCAAGGCGAGGAACGACGTCGAAGGCGAACTCGAATTCCTGCAAGAAATCGAAGCCGAACCCGAAACCATCGACGCGATGGAGGACGAGCTCGACCGCATCGACGCGCGCTTTGCGGCGGTGAGCGAACGGTTGCTGGAGTGGGAGGCGGCGGAGCGCCGCCG
>NZ_JH604965.1:12021-14564 GCF_000250875.1 Sutterella parvirubra YIT 11816 | reverse complement strand
GACGAGGAGATGGGGATCGCGCCCGAGGACTGAGCGGCTGACCGAACGGGCAGGGCGGTCCGGGCGATCCGGGCGGTTCGGGTGAGGAAGGCCGCCGACACATTCGGTTGCCGAGGTTCACAAGCGCCTTCGCGCGCGGGGCGACCCGATCCCTATACTCGAAGACATCGAAACCTCTTCTTCGAAGGAGACGCCGCCGATGTCCCGCACCACCGCGACGCCGCCTGCCGACCGTTCTGAAACCTTTTCCGCGCTCCGCGCGCTTCCCTGGCGCGCCGTGGGCGGGCTCCTCTGCGTCCTGGGGCTTCTGCTTCTCATCGACTCGCAATGGGTCGGGTGGGGACCTGCGGCGCGCTTCGGCGTCTTCGGGGCCGCGGTGCTCGCGTCGGGCGGTTTCCTCGTGCGGGGCCTGTCCCGCCGCCGGGAACACGCTTCGGGACTCACGCTCGACGTTCTCGGACTCCTTCACGCCGCGACGATCGGGGTCTTCCTCGTCGTGCACGGGCAGACCTTTCAGTCCGGGGCGGGAAGCGAAACGCTCCTTCTCATCTGGACCCTCCTGACGCTCCCCTGGGCGGTGCTCCTGAGGGAGCCCCTGACGCTCCTTCTCACCTGGGTCTTGGGCCTCACGGCGGGCGTCCTCTGGATCCTCGAATTTCGCTGGAACGTCCCGACCGTCATGATGGTTGCGGCCCTTTGGTGCGCCCTGGGGCGGCTGACCGTTCTGATGCTCGAAGCCCATCCCTCGCTCTTTTCTCCGGAGACGCTCCTGGGGCTCCGTTGGCGCACGCTCTCCGCGGCCGTGCTCGGCGCGGGCGTGGCGGCGACGGCCGGTTGGATCACCTGGCAGCTCTTCTTCGGGGAGTTCCTCGGGCACGAAGGCGTGTACTTCTGGCAGGACGCGGTGACGGCCGCGCTCTTCTTCGTCTTCACGGTGCGGGGGCTTCCCAACGTCCACGGGCACGGGGAGCACGGGAACACGACTGAGACGACCGAGGCGGCCGGGACGGCCGCAGGTCAGGGTGATGCGTTGGAGGACGTCCGGACCGCGGTCACCCGCCGCAACCTGCTTCTTTCCCGAACGGCCTGGGCGGCGGGCGGGTGGCTCCTCGCGAACGGCATCCTCGGGCGGATCGGCATGGAGATGACCGAGGCGCACGAAGTCCTTTGGATCGCCGGGGTGCTCATCAACGCCGTCGCCGTGGTGGTGTTGGGAAGCGTGGCGGGCGGTTGGATGCGCCGTCGCGGTGAGTCCGCTGCGCATCCGGCGGAGGGTGCCGAAGAGACACCGAGCCCGGGCGGGCTCGTGCTCGGGGCTCAGGTGCTCGCGGGCGCGGGCGTCATCGTGTTTCTCCTTGGCTTCGCGACGGTCGTGCTGAAGCTTCCGGCCGAGACGGTCGGTGCGGTGCTCTACGGAGTGCCGTTCCTCTGGCGGGGTTGGAGGGTTGTGCGCGCGAAGACGCGCGGCGCGGCGTTGAAGCCGACCTCCTCCGAACGGATCCTCACCGCCGCGGCGGTGACGGCCGGGCTCGTCCTTCTCATGGACGTGCGGCCCGTCGAGGCGCTCCCGGGGCTCGTGCCCGCGGCGGGCTTCGCCGTTGCCGCCCCCGCTCTCGGAAACCGTTGGCTTTGGGTGGGCGCGCTCCTCGCCTGGCCCAGGATTCAGCGGTTCGGGTCGGACGCCTTCGTCTTCTGGGGCGTGCGCGTCAACATCCTCCTCGCGGCGGCGTTGGTCGCGTCGGAGCTTTGGGGGCTCCTGAAGGTTTCCGGGAAGAGGGATGACGGTGGGCAGGACGCAAGCGGCGGACGGAGTTTTTTGAACGGGCTTTCCGGCCTCACGGCCCCGGTGCTCACCGGCGCGGTGCTCTCCGCGTTCCTCGCGATGGGGATGACGGTCGAGGGACCGGCCAGGGCGATGTGGGGCGCGGAAGGATCGGCGGTGACGGCACGGCCCGACGCGTTGGCCGCCGCGCTGGTGCTCCTTGCCTGGGTGCTCTCGCGACGACGTGACGGTGCGGAAGGTACGGAGGGCACGGACGGTACGGACGGCGCGCTTCTCCGTTGGCGTCGCCCCGCGGCGGTGCTGATCCTCGTGCCGGTGCTCCTCTTCATCCCCGAGGCCTCGCTCGTCGTCCTGATGGTCGGCGCGGCCGCGGCGGGGTTTGAGCGGGGCGACTCGGGTTGGAGTCGCCTCATCGCGGCGGTCGTCGCGGCGATGGGGCTTCACGCGGCAAGCGTTTGGGGCGTGACCTTGGAGACGCTGGTCGTCGTCGGCGTGAACCTTCTCGTGACGGGCGCGGCGCTTCTCGCGGCGGCGTGGCTCGCGTACGGTGGGTGCGGCGGTTGCGGGTGCGGCTGCCGGGGCAGCGGGGCCAACGGGGCGGAGGAGGCTGACGAAGCCGACGAAGCTTCTTCCGCTCGTGTCGGCAGGTTCGGGTACTCCCGTCCCGCCAAGGCCGGGGCGGCGGTTCTCGCCGTCGTCGCCGGGGTGCTCGCGGTGGGCGTCGCGAGCGACGCGTACCACCTCAAAACCGCCCGCACGG
>NZ_JH604965.1:6408-12011 GCF_000250875.1 Sutterella parvirubra YIT 11816 | reverse complement strand
AAACCGCCCGCACGGTGTGGGCGGAACTCCGTCCCGTCGATCCCCGCGACATCCTCATGGGCGACTTCATGGCCTTGGAGTATGCGGTCGACCCGGCGAAGCGGCTTGGGGACGATGAGGCCGCGGAGGGCTTCCCTGTGGCGGTCGAGAACGGCGTCCTGAGGCCGCTCCCCAAGGATGCGGAGGGTGCGGAGGACGGCGGTTCGGCCGGTGCTTCGGCTGCTCCGGGAACGGAGATTCTGCTTCTTGACGTCGACCGCTTCCGCGGTTCCCCGCGGCTTCCGCGCAGGTTCTTCTTCCCGCAGGAGGAGGCCGAGAAGTGGAGCGGGATGCGTTGGGCGGAGCTCGCCTGCACGGGCGACGGCACGGCGCCCGGGCGCTGTCTTCTCGTGCGCCTCACGGATGCGCCGGGCGTGACCGGTGAGTCGCAGGAGCGGGAAGAGCAGGGGAAGAACGCAGGGCGCTGATTCAGGTTGAGTCGACCTACGGCGCGTCCCCGAGGAGGCCCTCGGCCGCGGGCGCGGCGCAGTGGGTCCTCCAGTTCCTGAGCACCGTTTCAGGCTTCGCGTTGGCGTAGCAGTAGCGGCAGAGGTGCGGGCAGGTGTCGTACTGACCGATGTCTTTGGCGGCGTGGCACCCGCAGGCCGGGCGCTGACCCGGGTCCTTCTTCGGCTTCAGGAGAATCCGGCGGGCGGGCAGAGGGGTTTCAGCGTCGGCCGGGTCGAACCGGCCGCCCAAGGCTTCGAGGAGTGCGGAGCAGCGGTCGGGCACCTGCCGGAGGGCGACGCGCAGAATCCGCTCGTGGTCGACGCAGCGCCCGTGCGTGATGCCGTAGGCGCTCAAGTTCACCGTCTCGGCGCAGGTCGAGAGCGTGAAGCCGCCACCAGGGAGCGCTCGGTTGGCTGCGGAGAGTTTCGCGCCGAAGGCGCGCATCGCGTCCTCCGACCATTCGAGGGTGTCGATCCCGTGTCGGACGAGGTTGTTGCGGACCTTCCGGTAGTCGGCGATGTCCGCAAAGCTCATGATCGACGAGTCGGTGAAGCCCGCGAGGGCTTCCGCCGTGCGGGTCCATTTTTCGAGCAGCCGATCCGTGGTCAGCTCGGGCGTGAGGACGAGCGGGTCGTTCCGCCAGAGGACGGCGTCGGGGCCGAGCGCGTCGGAGAGACGCCGGAAGGTGTCGATGCGGTCTTCCCACGAGGCGAGCTGGGGTTCGAGCCCCTCCGCTTCGTAATCGTTGAGCGTGAAGTGGACCATCACGCCGATCCCGCGGCGTTGGAGTTCCGGGAGGTGCTTCAAGAGAGGCTTCGGGTTCTTGGACCAAAAGACGACGAAGCGGACGTTTCCGAACGCGACGAAGCTCTGCCGACCGCTGAAGGGGTTCCTCCAGGCGCAGTACCCGCGCGCGAGCCTTGCCATGAACCACTCCGCGTAGAACGCCGGGATGTCGGTCCGGCGGCTCGCAGACAGGATCACGGGCGCGGCGGCCTCGCCCGTGCGGCCGTCGTCTCGGGTGATGGTGAGCGTGGAGCGGAGCATGGTGTTCGGGGCGTTCGTCGGTTTCGTTGCGAAGTGGGTTTCAAGCATTCAGTGTAGCCCTCCCGAAACCGCGCGGCACGTTCGGCGTTTTCGGTCGAATCGGGCAACTATCCGCCTGTTTCCGAGCGTTTCCGGCATCGCTCGGTGGGAAGGCGTCACCTAAAATGGTCATATCAAAGAACCATTCCCCCGAAGGGAGGACCACACCATGATGACCAACCAAAGCGAATTCGTTCGCCCCGTCCCGCTCGACCGCGTCTACCGCATCCTCAACATCGGTCCCACCGTGATCGTCTCGGGGAAGACCGAGAACGACTTCGACGCGATGGCCGCCGCCTGGAACACGGCGCTCGACCTCGATCCCGCGAAGGCCGTGGTGATCCTCGACAAGAGCCACTACACGAGGAAGCTCATCGAAGAGAGCAACTACTTCATGCTCTCGATCCCGACCCGCTCAATCGCGCCCCAGACGCTCTTCCTCGGTTCCGTCTCGAAGAACGACGAACCCGAAAAGATCGACCAGAGCGGCATCCGCTTCCTGAAGGACGTTGAGGGCCTGCCCGACGACATCGACCTCATCGAAGGGTGCGCGGCGTGGATCCTCTTTGAACGCATCCCCGAACCCCACAACGAAGCCGCCTACGACCTCTTCATCGGTCAGGCCGTGGGCGCCTGGGCCGACGAGCGCGTCTTCAAGGACGGCCGCTGGATGTTCGAGGAAGTCCCGCAGGCTTTGCAGACGATCCACTACGTCGCGGGCGGCCGGTTCTACGCGATCGGCGACGCGATCGACGTCGAATAAGGTACGGGCCGCGCTCAGCTTCCGCTGAGCGCCGACCCACAAGACCAAAGCGCCCCGCGCACCGCAAGGTGCCGGGGCGCAGTCGTATCCGGAGCCGCGTCAGTTCTGATCTTCGAGCCTGAAGATCTCCCGGATCTCGGTGCTCGAGAGATCCCCGATCCAGGTCTCGCCCGTGTTGACGGTGAGGTCCGCGAGCTCGCGCTTCTTCGCGAGCATCGCGTTGATCTTCTCTTCGAACGTCCCCGCGGTGACGAAGCGGTAGACCAAGACGTCCCGGCGCTGCCCGATGCGGTAGGCGCGGTCCGTGGCCTGCGCTTCGACGGCCGGATTCCACCAGAGGTCGTAGTGGACGACGGCGGAAGCCGCCGTGAGGTTCAGACCCGTGCCGCCTGCCTTCAAGGAGATGATCATCACGCGCTCGGTGCGGTCCGTTTGGAATTTGTCCACCATCGCCATGCGGGCTTTGACCGGCACGCCCCCGTGGAGGAACGCGGGACGCCCGAACCCGGCCGCCTCGATCCAGTCCTGGAGCTTTTCGCCCATCTCGCGGAACTGCGTGAAGATGAGGACCTTCCTCTCCGCGTCGCGGCACTGGCCGAGGATCGCAAGGAGCGCGTCGCCCTTCCCGGAGTCCGACGTGGGCGCTTCGGTCTTCTGGTACTGCGAGGGCGAATTGCAGATCTGCTTCAAGGCCGTGATGAGGCGCAGCACCAGGCCCTTCCGCTTCATGCGGGCGGCCTCGGCGTCGCCGCCCGACGCGGCGGCTTCGCGTTCGGTCTTTTCCGCCTCCTTCATGGCTTCGAGCATCTCGTCCAGGGTCTTCTTGTAGAGCGCCGTCTGGGTGGGCGTGAGCGACGTGAAGTGATCGAGCACGTTCTTCTCGGGGAGATCGCTGATGATCTTCGGGTCGGACTTGAGGCGCCGCAGCATGAAGGGAGCCGTCAAACGCCGGAAGGCCGCGATCGCCCGCTCGTCGTGCTCGCGCTCGATGGGGTCGGCGAAGGTGCGGCGGAAGTCCGCTTCGCTGCCCAAGAGTTTGGGCTGCACGGTCGAGAGGATCGACCAGTATTCCATCAGGCGGTTTTCGACCGGGGTGCCCGACATCGCGAGGACCTGCGGGGCCTTCACCGACTTCACGGCGATGCTCTGCGCGGTCGAGCGGTTCTTGATCACCTGGGCTTCGTCCAAAACCAGAAGACGCCACTTCCGGGACGCAAAGGTCTTCGCGTCCCGGCGGAGCGTCCCGTAGGACGTGAGCGTCACGTCGGGGGTCTTCTTCGGGGCGGGAAGCTTGCGCTTCGTGCCGTGGTAGGTCCCGACGGTGAGCCCGGGCGAGAACTTCGCGAGTTCGCGCGCCCAGTTCGCGAGCAACGTGGTCGGCACGACCACCAAAGCCTTCTGCGTCTTGAATTCGCCGTCTTCCTTCAAGGCGGTCATCGCGGCGATCACCTGGAGCGTCTTGCCGAGCCCCATGTCGTCGGCGATGAGGGCCCCCAACCCCAGGCGCAGGTTCTTCATGAGCCAGGCGTAGCCGCGCTCCTGATAGGGACGGAGCGTCGCGTCGAGCTTCTGCGGGAGCGCGATCTCAGGCACGTCCGTCATCGCTTCGATGCGGGCTTCGAGTTCGGGGGCGGTGACGACCGCGGCGCCGTTCAAGTCGCCGGTGAGCACCGCCCGCATCTTTTCGAGGTACGAGGGCTCGGACCCGGACTCCACCGTCTTCGCGATGGCTTCGAGTTCCGCGGCGTCGAGGTAGACGAAGTCTTCGCCCACGCGCACGACCTCGCCCGCGTGCTCCATCAGGGCCTTCAATTCCTCTTCCGTGAGCGTTTTGTCTCCGAGCGCCACCTTCCAGGAGAAGTCGGCGAGGCTCTCCTTCGTGAGCGCCCCCTTGATGCCGCCGTCGCTCCCCGCGCCGAAGGCGGCGAGAAGACGGGGCTTGAGCAATTTCTTCAAGCGTTCGGGCAGGAGCACCTTCACGCCCAGGAGCTTCAGGTGCGGGGCGTGCTCGAAGAGGAAATCTTTGAGCGTCGCGCCGTCCAACCTCACGGGCTTTCCGCCCGACGTGCGGATGCCGTCCAGGACCGGCGCCGCGACGGCGAGGGTCTTGAGGCAGGAGAGCGCCGCGAAGCGGTCTTCGGTGCGCTCGGTGTCGGTGAGGAGTTTGGAGAGGAGCGTCGGCGTCGCGTCCCTGCGGGCGCCGTGCGGGAGGATCCCGAAGTTGACCGTGACGTCCCCCGCTTGGGACTCGTCCGACGCGCGGGCCGTGCGGACGGTCAAAACCGGCACCCAGGGGAAGAGGTCCCCGAGGAGGAAGGGCTTCAACCACCGGGCGAGCGTTTCGGCTTCGCCGTCGCCCCACGGGCAGTCGACGCTGTTCAAGTCCACCCCGGCGAAGATCACTTCGGCGAAGCTCTGGAACTTCGCGTCGGCCACAAGAAGCGCATGCGCGGAGAGGAGCGCGTTGGCGGCGAGACCGACGAGAAGGACGGTCTTGGTGAGGTCCGAGCGCCCTTCGAGCCACTCGGCCTCGATCACCCGGTCGAGCCAGGGGGAGGCGCCGCGGGCGAGCCGGTCGACCAACTTCGCGACCGACTCTTCGCGCATCGCGGGCATCCACCAGAGGACGGGCGGGAGGACCTTCTCCTTCCCCTTCTTCAGGTCGCGGTCCTTGAGGACGACGGGAATGAGGGCGCCCGCCTTCATGAGGGCCAAGGCGGTTCGGAAGACCTCGTAGAGGACTTCGACCTCGGGGGCGGCGAGGCGCACGGCACGCGGGTCCGCTTCGAGGTACGTGAAGGCGTGCTGGTTCAACGCCTCCTTCTTGCGGCCCGCCTTCACCTCAAAGCGGGCGGCGGAGGTCCCAACCAACTTCACGGCCGGAGGCGCGGGCGGGAGGTCGTTGATCGCGACGCCGTCTTCGTCCGTGAGCGGAGAGGCGGAAGAGGCGTCGGATTCGGGTGCCGTCCCGGCCGCGGCGTTTCGGCTCATCCGGTCGAGCTCCCTCGCCGCGCGGCGGAGCATCTTGCCCAACCACGCGGGAAAGTCCTTCTGCTGCGAGAGGAGAAGCCGAGGCGCGAGGAGTTCGAACATCCGGCCGCCCATGGATTCGACGGTGCCGTAGGGGAGGGTGCGCAGAAGCGCGAGCGCCGCGGCTTCGCGGTCGGCGGTTTTGGCGGCATCCTCTGCAGTGACCGTCTCCGTTGCCGTGCCTTCCGTGGCCGCGGCTTCCGCGGCGGATGCTGCGGCTTCGGAAGCGGCTTCC
>NZ_JH604965.1:0-6347 GCF_000250875.1 Sutterella parvirubra YIT 11816 | reverse complement strand
CGGAAGCGGCTTCCGGCGCGGCTTCCACGCCGACGTCCCCCGTCATGCGGGCGAGGAGTTCGGGGGCGGTCGGGGCCTTCACGGTCACGGCCTTGGCGACGTCGATGCCGCGCGAAAGGAGCTCCGCCTTCAGGTCGACGCCGCGAAGCCGGAAGACGAGGAAGGGATCGTGGTCGATCGAAACGGAGACCGCGTAGATCGTCGCCGCGACGTGCTTGCAGACGCGTGCGATGTCGGGGCAGGAGCACGAGATCTTGAGCGAGCGGTGGCTCTTCGGGAAGAGCTCGATCCCGAGCATCTCGGCGCGCTCGAGGATCGCGGGCGGAAGCTCGCCTTCGAGAAGGCTCGCGACCAAGTCCGGATCGCGGGCGATGTCGTCAACGAGGCGCTTCACCTTCGTGGGCGGAAGCGGCTGCTGCGCCACCGAGACCGCATAGGGGTAGTAGGCGCTCCCGTGCACGTCCGCCTCGACGGCGTTCGTCTTGGGGTTCAAACGCAGGTTGTCGAGCCTCCCCTGGTTCAGATAGGTGCGCCCGCGCGGAAGGCGGTTTTCGTAGTCGATCGAGGTAAGCGCCTGAAGCCAGGCGGCGCCCCACCAGGTGTTGCCGTAGGTCGTGCGGGAGGCCATGAGTGTCGGAGCCTTGAAGTGTCGGGGTGTGGTGTTTGGGGAGCCGGTTCCGGCTCCCTCTCGTCCGACGGATTGTAGCGGGCGGCGTGGAGGGACCACGCGGGGGTGGTCCGAGAGGGCGGTCCGGAGAGGGCCGGGAGAACCGGGAGAACCGGGCGGGGAGGCGTGGGAAGAAAGGGAGCGGGGAGGGTCCGGAAGGGTTCGGACGGGTACCGGGTAGGTCCCGGTTCGGCGGTTTTCCCGGGTCGTGGCGGAGTCTAAGGCGTTTTCCTTAGGGGGATTGTCTCGACCCCGCCGCGAACCCTTAAAATGACGGGATACGCATCGCCCGCCGGCGCGCGAACCGCGCCCGCGGCGCAGGACCAATCCGACTTTTTCCTTGGAGGAGCTCCCCATGTGCACCACTCTCGTTGTCGGCGAAAAAGCCACGGCCGACGGGTCTTTCCTCGTTGCGCGCAGCGCCGACAGTTCGTCGCTCAAAGCTCAGCACTTCGTCGTTCATCCGGCCGTCAAGGGCCAGAAGGGCGTCTACAGCTGCAAGGCGCATGGCGGCGTCAACGACTTCACGTATCCGCTCCCCGAAGACGCGATGCGCTACACGACGGTGCCCAACTGGAAGACGCAGCTCCACGGGGCCGTGGGCTTCAATGAAGCGGGCCTGGGCTTGACCGGCACCGAATCGATCTTTGCGTCGGATGAAGTCCTCGCGATCGACCCCTACAACGTCGAGTCCGGCATCACCGAAGACGACATCCCCGACGTGATCCTGCCGCGCTGCCGCACGGCGAAGGAAGCCGCGGCGCTTCTGGGTGAAATCATCGAAACGCAGGGCTGCGGCGAAGGCTTCGGCGTCGCGTTCGTGGACGAAAAGGACGTCTGGTACCTGGAAACGGGTTCGGGCCACCAGTGGTTTGCGGAACGCACGCCGGCCGACATGTACTTCGCGTCGGGGAACCAGGGGCGCTTGGGCGTCTACGACCCGGCGAACCCCAACCAGATGGCCTCGAAGACGTTGGTCTCCTGGGCCACCGAAAAGGGCTTCTACGACCCCGCCAAGGGTCCCTTCAACTTCTCCGCCGCGTACACGCGCGACGACGGCCGCGACCGCGTCTACAACGACCCGCGCGTCTGGGTGATGCAGAAGTACCTCAATCCGTCCTTGGAGCAGCCCGTCGACGCGGGGCGCTCGTTCCCGGTGTACCTGAAGCCTGAGAAGCCGGTGACGCTCGCCGACATGAAGGCCTTGATGCGCGACCACTATGAAGGCACGCCCCACGACCCGTACGCCAACGGTTTGAACGGCGACGAACCCTGGCGTCCGATCAGCGTCTTCCGCACGTACGAAGCGCACGTCATGCAGGTTCGTCCGTGGCTCCCGCGCCCGATCGGCGAAGTGATCCACATCGCCTTCGGCATGGCGGACTTGTCGGTCTTCGTGCCCTTCTACCAGGGCCTCGAAGCCGTGCCCGAGCAGTACGGCATGGGCACCGACCGCTGCGACTCGGTTTCCGTCTACTGGAAGTACCGTCGTCTGCAGACCCTCGTCATGACGGACTACGACAAGCTCGCGCCCGTCGTGAAGAAGGCCTACGCCGCATGGGAAGCCGACACGGCCGAACTCGCGAAGTCGATGGAAGAAGAGTTCGTGCGCCTCTGGAAGGACGACGAAGCGAAGGCGCTGGAGATGCTGAACACCTTCAACCTGGGCGTGTTGGCGAGCGCCGAAGCCCTGGCCGAAGATCTTCTCAACGAAGTCTTCACGATCCGCACGAAGGACATCGAGGAGTCGATCGTCTTTAAAAACAACAAGTCGAAGGACTGATTCGCTCAATAGTCCTTGATCGAACGAGGGAGGCGCGGTTAGGCTGCGCCTCCCTTGTTTTATTTCGAGGGTTGTTTCTAGGGTTCGTTTCATGCATCCCGGAGAAACCTGTTGCCCCCCCCCTACAAAATTGCGCTTTTCTGAGGTGTTAGAACTGTAATCCGCCTGTTTCAAGTTGTCAGCGCATAAGCTTTTACAGTGCCCGGTCGGTGCTTCCCGCGGGCGTGAAAGACCATTTGACGACAAGAAAAAAGAGGATTGTATGATGTTCAGGAAGACAATGACGGCGGCCTTGATCGGGTCGCTTTTTGCTGTGGGAGCAGCGCAGGCGGCGACGGAGATCGACGGCACGAATATCACGAATAGCGTCACACACAGCACGCAGGAGGCCGTTGATCACTACGTCGGGAATGCCATCTCGATCTCGAATGCATCCGATGCGGACAACGGGGACACGATGACCGTGACCAACGGGGCCACTGTCGTGATCGGCGGAGAAGGCACGTCCACCATTCGACTCGAACAAAAGCGCACGAGCTCAGGGTATGCCGCCCTGTTTGCTACCAAGGACAACACCACCGGACACATGGGGAATGTTTCGATGGAGGCAACCGACCGCATCGACATCCTGTCGGAGAGCAGCGGCATCTGGGCGCAGAACAACACACAGTCCTCGCCGCGTCCTGAGTCGCACACGACCGTGAACCTGAAGGCGAGGGACATCAACATCCAGGCCCGCGACATGGCGGTCGTGGCGTTCTCCAACAGCGAAATCAACATCAACTCCACGGGCGGGACGATCTGGATCGAAAGCAGGAAGAGCAACGCGATCGACGCCCGCGGGAACTCGCTCGTCAACATCAATACCGACAAGGCGGCCGAACGGGTGGTCATCATCGGCGACATCGCCTTTGAGACGCCTGGGCCTACGGAAAACAGCGGCACCATCATCAATGCCGATCTGAACATCGTTCTCTCGGGCGCAGAATCCTCCTGGACGGGCGGCATTCTGTTCAGCTACCCCGACAACCTGGCTGAGGACGTTCGGACGGTTACGGATATGCGCCTGACGCTTGAGAACGGTGCGCAGTGGAACGCCACTCAGGTGGCCGGAACCCTGCCCGCCGCTTCGGGGCAGGTCGAGCAGAACGGTACGATCAACTCGCTGACCCTCAACGGCGGCGTCATCAACGTTCAGGATGTCGGCGACGAGATCCTCATCGGCAAATTGTCGGGCACCGGCGGTGAGATCAATCTTGCCGCCACCGCGAAGGATGGTGACCTCACGGGCGTGGCAAAGCTCTCCATCGAGGGGGTGAGCGGTGAGACGGGCGCTCCGGCCCCCGCGCTCACCGTGGCTCTTTCGGGCGTCACGGCGGACGACATCAATGATCCCGAGAAGGCCTTCAAAGTGCTCTCCGGTGCTTTCAGCGCCGAGGGCTCCGAGCTGACGGAAGTCATCGAAGAGGGCGACATCAAGGGCCAGATCACCCGTTTCGTGGACGCCGAGGGCAACGTGGAAGAGGTCCATCAGGAAAGCAACTCCAAGCTCTCGACGCTCTCCTCCGTCACCGCGCTCTCGACCATTCAGTGGCGCGCCGAGATGAACGACCTCACGAAACGCATGGGTGAACTGCGCGACAGCCCCGACGGGATCGGCACGTGGGTGCGCCTCTACGGCTCCGAGCAGGAGTACGGCGAACAGAGCGTCACGCAGAAGAGCGCCACCGTGCAGGTGGGCGCGGACTACGCAGTGGGCGACTGGGTCGTGGGCGGCGCCTTCAGCTACACCGACGGGACGACCGACTACGACGGCGGCAGCGGCGACACGCAGGCCTACGGCTTCGCGGTCTACGGGACCTGGATGGCCGAAAACGGCATGTTCGTCGACCTGATCGGCAAGTACTCGCGCCTGGAGAGCGACTTCGACATCCGCAACATGAGCGGCGAAGCGAAGAACAACGCCTTCTCGATGAGCGCGGAATTCGGTTGGAGGTTCGACCTCACGAACCTCGTCTACGTCGAGCCGCAGGCCGAGCTCACCTACGGTCGGATCATGGGCGACGACTTCAGGACCTCGAACGACGTGAAGGTCGCGCAGGACGACTACGACTCGCTGATCGGCCGCGTGGGGCTTCGTGCCGGGCTGAAGTTCCCCGAAAAGAAGGGGAGCATCTACGCGAGGCTCTCGGGCGTCTACGACTTCCAGGGCGAGTCCGAAGCGTCCTACTCGAAGGACGGCCTGACGGAAACGTACCGCAACGACCTGGGCGGCGGCTGGATGGAGTACGCCGTGGGCGCGAACTTCAACTTGACCGACCGCACGTACACGTACGTCGATCTTGAAAAGACGACGGGCGGCGAAGTCACCGAAAAGTGGCGCTGGAACGTGGGCGTGCGCCACGTGTTCTGATCCGTCGGACCTGAGCTTGGGAAGGCGCTCCAATCTTCCCCAAGCTTCCGGCCCGGGATGGGGAGTCTTCGAAAAGAGGACTCCCCGTTTTTTGTTCGTGCGCGCCCTCGCGGCGGTGCTACGATTCGAAAGAATCAGGCCTTTCGGCCTCCACCCCAACCATGGACGCGCCCCACCATGATCAACCGCCTCCACCTCAAGAACGTCGGCCTCTTCGCCGACGAAGAACTCCACTTCGCGCCCCGCCTCAACCTCATCACGGGCGGGAACGGGCTGGGCAAATCCTTCCTCCTCAACCTCACCTGGTTCGCGCTCACGGGCGTGTGGCCGAAGAACGTCCAACCGTCGCTGCCCGGCGGACTTATGGCCCTCCCGACGGACCTCAACGCTGAAGCCTCGCTGGAGGCCTCCTTCGACGGGGCCGACGGGGAGACGGCGCTCCGAAGCCGGTTTGAACGCGGCGACTGGCGATGGTCGCGCAGGGACACGTCGGTTCACTCGTCCGACGTGCTCATCTGGGCGACGGCCGACGGCGGCTTCGCCCTGTGGGATCCCTCGCGAAACGGTCCCAAGGCGCAGGCCCAGGGCCTTCCTCCCGCCCACATCCTCACGGACGATCAAGTTATGAACGGCCTGCCCGACACGGATCTCAAGTGGCTTTGCATGGGATTCGTTCGGGATGGCCTCCTGTGGTGGGGAGACCGGTATTTCGAAGAGGAACTCAACCTCTTCACCAAGGTCCTGGCTGCGCTTTCGGACGCGGACGGACCGATGACGCTGGAAAGGGCTCGCCTGGTCGATCCTTTGGACATCAGGCGGATTCCGGTTATCGGCATGCCCGACGGGGTGCGGGTGCCGGTCACGCACGCGTCGACCGGCGTGAGGAAGGTCGTCAAGTTGGCGTACATGTTGGTTTGGCAGTGGACGGAGCACGTCCGGACGCGCGACGCGCTGGGCCTGCCGCCCGCCCGACGGATCGTCCTCCTTTGGGACGACGCGGACGCGGGACTGAGCCCGCGCCGTCAGCGTGAAGTTCTTCCGGGATTGATGCGGGCGATGAAGCACCTGCCGGGAGAGCCCGACGTTCAGTTCGTCGTGACGACGCGCTCGCCCTTGGTGATGAGCTCGGTGGAAGTCGACTTCCGGTCGGACGAGGACCGGTGGTTCGATTTGGATGGGGAAGAGGGACGCGCGAAGGTGCGCGCCCGCGAGTATCTGCCTATGGGCGGCGTCGGCAACTGGCTCACGAGCGAGGCGTTCGATCTGCCGACGGAGTATTCGGTCGGGACGGAGCGCGTGCTCGAAGAAGCCAAGGCATTGATGAGGCGCTGGCGGGACGTCCCGGCGGAGGAGCTCTTGGAGATGACGAAGAAGCTCGGGAAGGTGCTCCCGGACGCGGATCCCTATTGGATCAACTGGAACAGGATGCTGTTCCGCCGCGGCATTGAGCCCTGACCACTGCTGTCCAAATTGAAATGTGCTGT
>NZ_JH604964.1:15945-36893 GCF_000250875.1 Sutterella parvirubra YIT 11816 | reverse complement strand
TTTCCGATCAATCGAACTCGAACCTGTAGAGGAGGTCCAAGGCCTGACTCACGCCCGAGACCGCTTCGAGGTAGAGCCTCGGCATCAAGCGGTAGCGAAGCGTCAGCGTCGCCAACGAATCGAAGATCCCGATCCCGTACTTCAACTGCAGCCCCGGGAGGATGTAGCCGCTCACGACGACCTGCGCGCTGTCGCCCACGCCCGTCGTGTCGACGCCCAGGTCCTCGATCCCGACGACGTCGCCGATCTTGCCGAGGACCTGCCCACCCGTGGCGGCGCCCAAGCCCACCAACATGCTCGTCATGGCGGAGTTGTCTTCGCCGGAACCCCCTTCCAGGCCCTGACCGCGCAAGAGATACGAGAGCATCTCCTGCTGGGGCTTCGTCGGGTCGGAGAAGAGCTCGACCTTCGGGGACGCCGCCGTGCCGGTCACGCGCACGCCGACCGTCACGCCGTCCTCGGTCACGTCCGGGTTGCGGATGGCTTCGATGCGGAAGTTCGGGTTCGTCGGATCGCCCCCGAAGACGATCGAGCCGTCGCGCACGATCAGGTCCTGACCGTAGGCGTGGAAGCGCCCGCCCGGGACCTTGATCTGGCCGTTCAACCCCAGGCCGCGCTCGTCCTGAAGGACGAAGAGTTCGCCGGTGAGGCGCGCCTGAAGCCCGAAGGCGTCCATGCGGACGTCGTCGCCGATCCCGACCGCGATGCGGCTCTTCAGGGGGAACGGCGCCGAGGCTTCCTTGACGGGCTTGAGGTTTTCGTCCAGCACCACCTCGTCCTTCGAGACGTCGACCGTGGAGGCGGGAAGCTCTTCGACCGTGACGCGCGCACGCGGCACGTCGACGCGGCCCAAGAGGATCACGGCGTTCTTGTCGGCGCTCGCGCGCACGTCGGGGAGAAGATCGAGGTCGATCATGGGCGGGAGCGTGATGCGGAGCTTCCCCTTCCCGCCTTTACCGTCCTTCGCGTCCTCCGCCATCGCGGCGTGCACCGACGCGGTCCAGTCTTCGGCCGTCGGCCACGAGGCCCGGCCGTCGAGGATGAGGTCGCCTTCGGCCGTACTGATGCGGCCCGTGAGCGTCGAGCGGTCCCCTTCGAAGCGGAGCGCGATTTCGCTCGGATTCATTTCAAAGGGCACGAACCCGGCGTCGAGTTCGACGCCCTTCAGGGTGAGGTCGCCCCAGATGCGCGGGGCTTCCAACGTCCCGCCCGCGGTGAGGTCCGCCGCGAAAACGCCTTCGGCGCGCTCGCCCTTCGAGAGAAGCGGCTTCAGGAGCACCGGGGTCATGTCGGAGACGACCACCCGGCCCTTCATGCGGCGCTCGCCCGCGGGGTCTTCGATCGTGAGGTTCCCCTCGACGCCGCCCGTCCCTTCGGGCTTCACGGTCCAGCCAAGCACCGCGTGCTCGGGGCGCACGGTGCCGGTGAGTCGAAGCGCTTCCAGCGTCACCGGGAGGCGCACGCCGTCGACGCGGGTCGAGTACGCGAGCCCGTCCGCGTCGAACGCCCAGTCGGCGTTCGGAATGACGTTCTTGTCGATGTCCCAATCCGCCTTGAATTCGCCCTTGACGTGCCCAGAGAGGCGCTCGCGGCGCTTCAAGTAGGGCTGCAGGACCTCGAGGTTCAGTTCCTCCAGGCGGACTTTGAGGACGCCCTTCGTCCCCAACCGCACGGTCTCGGGGAACGTCACCAACGCGTGCGCGTGCGTCCAGGCGGAGGGATCCCAGGCGAGTTCGGTCTTCGCGGGATCAAAGCGCATGGCGGAGGGTTCGCGCAGCGTCCAGTCGCCCGCGGGGGTCGTGATGACGCCCTTCTCGAACATCCCCTTCCACGCGAAGGTGTTGCGGTCCAACGCCCCCGACCAGGCCATGTCGAGCGAGACCGGGCGCCCCTTCACCGTGAGGGTGATCGTGTGGGCGGATTCGCGCCCGGAGGTCGCGAGCACGATCGAGTCGTACGCGACCAAGGGTGCCGTCTCGTCGTCCGCGGCGTCGGCACCGTCCTCCGCCGCATCCGCCTCGGCACGCAGCTTCTCGGCGTCGGCCTCGGCCTTCCGGAGCGCTGCGTCGGCTTCGCCGACCTTGGCGGCGTCGGTGTTGGCGTTCGTGTCCGCAGCAGCGTCGGCCGCAGGGGCGGCCGCCGCTTCCGACTCGACCTGAAGGTTAGAGAGCGCGATGCGGATCGTCCCCTCCATTTCGGCGGCGGAGAACGCGCGCTCGAACTGGGTCACGGCGTCGAGCTTTTCGAAGGCTTCCACTGCGCGGCGCAGGGCCTCCTGGTCCTTCAGGTTGATCGAGGCCTTCGTGCGCGGATGCACGTCGCCCTTCACCTGAATGTTCCCGATCGAGACGTTCCCGTAGCGGATGCCTTCGGCGCGGATGTCCGCGTCGACTTCGGGGCGGAGCGTCGGCCCGCGGAGCGCGAGATGGCCGGAGGCCTTCCCGGCCAGGCCGGGGAGCGTGTTCTCCAGACCCGGGACGTTCAGCTTCGCCTCGAGGTCGACCGCCTGAAGGCCGCGGAGCACCCCGTTCACGGAGACGACGTTGCGCCCGAGACGGAGCTCCACGCCCGAGAGCGCGGCCCAGCCGCGGCTCGACATCGCGACGTCGCCCGCCACCTTGACGGGCGCGCCCTGGAGTTCGCTCTCGACGTTGAGCCCCTCGACGCCCACGCGCCAGTGCCCGTTCGAACGCAGGCGCACCTTGAAGTCGAACCCGGCCGCAAAGGCCGAGGGCACCTGCGGGACGTAGGGCTTGAGGTCGATCTTGTCCGTCTCAAAGCGCCCCGTGGCGTCCAGCTGCTGACCCCAGGCGGCGTCCAAGTTGAGCTTGATGCGGCCTTCAGGGAGCACGGCGTCGAAGCGTTCGATCTTCGCGCCCGCGAGCGACCCGGAGAAGGCGCCTTCGATCCCGGCCGCGACGGGGGTCGCAAGCGTGCCGGGGAGCGACGCGCGCACGGACGCGGTGAGCGCTCCCTTCCAGTCGTCGGCGCGGCCTTCGAAGCGGATGCGGAGGTTCTCCAACGCCGCGCCGCCGTCCTCCTGGGCGGAGGTCTGCGGGGCATCCGAAGATTCGGAAGACTTTTCCGTGGGCGTGTTTTCCGTGGGGGTGGACAGGGCGGCCTGAGCGGGTTCAGCGGGCTCAGTGGATTCGGCGGATTCGGAGGCTTCCGCCGCGGCGGCGGCCTTGGACTCCGCCTGAGCGGTCTGATCAGACTGGGCGGTCGGCGCCGTCTGGGCAGGGATCCGGAGCGCCGCGCGCGGGAGTTCCGCGTCGATGAGGAAGGGGAGCCCCGGCTCGCCCGGCACGGCTTCGAGAAGCACGTGCGCGTCCGCCCCGCCCGTCATGGCGAGGTTCAATGCCAAGCGCCCGGCGAGGCTCCCTTCCAAGGTCGCTTCGAGCCCCACGGGCTCGGTGCCGACGCCGCCCGAGAGCTTCGAGGCGTCGCCCAGGGCGAGCGCCGTCTGCTCTTCGCGGGTCATGGCGCGCAGCGACAGGTCTTCCATCCGCACGCCCACGCGCGCAAAGGCCGCTTCGCGGAGGTCGGCCTTGAAGTCGACCTTCCCCTTCCAGTCGTCGTGAAGGGTCCAGCCGCCCGAGAGCGTCACGGCGCCCTCGGGGGTTTCAAGCTTGAGGCTTCCGATCGAGACTTCCGGATCGGTCGTGACGCGGAGGTCTTCGATCGCGGCGGCCTGGAGGTTCACCAAGGTCGCGGGTTCGGCTTCAGCCGAATCACCCGATGCACCTTCCACCCGCTGGCGGACGACGACTTGGGCGACGTCGATGCTCTCCGCCTTCACGCCGAGCGGAATCGTCACCTCAGGGAGGCTCGCCAAAAGGGGCTTCTCGAAGACCGCGCGGAGCGCGGGCATGTCGACCAAGGGCGGGAGCGTCGCGGGGTCCACCCGCGCGCCCGCCTCGTCTTCGCCGGGACGGCGCCACTTGAGGGTCTTGGGGGCCTCCGGAACCGGGGCCGCCTCGACCGGGGCAGCGGGCGGCAGCAGCAAGGCGAGCTCGGCCAGGGTGGTCGGCAGCACCGTGAGGTCGTTCCCGCGGAAGTCCGCACCCGTCGTGAAACTCCCCAACCGCACGTCGGTCCCGTCGACCGACGCGCGGATGTTGGTGAGCGTGAGCGCGTTCAGGGTCGCCGCCCAGCCTTCGGGCATCGCGACGGCGGTGGCGGAGGCATCGTCCGCCGCGGGTTCCGAGGCGGGGAGCTTGGCGGTGTCCACCGCGACGTCCGCGTCGGCAACCTCCACGGCCTCGATGATGAGTCGGTTGTTCCAGAGGGCCCCGAGGTCGACGGCGAGCCTCGCGCGGCCCACCTTCACCGTGACGCCCTCCATCTCGTAGGCGGCGTCGATGAGGGTGAAGTCCCCGAGGTTCCCTTCGACGCGCTCCAACGCCGCGCCCGGGACGTAGCCCACGCCGAAGCGCGCGAGCGTCGTGAGGCCGGAGCTCGTGCCCAAGCCCCAGGCGACGAAGGCGATCAGGAGGACCGTCAGAAGAAGGAGCGTCAGGACGATCCAGCGGATGACACGCAGCATGGTTCTTCGCTCCTTGATCAGAATTCAGGCCCGAGGCCGATGTAGAACGCCACGCCCTTGTGATCGGGGTCGCCGACGGGCATCGCGAGGTCGAGCTTGACGGGACCGACCGGCGACTCCCAACGGATGCCGACGCCCGCGCCCTTCTTGAGTTCCTGATCCTTGAAGTCGTTCACGGCTTCGCCCGCATCGAAGAAAACGGCTCCCCACCACTTCCCGGTGACGTTGTATTGGTACTCGATCGAACCGGTGAGCAGACGCGCCGCACCGGTGAGGTCACCGTTCTCGTCTTCGGGCGAAATCGACTTGTAGTCGTAGCCGCGCACGCTTCGGTCGCCCCCGGCGAAGAAGCGCAGATCCGGCGGCACGCGGTCGAAGTCGTTCGTTTCGATCCAGCCGAAGCTTCCGCGAAGGACGAACCTGTTCTTCCGTCCGTACGTGCGGATCAAAGCCCCCGACGCGTTGAAGGCGACGAAATCGACGTCCGACCCCCAGGCGGTGTTGGAGACGTCCAAGGTGTAGCGCTGGCTGTCGCCCCAACGGGGCATGAGCCCGCCCTTCGTGCGCGAGCGCGAGAGCGTGATGCCCGGGTAGAGGAGCATCGTCTTGTGCATCTCTTCGCCCTGCTTGAAGTCGTCGTACGACCACTTCAAGCCGATCGAGCGCTGCCAACCGGATTCGAGCTCCCAGTAGCGCGCGCCCATGAACGTCACCGACTTCGAGTCCGTGTCGTTCAGGTTCGTCGCCTTGAGGCCGGACTGGATCTGCCAGTATTCCGTCAAGGGGTTCTCGACCTTCGGGATCTTGTAGACCCCGTCCAGAATCTGCTCGTAGGCGGAGAGGTTGAGGGTGCCCTTCAAGCTGTGGCCCTTTTCGTTCACCCAGGGGCGCGTCCACGTGGTCTGGAGCCTCGGCCCCACGTCCGTCGCGAAGCCCACGCCGACTTCGACGCTGTTCTTCGTGGCGAGCGAGACGACGCCCGTCATCGGGAGGACGTTTTCCTCACCCGATTCGCGAAGCTTCTGCGCCGCCTCCCAGTCGGGCGCCACCATGACGGACGAGAACCAGCCGGTTTCAGCGAGACGCCGGTTCATCTCCGCGACGCTCTCCGCGTCGTAGTGTTCGCCCGTCTGGAAGGGAAGAAGGTTCCGGAGGTACGCCTCTTCGATCTGCGACCCCTGGAACTGCACTTCGCCGTAGCGGTAGCGGATCCCCGTGTCGTAGTCGATGTTCCAAAAGCCCACGTTGAGGTCGGGGGCGACCGCCAACTGGCTCTTCTTGAATTCGGCGTCGAAGTAGCCGCGCTGCAGCGCCACCGCCTGGAGCTGCTGCTTGAAGGTGTCGTACTGACCGTGGTCGACGCGCGCGCCCGGCTTCGCGGCACGGCGCAGAAGCCTCTGGAAGGTGCGGTCCTCGCCGCCTTCCCCCGTCACGTTGACGTTCACCTCCTGGAGGCGCATGGGTTCGCCCGGCGTCACTTCCGCCAAAAGCACGTTCCCGCGTTTTTTGCCGTTCTCGCCCTGCTCCCACGTGAGCTTGATCGTCGCGTGGTAGTACCCGAGCGCCCGCAGGCCCTCGCGGATCGCCTGGCGCACGCGCGTGCGGTAGCGGCCGCGCACCGTGATGTCCTTCGGAACCGACATGAGGTGCGCGTTGACGTTCTCCAACACCGCGCCCTGAAGGCCCTTCACCTGAACGCTGAAGGGGCTCAGGTTGGCGGCAGCGGGGGCTGCGGTGACGGAGGAGGTTTCAGGTCGGGCGGCCTTGTCGGGTTGAGCGGTCTTGTCGGTTTTCTCGGCGCCTTCCTCGTCCGCGCCGTCGTCGGCGTGATCGGCCTGATCCGCCTGATCGGCCTTCTGTTCGCCCACCGTCATCGCTTCGGCTTCGCCCCTGCGGAGCGCTTCCTCGCCCGCCAGGTGGTCGGCCTCGATCGGGTCGACCGGGGCGTCGGCTCCGCCTTCAGCCGCATCAGCCGGATCAGCCGCGTCGACTGAGGGCTGCGGGTCGGCATCGGCCGCGAGGCTGACCGCGGGGGCCGTGCCGGCCGCGAGAGCCGCCAGGCTCACGGCGAAGAGGAGTTGTCGAAGGCGGGGAGATGTCATGGCGGGCGGTTGGACGGTGGATCTGTGAAATCCCCTGCATTGTAGAGGAGTACCGTGAGAAGCACAGAAAACGCCGGTTTCCGGACTGCTTCGGGAGGTTGCCCGCGTCAAGAACTTGTGACCGGAGCTGAAGGATCTCCGGCGGCCCCGGGCTGACCCGGCGGGAGAGTCAAAACGTCCTCCCCCAAACGCGCCGAAGGCCCGCCCGCTGCCGGGAGAGCCTTCGGCTTTTCACGCTGCGGCGCTTCTTTTCAGAGCGCCGCCCTCAGACCCCATCAGAGGTCGATTCGCAGCGTCGCCTCGAACGTGTGGTTCTGGCGGCCGGCGTCGCCCGCCGAGAACCCGTAGCTCATGCCGAGGTTGAGGTTCTGGAATGTGGACATGTAGCCGACCCGCAGATCGCCGATCACGTCGCCCGAGACGTCGTACTTCACCTTGTCGGAGACGCCCGAACCCACGCCCGTCACCGTCGTGGTGGCGTCGGTGTCGCCGAAGCGGCCGCGCACCGTGAGGTCGACGTAGGGCTGGACGTTCCAGCGCTGGTACTCGAACGACGTCGCCGCGGTGACGCCCACGGGCACTTCAAAGATCCAGGCCTTGTCTTCGCTGTACTTGAAGGCTTCGTAGGTGTTCTGGTACGTGACCGTGAAGTCGTCCATGTCGACCATCGAGACGCGGGCGCCGGCGTGCGGCACGAGCTTGAAGTTCCCGTAGGTCTTCGTGAGATCGGCGCGCATGCCGAAGGAGACGGCCGTCGCGGCGAGCTCATCCGAAGAGAGCGAACCCAGCGACGTCGACATCGTGGCGTCGGCGTCCGACTTCATGTACGTGAACGCACCCATCACGCGCAGATCGCCGATGTGGCGGGCCGCCCAGATGTGGAAGCTCGTCGCGGAGACGTCGCTCGTCATCGCAAGGGCGTTCCCTTCGCCGTCGGCGTCGCCCGACTGGTACGAGGCCGCGATACCCCAGATGTCGCCGTTCGGGACCGTCCAGTCGTAGCCGCCCATGATGCCGTACGTGTCGAGCGAGTAGCCCGTGGTGAGGTTGCCCGCGCGGAGATCGTCGGTCTTCAAGCGCGCGCCGATCGGCTGCACCCACCAGCCGCGCATTTCGTGCGGGATGGTGTAGGCGTGGTGCTCGATCTGGTCCTGGACGTAGCCCGAGAAGTCGACCGTCATCGCCTTCAAGGCCGAGACGGCGGCGAACTGCGTCATCGAGTTGATTTCGCGGACGGCCTCGGAAACGGAGTAGTCGGCGATGGTGTCGCTGTCGTCCTTCTTCTGGTGAACGTTCATCAGGAGACGGTTGATGAGGTAGCGGTCCGCGGTCTCGTTCGTGCGGTTGCCGGCGAGCACGTCGTCGACGAGGCCCTTCGCGGCGACGTCGGAGAGAAGCGAGAAGTCGGCCGTCGTGACCTTGCCGTCCTCGTTCGTGTCGCCGATGATGATCTGGCCCTTGTCGTTGACGTAGACCAAGTTGTCACCGGTGAGCCCCCAGGCAGCATCGATCGAGACGCCGGACGCGTCGAAGATTTCGCCCGTGGCTTCATCGCCGTCGAGGACGTTGCCGTTCTTGTCCACAATCGTGAAGCCCTGCGTGAGGTTGAAGGCGCCCACGCTGGTGTTTTCGCTGACCAACTTGATCTTCTTGCCGTCGACCGCATTCGGATCCACATTGAAGACCAACGTGGCACCATCGCCGGTACCCGCAAGGAGACCGTTCGAATTGAAGACGCGGGCGTTGAAGGCGATCGTCGTGCCGGCGTCGATGACGACCTTCGAACCGGTCTGCGCCGCATCATCCGCCTCGTCGTCATCCGCCAAGGTTTCGCCGGTCGGGGCCGAGGTCCCGAAGCCAACACGCGCGTTCTCGCCGAAGGTGACCGTGCTGCCGATGTAGAGGAGCTTGTCGTCCTTCGTCAGGGCCGCAACGCCTTCGCCGCCGTCTTCCTTGCCGAAGAAGCCGAGCAGTTCGTCACGGTCGATCGAGTTCGCGTTGAGAGCAAGGAGGCCACCGTTGAACGTGAACTCCCCGTCCATCTTCGACACGGAGTCGATGACGACTTCGTTGACTTGGCCCGAGGTCGTTTCACCGCCGATGGTGAGCGTACCGGTTTCCTGGGTGAACTTGCCGATGCGCAGACGGCTGTCCGTGATCTCGAGCGTCACGGCCGTGTGCTGAACGGCGTCGGTCGTGATCGAGGTCTTGGTCGCGCCGTCCTTGATCTCCCACTTATCGCCATTCTCCTTGTCACCCTCCTCAACCACAACTTCGTAGTCGTCGAGGTCGATGTCCGTCACCGTCTTGGCGATGGAGAGCGAGTCGATATCGAGGTCGGAACCCGTGATCTTGCTGTCGAGCTTGGTGAGCTTGTTTTCACCCTTCCCGTTCGCAGCGATGAAGCCCTTGAGCTCATTGACGACACTTTCATACTTAGAAGTCTTCCAACCGTCGTCGGTCACGTCCTCGTCGTCCTCGTCATCGGGCTTCAACGAGTCGGTGTCCACCTCGGCCGTCGCCGTGTACCAGTTTTCAGAGAGACTGATCGAGCTCACGGAAGCCGTGTAGACGGCGTCTTCCTTCGGCTTGACGGTAGCGTTGCTATCCACAGCGTCCGTCCCCGTTCGAAGTCCCGTAATCTCCAACTGAGAGGTACCGCCAACGGAAATCGAACCGATCGACGCGGTCTCCCACGCCCCGGTAGCCGTGCTGCTGTCGCCGGAATCGCCGTCGCCAGAGTCGCCATCCGACTCACTGGACTCCGGCTCTTTCCACGTGGCCTTGTAGCCAGTCACCTTGAGAGTCGCGACGTCACCAGCCTCGACCGCTTCAAAGAGATTGGTGTCAGAAGGAGCTTCGGACATTTCCGCTGCACCTTCATTGCCACTATCTTCCGTCTCGTTCTTTTGGAGCTCTTCCCAAGTAAAGTGCTGACGTTTGTCCGTGGCGTAGTTGATCGAATTGGAGATCGAGAGCGCCGCACCGGAGACGTCGATGTTGGCGGTCTTCAGAGCACCGGCGTCGACCTCGAACGTACCGGCAGAGTCGCCGCGAAGTTCCGAAACCGCGATCTTGTCGGTCACAGTAACCGAACCCGTCTTAATGTCCGGATCACTCCCGGTAGACTTCGCCTCAACGTAGTTGGAAAGGCTGAGGAGGTCGGAACCGCTCGAAAGATTATTGAGCGAGATCGTGCCGATCTTGAGTACCCCATCAGCTTCGACGGTAATGCTCTTCGCCTGCTCCTCAGACGGTTCCGCCTGACCAGTCTCTTCGTCTTCGAGCGCCGCCAGATTGAGAACGATCGAATCCCACTCGGAGTATCCCGCGAAGGAAGCGGAGGCTTCCGTTCCGTTAAGCGTCAGCTTGTCGCCGGTTTCGCGGGCACCCGTAGCGCTGGTGAACGTACCGTTGTTGAGCGTGACGTCATCGAAATCGACGAGCGTGTGGCGGACGGGTTCCGGTTCCTGAGTCGCTCCCGAGTCCCCATCGCCGTCACCATCGCCTGTTTCAGAGTCGCTTTCAGAATCCTCCGACTCACCCTTGACGAGGTAGCCGGTGTTTTCATTCTTGATCGTACCTCCGTTGACGATGATGTCGCCCATCTTCAAAACAGGGAGGTCATCCGGAGCCTCGTCGTAGACGACTTCCGTCTGGGAGCCTTTCTCCCCTTCCATCACCGCGCTCGACGCGATCTTGAACGTACCCGTGCCGACGGTGATCGACGCATAGTCGCCGCTGTTGTTAAAGGACCCCGGAGTGTAGGCCTCAACATCCTCCCCGTCACCCACTTGGGACGAGGTGGGGCTCTTGAACTCAACGTTGAAGGCCACGCCGTCAGCGAGAACGATCTTGCCGTTGTTCACGAAACCTGCGGTGCCGCTGACCGTGACCGCATGATCATCCACCATCGAGGGAGGAGCCTTGCCGTCTCGGTCTTGGCCGATGGTGATGGTCGCACCGCGCGCGTTGGAGAACGAGCCGCCAGAAACGTTCAGGTTGGCGCTGACGAGATAGAGATCCGAAGCGTTCGAGAATTCCCCGGACGTGATGTCGATCGAGGTGATGCCCTCATTGAACTGAACGGAGCCCGCGGCGTTGGTGATGCTGAGCGTGCCGCCCGAAATCTTGATCGTCTTCGGATCGGTTTCATCAGAACCGGCCTTGATGTTGATGTCGTCGCCGTCTTCCCAAGCCACGGCCCCGGGCTCTTCGTCGGCAGTCCATTTCCCCGTGAAGTCCCCAGGAATGGTGACGGTGCCTTCCGAAATTTCAGACTTGAGCTGGCCTTCGCCGGAGCCGATCGTCAATTCGTACGGGTCCTTCGGCGTGTCTTCGCCATCCTCGGCCCAAGCCGTCTGCACGCCCAGGCTGAGCGCAGCGCCGACCGCGAGAACCAGCGGCGTCTTCTTCGTGAAAATGTCGTTCGTCATCACTTAGTTTCGTTGGGGTTCTGAGCACGGGTCAGTTTGGCGGACGCCGCACTCACGAAGTGGTCCAGAAAACGGCGCCAAAAGCGCCGTCATAATCCGCGAAACTTTAACACAGAGAGCCCGATATTTCACGCGTTTTCAACGCTCTTTGCAATTGGAGATCCCCGTAAAAACGGGGCGTCCGTCGGCACTTTTCGACGGACGCCCCGGATGGTTTCCGACGCCTGCGCCGGGCGGTCTACGGCCGCCCCTCAGACGTCTCTCAAGACTTGGGTACGGGCTTCGCGCGCTTGGCGGTACCGACCGCCTTGGCGGCCTTGGGCTTGGCTTCGGCGGCGACCTTCGCCGCAGGCTTCGCGGCAGCCTTCGGCGTCGGCTTCGCTGCGGGAGCCTTGGGCACCGCGGCGGCCTCGGCCGGAGCCTTCGCAGGCGCCTTCGCCTTCACGGGCTTTTCGGCCTTTTCGACCTTCTCGGCTTTGGGAGCCTTCACTGCTTTCGGCGCTTTCGGTGCCTTGGGCGCTTCGGCGGGCTCGGCCTGAGCAGCCGGTTCGGCCGCCTTCGGGGCCGCAGGCTTCTTCGCCGGCATCTTCTCGGGCGCCGGAGCCTTCTCAGACGCTTCGGCCTTCGCCGGCTTTTCAGCCTTCCCGGCCTTCTCGTCCTTCTCAGCCTTCTTCGGCGCCTTCGCCTTGATGCTGATGTCGAGCTCGCCCTTTTCGAGCGCGTCCAGGATCGCCTCGGTCAGCGCCGGCGCCAGCTCGTCCGCTCCGGCCTCAAGGAGGTGCTGAAGTTCGAGCGCGGTCTTCCCCGCCAGTTTGAATTTGAGCTTGACGCGTGCCATGAGACCTCCTTCGTCCGGACGGCGTGAGTACTTCGGGGCGCGGTCGGCTCCGCCTGGCGGAGCCGTCGGTCGTGTGCGCACCTCCTTCTTCCATTGTAGGGCCGAAGAACCCCGAAATCAGCTGAGCGACGCCTCGAAACAGCCTCGAAAAAGCCCGCACCTTCCGAATCCTGCGGTTTCCTGCGCAGAGCGGTCATCCTCCGCCCCGTCGATCCCCTCCGCCCGACGCCCCGTCCCGAAACGGCCACCCGGTTTATCCGTACAAACCCTAAAAATCCGAGTCTCCACACCCCACAGTTAAGATTCCCCGCACAGGCGTTCAGACGCCGAAAACGCCCGGATGGTGGCCGCGGTCGGGTGAAAACGTCACCCGAAAGACACGGCATCCTCCTTAAGTAGTACCTCGACGGAAGCCTTTCGGAGGAGAGCGACAGTCGGTAGGATTGTCGAACGCCCGGCGCGTCCCGGTCCCGGAACCCACCCTTCCGGAGACCCTCCACATCGGACGGATCGGCCCGACCCGAGCTGCCGATCACTCGCCTTCCGTACGCGCCTGGCCCGCCATCCAACCCTTTCCCCCGTACGGAGGACATCCATGTACGATCCCAAGTCCCGCAAGGCTGAGGACTTCATCAACGACGACGAGATCAGGGCCACCCTCGAATGGGCCGAGGAACACAAGTCGGACCGCCCCCTGATCGAAAGTCTTCTGGAGAAGGCCGCGCAGTCGAAGGGCCTCACCCACCGCGAAGCGGCCGTCCTTCTGGCGTGCGACCTTCCGGACTGCAACGAGAGAATCTTCGAGGTCGCCAAGAAGGTGAAGGAGCACATCTACGGCTCGCGCGTCGTGCTCTTCGCGCCGCTTTACTTGTCGAACCACTGCATCAACACCTGCACGTACTGCCCCTACCACGCGAAGAACAAGTCGATCGTCCGCAAGAAGCTGACCCAGGACGAAATCCGCCGCGAGGTGATCGCGCTCCAGGACATGGGCCACAAGCGCCTGCTTCTCGAAGCGGGCGAACACCCGAAGTTGAACCCCATCGAGTACATCCTCGAATCGATCAAAACCATCTACTCGATCAAGCACAAGAACGGGGAGATCCGCCGCGTCAACGTCAACATCGCGGCGACGACGGTCGAAAACTACAAGAAGCTCCACGACGCGAAGATCGGCACGTACCAGCTCTTCCAGGAGACCTACAACAAGGCCGCGTACACGGAACTCCACCCGAAGGGCCCGAAGGCGGACTACGCCTACCACACCGAAGCGCACGACCGCGCGATGGAAGCCGGAATCGACGACGTGGGTCTGGGGGTCCTTTTCGGGCTCAACCTCTACCGCTACGACTTCGTGGGCCTTCTCATGCACGCCGAACACTTGGAAGCGGTCTTCGGCTGCGGCCCCCACACGATTTCCGTTCCCCGCATCTGCCCGGCGGACGACATCGATCCGACGACCTTCTCGAACGCCGTGCCGGACGACATCTTCCTCAAGGTCGTGGCGTTGATCCGCCTCGCCGTCCCCTACACCGGGATGATCATGTCGACCCGCGAATCCGAGCGCATCCGCACGGAAGCGCTCAAACTCGGCATCTCGCAGATCTCCGGGGGGTCCAAAACCACCGTCGGCGGCTACACCATCAAGGACATCCGCGAGGTCGAGAACACCGCGCAGTTCGAGACGAGCGACCGCCGCACGTTGGACGAAGTGCTCCGCTGGCTCCTTGAGAACAACTACCTGCCCAGCTTCTGCACGGCCTGCTACCGCGCCGGCCGCACGGGCGACCGCTTCATGGAGTTCGCGAAGAACGGCGCCATCGCCGACTACTGCCAGGCGAACGCGGTCCTCACGATCAAGGAGTACCTCTGCGACTACGCGACTCCGAAGACCCGCGAAGCGGGCGAGAAGGTGATCGAGCGCGAACTCCCGAAGATCAAGATCGAGAAGTTCCGCACCGCGAGCGTCAAGCGCTTGGAGCGCATCGAGGCGGGCGAGCGCGACTTCCGCTTCTGACCGTTCAACACCCGGCGGTTTCCTCGAAGGGAGAGCCGTCGGAACGCCTTGGAAGTCCCCGCCGGGTCCGCCCCGCGGGGGCTTCGCCATTTCCGGGCGCGCTCCGCGCGGCGACTGGATGGTTATCCCCTACGACCCTCGGCGGGGTCCTCTACGCCCTTGGAAGGAGACGTCGGCCCGAGTGCTAAGTCCCTGAAACCTCCCGCAACATCCGATACGTTTGGCGCGGTCTTCCCCTCAATTTCCTTTCAGACGTGAACCCCTTCCGTTGATACCATGAACTCATCCAAGGACGAATGAATTCGTTGCGGTCCACACCGCGAAGGAATTTTCCGAGGGTCTCCTGAAAAGGTTGAAAGAGAGTCGTTTGAGCCGGATCTTGCAAAAGTTCCGGCTCTTTTTTATCCGGCTGAAGCCGACTGGACCGATGCGCTCGGGCGGGCGCGTCGGGAAAGAGACGGTACCGCCGGGTACGGCGGGTGGCGGGAAGCCCGCCGCCGCGCCCGTCACCCTTCGAAGGTTTCGAGCGTCCGGAGCTTCGTCGTCTTCCCCGCGATCGCGCAGACGATCTCGAAGGCCTTCAGGAAGTGGCGCACGGGAAGGCACTCGTGCACGCCGTGGAAATTGAGGCCGCCCGTGAAGATGTTGGGGGTCGGCAAACCCATCTCCGACAGGCGGCTCCCGTCGGTGCCGCCGCGGATCGGCTCCTCGACGGGCTCGACGCCGCACTCACGGTAGGCGCTTCTCGCCATCTCGGCGACGCCCCCGGCCTTCGCCATGTAGTGCCCCATGTTGTGGTACTGGAAGTCGATCTCGACCTCGATCCGGTCGCCCCAGACGCCGCACATCGCCTCGACGATCTCCCGGACCTTCGCTTCGCGCGCCCGGAAGAGCGCCTCGTCGTGATCCCGGATGATGAGGGTGACTTCGGCCTCGGTCACGGATCCCTTCATCTCGACCGGGTGGAAGAACCCTTCGCGGCCCTCGGTCTTCTCGGGGACTTCGCCGGGAGGCAGACGGTTCATGAAGTCGGCCGCCATGCGCAAGGCGTTCACCATCCGGTTCTTCGCCGACCCCGGGTGCACGCTCAAGCCCCGGAACACCACCCGCGCCTGCGAGGCGTTGAAGGTTTCCGTCTCAAAGCCGCCCAAGGCCCCGCCGTCGATCGTGTAGGCGTAGTCGGCGCCGAAAGCCTTCAAGTCGAACCCTTCGGTCCCGCGCCCGATCTCCTCGTCGTAGGTCCAGGCGAGCGCGATGCGGGCGTGCGGGATCGCGCTGTCGACGAGCACGCGCGCGAGCTCGGTCAGGATCGCCGCACCGGCCTTGTCGTCCGCCCCCAGAAGGGTCGTCCCGTCGGTGACGACGAGCGGGCCGCCCGCGGCGGCCGCGACCTCGGGGAAGCGCGTGGGATCGAGCACCACGCCCGACTCCGCATTCAACGTGAGCGGACCGCCCTCATAGTCGACGATCTTCCATTTCACCGGACCGCCCGAGGCTTCCGGGCTCGTGTCGAGGTGCGCGATGAAGCCCGCCGTCGGGCGGTCTTCAAAGCCCGGCGTTGCGTCAACGACAACCCGAAGCCCCGAAGCGTCGAGCACGGGCGAGAGGCCCATCTCCGCGAGCTCCCCCGCGATCCGGCGCGCGAGCACGGTCTGCGCGGCGGTCGAGGGCCGCACGCCCGGCGCCGCGTGCATGTCGGAGGCGGTCTCGAACTGTGTGTAGGCGAGGAAGCGCCGCAGCACGGCGGGCAGCGCCTCAAAGGCCTCGGGCGTGAGGCCGCCCAGGTATCCGGTCGGGACGGGAACGGGCGGGAAGACGGTGGTTGCAGTGGTTTGGGCGGTGGATTCGGACATGATGAGCAGAATCTATGGAAGCGTTGGCGGAATGCGGAAATCCTACACCGCCGCCGGACGAAGGTCGCGACCGGTCCCGAAACTTCGGGGCTCGGAAGCGTATCGGACGTTTTCCAACGGCCCTCGTCCCGGTCGAAAGCGGTCCGGTCGGGGCAGCCGAAGCCCGCCTCAGGACGGCTCGGAATACGCTTTGCGGGCCAAAGCCGCGCCGGTTTTGTGCTAGCTTTTCGAAACCGGAGGATTCGGGACGGCCGTCCCGCCCGCCTCCCTCAGGACAAAGCCCAACACGGACTCCCAAGCCCCTGCGGACCTCCGCAGGACCGCTTCCGGACGCCCACTGGAATTTCCGACCCCATTTCGACAAATCGGAGGATTGCCCACATGTCTTTGAACGCCATCATGAAGCCCCGTGCCGTCGCCGTCGTGGGCGCGTCCACGCGCCCGCATACGATCGGCTCCGACCTGATGAAGCGGCTCTTGGAGTACGGCTTCACGGGTCCGGTCTATCCCGTCAACCCGAAGGGCGGCGTCATTGAAGGCCTTGAGGCGTACAGGAGCGTCGCGGACCTCCCCGAGGGCGTCGACCTCGCCATCATCGTGGTGAATTCGAAGTTCGTCCCCGAGACGGTCGACGCCTGCCACGCGAAGGGCATCAAGGGTCTCGTCGTCATCTCGGCGGGCTTCAAGGAAACGGGGCCGGAAGGCGCGGCCTTCGAAGCCGACCTCCTCGCGAAGGTCCGTCAGTACGGCATGCGCATGGTGGGCCCCAACTGCTTGGGCGTCGTCAACACGCACCCCGAGGTGCGCCTCGACGGGTGCTTTGCGGAGAGCCTCCCCGAGCGCGGCGACATCGGCTTCGTCTCGCAGTCGGGCGCTTTGGGCGGCGGCATCCTCAACATTCTCAAAGACCTCAACCTCGGCTTCGCGCAGTTCATCTCGATCGGCAACCAGGCCGACATCGACGCGCAGGCCGCGCTCGAATACTGGGAGCACGAAGAGGACGTCCGTCAGATCCTCCTCTACATGGAGTCGATCCGCGACCCGAAGGCCTTCCGCGAGCACGCCGCCCGCATCACGAAGAAGAAGCCCGTCCTCGCCTTGAAGGCCGGCCGCAGCGCCGCGGGCGCTTCGGCCGCGTCGTCGCACACGGGCTCGTTGGCGGGTGCCGACCGCGCCGCGGACGCGCTCCTGAAGCAGGCGGGCGTCATCCGTGAACTCGGTTTGAAGGACCTTTTCAACAGTGCGAAGGCCTTCTCCAACTGCCCGATCCCCAAGGGCGACCGCATCGCGATCGTCACGAATTCGGGCGGCCCCGGCATCATGGCGACCGACGCCGTGAGCGCGTACGGCATGCGCATGGCGGAGATCTCTGAATCGACGAAGGCCGAACTCCGGAGCTTCCTCCCCGCGGCCGCCTCGGTGAAGAACCCCGTCGACATGATCGCGTCGGCCCCGTTGGAGCACTACCAGCGCACGGTCGAGACGGTCCTGGCCGACCCCGGCGTCGACATGGTGATGGTGATCTATCTGCCCTTCCTGGGGTTGAAGGACACCGACGTCGCGAAGGCCCTGATGGACATCAAGGCGAAGCACCCCGAAAAGCCGATCATCGGCTGCTTCATGACGGAAAACCGCTTCTTCACGGAGCTCTCCGACATGAAGGTCACGGTGCCCTTCTACATGTACGCGGAAGAAGCCGTGGACGCGATGGAACGCTTGAACCGTCAGCGCCTCTGGATGGAACGCCCCGAAGGGGTCGTCCCTGCGTTTGAGGTGAAGAAGGACGCCGTGCGCGCGATGTTTGATCGCGTCAAATCGGAAGGCCGCACGGAACTCTCCACCCGCGAATCGATGGAGGTCTTGGACGCCTACGGCGTGCGCACCTGCCGCTCGACCTTCGCGAAGACGGCCGAGGAAGCGGCCGCGGCGGCCGACGCCATCGGCTACCCCGTCGTCATGAAGATGACGTCGACCACCGTTTCCCACAAGACCGACGTGGGCGGCGTGCGCGTGGGGCTCGCTTCGCACGACGCGGTGCTCGAAAACTTCCGGGACCTCGTGGCGAAGTTGGAAGCGAAGGGCTTGGCCGAGGGCTTCGAAGGCGTGATCATCCAGGAAATGGTCGTGGGCAAGCGCGAAACCGTCTGCGGCATCGCCACCGACCCGCAGTACGGGCCGATGATGATGTTCGGCCTCGGGGGCATCTTCGTCGAAGCGCTCGAAGACGTCGCCTTCCGCTTGGCGCCCTTGAACGACCAGGACGCGAAGGAATTGGTCCGAAGCGTCAAGGCCTTCAAGCTCCTTCAGGGCGCCCGCGGGACGACGCCCGCCCAGATCGACCGCGTCGAAGAGACGCTTCTGCGCCTCTCGCAGCTCGTGACCGACTTCCCCGAAGTGCAGGAATTGGACATCAACCCGCTCATGATCTCGGAGAAGAACGGCGAACCCATCGCCGTCGACGGGCGCATCCGCATCGCGTGACGACGCGCCGGGGTCCGGGAGCCGCTTTGGCTCCCGAGAGCCCCTGAGATCTTCAGGAAGGGCCGTGCCGCCGATGGGCGGGACGGCCCTTCTTTTCTTCCGGGCCTTGGGACCCGCCCGGTTTCGTCCGGACTCGCCCCTTCACCCCGGGAGAACCGGGAGAACCGGCGTTTTCAGCTGTCCGGGAGAGGCGTAGAATGGATCGGTTTTTCCGTCGATTCGTCGATGCCTCGATTCCCCGACTCCGATTCCAGTACGCCCATGACCAGCACCTCCGCCGCCGAGAACCTCCACCGACCTCAAGCGCCGCTCCCCCAACGCATCCTGGTGCTTCTGGTCGGGATGGCCTTCGCCGCCTTCGGGATCGCCGCGGTGACGAGCGCGGCGTTGGGCACCACGCCGATTTCGAGCGTCCCGGTGGTGTTGGCCGACATGACGGGACTCACCTTCGGGACGACCACGATCCTCATCAACTGCTGCTTCGTCATCGGCCAGATCGTGCTTCTGCAGCGCGTCTCGGCCGCGATCCTCATGCAGGTTCCCGCGGTGCTCCTCTTCGGGCTCTTCATCGACCTCGGGATGTCGGCGCTCGCGCCCGTCACCGACGTGATGCGCGTCTCGGCCTGTCCGTACGCCGCCTCCTGGGTGATGAGCCTCGCGGGGAACGTCCTGCTCGCCACCGGCATCACCATGCAGATCCGCTCCAACACGATCGTGCAGGCCGGGGAAGGCATCGTTCTCGCGGTCTGCTACAAGTTCAAGAAGACGTTCGGCTCGATGAAGGTCGCGAACGACCTCTCCTTGGTCGCGATCGCCGTCGTGATGGAGCTCGCCGCCTTCGGGACGGTGACGGAAGTGCGCGAAGGGACCTTCGTCTCGGCCGTCATGGTTGGAATGTTGGTGAAGGCCATTCAGAAGC
Source organism: Sutterella parvirubra YIT 11816 (assembly GCF_000250875.1). Taxonomy (GTDB): domain Bacteria; phylum Pseudomonadota; class Gammaproteobacteria; order Burkholderiales; family Burkholderiaceae_F; genus Sutterella; species Sutterella parvirubra. The sequence goes on along the minus strand of NZ_JH604964.1, from coordinate 17,701 downwards.
GCTTGGACGCACGGAACGCCCGAAAGACCGAAGAGGCCTGACGCCGAAGAAACTGAAGCGCTTCACGCCCCGCTCAACACCTCGATTTCGCCCGCCAATTCGGGAAGCACGGAGGCCAGCGCCCCCGCGAGGTGCTCCCGCACGACCGCCTGCGCGGCCGCGGCCGTGAGTTCCAATTCGGGGAACCTGCTCCCCGCATCCGCGACGGCCCACATCGTTCTCGTCACCTGCATGTCGCCCGGCACCCGCGCGACCTTGAGCCGCGCCGCGAAGGCCTGCCCGCACCAGAGGTTGGTGGCCGGCACCAGGCTCCATCCGCCCAATTCCGCGACGAGCCCCACGAGCGCATAGCTCGACGACACCGCGATCCGCCGCTCGGGCGCGACGTCGAGGATTCTCAGGAGGCGCTCGGCCTCGTCGTGGTCGGAGCTCTCCGGCGTGTTCCCGATGAAGGGCCGCGTCGCGCCGTAGATCCGCAGGTCCGCGACGCTCTCGGGCAAAGCATGGCCCCTGGGGCCGACCAGCAAAAACCGCTCGCGGTAGAGCGCGCGCCGCGCCCAGCGCTCGTCGTCCAAGCGGCCGTCGGGGGAAATCAGCACGTCGATGCGCTCCGCGGCGAGGGCCTCACGGGGCACCGCAGTCAGGACAAGGTTCACCCCAACACCCACGTCAACAAGGCCCAGTCGACGAACGACACGATCCCGTCCGCCACGCACCTCGCGATCGCGCCGCGCCTTGACCGCATCACGGCGGATTTGGACCGCCTCGCCGAGAGTTTCGAGAAGAAGGCCGGGAGTTCGCCGAGGTCGTGAAGGTCGGCCGCACCTGCTGGCAGGATGCGCTGCCCCTCACCCTCGGGCAGGAATTCTCGGGCTTCGCCGCGGTGACGCGCCGCATGGCCGCGAAGCTTCGCGCCGCGCGCCCCGGGTGCTTCGAGCTCGTGATGGGCGGGAGCGCCGTCGGGACGGGGCTCGGAGCCGACCCGGGCTACATGGACGCCTTCTACGAAGCGCTTTCGGACGACCTCGGCGAACCCGTGCGCCCCTGGCGAACCTCTTCGACGGCTTCCAGAACATGGACTTCTGCGTGACGGTCTCGGGGCTCGTGAAGGAGGTCGCGACCACTTTGTCGAAGATCTCCAAGGACCTCCGCCTCATGTCGAGCGGTCCGTGCTCGGGCTTCTGCGAGCTCGGCCTCCCTGCGCTCTCGCCGGGGAGCTCGATCATGCCCGGGAAGATCAACCCGACCGTTCCCGAGATGGTGATTCAGATCGCGCACCAGGTGGTCGGGAACGACGTCGCCGTCACGATGGCCTACGACGAAGGGGAATTGGACCTCAACGTCTGGGACGCGACCTTCTACAAGTGCTTGTTTGAGAGCATGCAGTTGGTGGAACGCGAAATCCCGATCCTTCACGAGCACTGCGTCGACGGGATCACGGCGCGCCGCGAAGACTGCCGCCGCGAAGCCGAACGCTCGATCGCGCTCTCGACCGTCATCGCGGCAACGATGGGCTACCCCGAAGGCGTGAGGATCGCCCACAAGGCGGCCGCGGAAGGGAAGACCGTGAAGGAAGTCGTCTTGGAAGAAGGCCTCATGAGCGCGGAAGACGCCGAACTCATGCTCGACCCGCGCGTCATGACCGAACCCGAACGGATGGAACGCGCCATCGCGGACTTCCGGAAGAAGCATGCGTGAGGGGTGACGGCCCAAGAGGCTGAGAGCCTCAACCGTTGAATGAGGTGCGGCCCGCACC
>NZ_JH604964.1:15077-15860 GCF_000250875.1 Sutterella parvirubra YIT 11816 | reverse complement strand
CGCTCGAAACGGCGGACGACGTCGAAGGAACCCCTTCCGTCCGGCGTCGTCCGCTGTGAGCGTTCTTTGACGCTGCCTCGCGCTTCAGGTTACGGAACCTTGAAGCCGAGACCGTCCGCGTGGCAGGCCTCGCAGTAGTTGACCGACTTCGAGTGCTCGCGGTGGCAGAGCTCGCAGTCGACCGTCTCCGGCAGGTAGTGGATCGAGACGTGCGGATTGGGGGTGCCGTCCTTCAACATGTAGTGCTGCTCGAACGACTTCGGATCGTGGCACGTCTGGCACTGGGCCGTGGCGACGGGCTTGCCTACGCCGTCCACGTGGCAGGCCGCGCAGTCGAGCTTGTGCTTCTGCGACATCGAAGGCGCGGCGTAGGCGGCCGAACCGATGAGGGAGGCCGCGGCGAGGATCGCAAGAATGTGCTTCTTCATGGTTTTGTCTCCCTTGGGTTACTTCGCCTGCGCGACCGACTTCCCGGCGATGCGCCCGAAGACGATGCCGTCCAGAACCGAGTTCCCGCCCAAGCGCGTGACGCCGTGGACGCCCCCGGTGATTTCACCCGCGGCGTAGAGCCCCGGAATCGGTTCGAAGTCCTGACCGATCACTTCGGCGCGGTCGTTGATCTTGATGCCGCCCATCGTGTAGTGGAGCTTCGAGGTGAGGCGGTGGCCGTACCAGGGGCCCTTCCCCATGAGGACGCCTTCGTTCGGCGTCAGCGGACGGTGGAAGTCCGGATCGAACTCACGGCCTTCCTTGATCCAACCGTTGTACTTGGCGATTTCGGCC
>NZ_JH604964.1:7527-15001 GCF_000250875.1 Sutterella parvirubra YIT 11816 | reverse complement strand
CGGAATCTTGTAGAAGGCGGCGAGCTCTTCCAAGGTTTCGAACTTCTTCGTCGTCCCCGAGTGGAGCGACTTCGTGAGGTAGCGCTCGATCGAGACCTTCGGCACGAACTGGCTGTCGGCGATCAGGACCGCGAAGCGCTGCGAGCCGTCTTCGTTCTTCAAGGAGAAGATGTCGTTCGTCAATTCCGTGCGGTTCCCGAGTTCATTGAAGCAGCGCTTCCCGGTCTTCGGGTCGAAGGCCGCGCCGTACTGCTTCAGGAAGTCGCAGACGTCCGCGCCCATGCCGATGCCCTTGTCGTCGGGCGAGCACCAGGGGCCCCATTGGATATAGGAGAGATGCACCGGAACGCCGCCCGCACGCATCAGCGTGAAGAGCGCGCCCGCGGTCGCGCCCGGGTGGTTCGTGCCTTCCGTGTCCTTCGTGATCTTCGGGTCGATCATCGAGGTCATGCGCCAGTCGTTCACGAACCCGCCCGCGCCGAAGATGATGCCCTTCGACGCACGGTAGTAGCGGCGGGTACCGATCGTGTTCGTGAGGTCGTTGTCGCGCGAGTTGATGTCGAACGCGTAGCCTTCGCGGACGGCGACGCCGACGGCGCGGCCCGTTTCGTCCTTGATCACTTCGTCGACGATCGTGTTCTTCCGCATGATGCCGCCCTTCGAGAGGAAGTAGCGGTGAAGCGGAAGCATCACGGAAATGCCGGCCGAGACTTCAGGCGCCAAGGAACGGATCTTCGATTGGCCGCCCTGGATGAAGGGCGTGGGCGCGAACTTGCAGCCGCGCTCCAGGAGATAGTTGTAGGCGTCGAGCGCGTTGAAGCAGAGCGCCTTGGCGAGCGCCGGGTCGTTGAAGCCTTCGCCGGCCTTGAGGGTGTCCTTGAGGAAGAGTTCGGGCGAATCGTCCGTGACGCCGTGCTTCAGCTGCTCGGGCGAGCGCGGAATGTTGATCCAGAAGCCGGTGATCGCGGAGTTGCCGCCGTAGACGGGCATCTTCTCGACCATGATCACTTTGTTCAAGCCCTGGTCGAGCGCTTCGTTCCCGGCGCAGGTCGCGGCGACGCCCGAGCCCACGATGATCGTGTCGAACTCTTCGTCCCACTTGATGTCCTTGGCGGCGGGGATGTTGCCCGCGGCGGGGTTCGCGGCGGAGGCCGCACCCATCAGGCCGAAGCCGCCCAAGGCGGCGAGACCGCCCTTGAGGAAGGCACGTTTCTGCATGTTTGGTTCTCCTTCTCCCCGCACCGTCCGGAACCGGGACCGGGGAATCCGGTCGGTTTCGGGGGAAAGCGCGCGGCCCGGGTGGTCAGGTTTCCCGAAGGAACCCTCCGGAACGCGTGCGCGGACGGTGCGGTGCGTGTACGCTTAATTTATACCGGACGGACTGTATAATCTTTGCCAACCATCCGTCCACACGGACAAACCCCAATGCGGCGTGAGACAATCGACCATCCTCAAAATTTTGGAGCACACCCATGACCGAGCAACTCCATGACGCGGCGGCGCTTGAAGCGCAGGCTGCCGGGAACACCGCGGAAGGCGCCAAGGAAGCACGGCGCCCCACCCGCGCCGACGGCCGCGCCACGCGCGCGAAGCTCCTTGACGCCGCGCGCACGATCATCATGGAGGAAGGCACGGACCGGCTCACGATCGACCGCGTGATCAAGTTGGCCGGGATGAGCAAGGGCTCGTTCCTCTACCACTTCCCCTCGCGCGACCATCTTTTGGAAGCCCTCGTCGACGACTACGCCAACCACCTCGCCGACGTGCAGACTTCGCTCGAAGCGGCCTCGCCCGACGCGGCGCACCCGCTTCTGGCGAGCTACCTCGCGTGGTACGAACAGTTCCAGGAGGGTGAGATCGACCAGGGTTCCTCGCCCCTGGTCGCCCTGGTGATGGCGTCCCGCAGAAACCGGCGGTTTCTGGAGCCCGTGCGCTCCTGGTACCGGCATTATTTCGACCGGCTGGAGGCGATGAGCGCGCAGAACGCCCCGGACGCCGCGTACGCGCCGGGGACGCAGGGCTGCGACAAGACGGAGGCGCTCCTCCTGACGCTCGCCATGGACGGGCTCTTCTTCCATCAGCTCTTCGGGACGGACGTGCTCACGAACGAGGAACGCGCGGCCGTCACGGGCCGCATCGCGGTGCGCTCGGGGAACAGCAAAGGGATGCGCAAGACCGCGAAGAAGTGAGCAGCGGGGTCTATCGTTCGAGATCGAGCGATAGAGAACCCTCATCGGACAAATCAATTCTTCGTTTTGGTGGGGCCCGCCTTGCTAAAATGCGGGTTTCACCTTCACCGGTCCAACTTCTTCACCACCATGACCGACCAGACGACGAACCCTCCCCGTCACGTCTTCATCGTGAGCGACGGCACCGCCATCACCGCCGAGGCGCTTGCCCACTCGATCCTCGCGCAGTTCCCCGATCTGCGCTACCACCAGACCCGCATGCCCTTCGTGACGACGGTGGACAAGGTTCAGGAAGTCGCCCGGCAGATCGCCGAAGAGGAAAAGCGCGACGGCCAGCGTCCGATCATCTTCACGACGTTCGTCGACCCGCAGATCATGCGCGCGTTCAACGAATACGTCTCCGGCCACGTCATCGACCTCTTCCGCAAGTTCGTGGGTCCCTTGGAAACCGAACTCGGCATGAAGAGCGCGCATTCGGTGGGGGCCACCCACCGCATCCGCGACGACGAGAAGTACAACCGCCGCATCGCCGCGATCGACTACACGCTCCAGCACGACGACGGGCAGACGAACCGCGGGCTGGACGAAGCCGACGTGATCCTCGTGGGCGTTTCGCGCTCGGGGAAGACCCCGACCTCGCTTTTCCTCGCGATGCAGTTCGGGATCAAGGTCGCGAACTATCCGCTCATCCCCGAGGACTTCGACCGCGGGGAACTCCCCGAGGCGCTCCGGCCGCTGCGCCACAAGCTCTTCGGGCTTTCCATCAAGCCCGAACGCCTCTCCGAAATCCGCAACGAGCGTCGCCCCGGGAGCCGGTACGCGAGCATGGCGAACTGCACGAGCGAAATCGAAGCGGCCGAAAACCTTATGCGCCGCGAAGGGGTCCGCTGGCTCAATTCGACGACGAAGTCGATCGAGGAAATCTCGGCCACGATCATCTCCGAGCTCGGGCTCGACAAGCGGCGCGTGGAATAAGGCGCGCCCGGTCTGAGACCTCCGTTTTCCGAATCCCGTCCGTGATCCGTCACGGGCGGGATTTCTTTTGGAGACGCCCGCCCGCATCGGACACCCGAAGAGGACCCCGCGAGGTCCCACCGCGAGTAGGCGTATGCTTGGATTCGGCGCGCCTCTTCCCACGGGCACGCCTTCGACCCAACCACGCCCGAGGCCCGCCCATGACCGACGCCGACGAACCGACCGACCCCACCCCTGCCGACGCGACGGCGGAAGAAATCCGCGCGCTCGAAGTTTCCGTTGCGGAAACCGAAGCCCGGCTCACGCGCCTTCGGGACGACCTCGCGGAACTGCGCCGCCGGGCGGCGCAGGCCACCACCGCACCGACCGCGGGCGCCTCCCCGCTCAACCCCGAAGCCCACATCTCCAACAGTCAAAAGGCCGCGCTCTTTCTCTCGCTCTTTTCGGGCCGCGGGAACGTGCACGCGGTGCGGGTCGAGGGGCAGATCGGGCCCGAGGGCGAGGTGCTCAAAGGCTACCGGCCCGAGTGGCGGGCGATGACCGCGGCCGACGTCGCGAGGCACCTCAAAGGCGAGACCGTCAAGGGCACGGACTTCGTGCTGGGGAGCTACCCGATGACGAGCCGCACGCACTGCCGGTTCCTCGCCTTCGACTTCGACGAGAAGACCTGGCGCGAGGACGCGAAGGCGGTGATCCGGGCGGCGAGGACTGAAGGGATTCCGTTGGCGCCGGAAATCTCGCGCTCGGGCGAAGGCGCCCACCTCTGGCTCTTCTTCACGGAACCCGTCCCCGCGGCGACGGCGCGGCGCTTGGGATTCGCGCTGATCGCCAAAGCCGTCGCGATGAGGTCGAGCCCGAAGTTGATGAGCTTCGACCGGCTCTTTCCCGCGCAGGACGTGCTGAAGAACGACACGGCGATCGGAAACCTCATCGCGCTCCCGCTCCAGCGTGGGCCCCGGCTTCGCGGCGCGTCCACCTTCACGGACGATGAGCTCCAGCCGCTCGCCGCCCCGTGGACGTACCTCCAGAGCGTCCGGCGGCTTTCGGCAGAGGACGTGACCGACGCGCTCGTCCGGCTCGAACGCTCGATGGGCGCGAAGCCCCTCGACGTCGACGGATTGACGGCGGACGCCGTCTCTCCCAAGGAGCCGCCCTTCTCGCTCGTCATCGAAGACTTCTTCGCCTACCCCGACCGGCCGCTTCGCGCCGCGACGCCGCAGGTGGAGCTCCGGCTCGGGGCCGCGATCGGGATCCGGTCGGACGCCTTGACGCCCGAACTCCGTGCGGCGTTGATCCGCATGGGGTCCTTCTGGAACACCGAGTACCTGGTGGCGAAGCGCCGGATGATGCCCACCCGCGGGCAGCCCCCGCGTTTCATCCTCGCGGACGAACGGGGCGGCTGGTTCACGCTCCCGCGTGGGCTTCTCCCCAAGGTACGGGAGCTCTTCACCGAGCACCGCATCGCCTACAGGATCGTCGATGAGCGCACGCCCGGCACTCAGATGGATCTCGCCTTCCACGGGACGCTGCGGCCCCAGCAGGTCCGGGCGGTCGAGACGATCGCCGGGCACGACGAAGGGATCCTGGTCGCCGCGACCGGCTTCGGAAAGACGGTCGTCGCTTCCGCCTTGATCGCGAAGCGGAAGGTCTCGACCCTCATCGTCGTCCCCTCCAAGGTCCTGGCCGACCAGTGGCGGAACCGCCTCCTCGTCTTTTTGGGGCTCCAGAAGAAGGAGGTCGGGCAGTTGGGCGCGCAGAGGAAGCGCCTCACCGAACGCGTCGACATCGCGATCGACCGGTCGCTCGCGACGATGGAGCCCGAGAAGCTCGCGGCCTTTCTCGCCCCCTACGGGCAGATCATCGTGGACGAATGCCACCACGCCGCGGCGGGCGGGCTGATCGACGCGCTGAACGCCTTTCGGGGGCGCTTCCGCGTGGGGCTCACCGCCACCCCGAAGCGGCGCGACGCGAAGATGCCCGCCGTCAAGATGCTCTTGGGGCCGGTCGTCGGCCGCTTCAAGGGCGATAGCATCGGGGATAGGCGTCTCACCGTCGTCCCGACCCGGTGCTTCTCCGGGTACTTCGCGGGCGCGAAGAGCGGCCGGGAGGCGTTCGACGAGGCCGTTCGGGCCTTGATGACGAACGGCCTGCGAAACGACCTCATCACCCGTTGGGCCGAGGACCTCTTGGCCGTCAACCGCCGCACGCTCGTCCTCACGAAGCGGATCGAACACCTCGCCATTCTGCGTGAGCGCCTCTCGCCGCTCACCCCGCACTTCTTCGTTCTCGAAGCCTCGATGGGCGCGAAGGCGAGGAAGGCCTTGGTGGCCGACATTGAGGCGCTCCCGCCCGAGACCCCGCTGATCCTCCTCGCCACGGGCGGGGTGGCCGGGGAAGGGTTCGACCTTCCGCGGTTGGACGCGCTGCTGCTCACGTTCCCCGTGAAGTGGGAGGGGCTCTTGGAGCAGTACGTCGGAAGGCTTCTGCGGCCCGCGCCCGGGAAGACGGACGCCTGGGTGGTCGACTTCGTCGACCGGCAGATCCCCGTCCTCTTCTCGATGTGGCGGAAGCGTCAGGTCGGCTACAGGAAGGTGAAGTTCCGTGAAGAGGACCCCCAGGGCGCGGCGCTCAGCGCCGCAGGGGCGGCCGGATCGGCCGCTTGGGTCCAGCCGCATCCGGCGGCCCCGGAGGCGGCGGTAGCGGACATTGGAGAGACCTTCGCGCCGGACGCTCCCGACCAGGCCGACCTGCTCGCGGCAGTCGACGCTGCGTTCACGGGCGAGCCCGATCTCGGGGACGGTCCCGCCGCGTGGGCGGAAGCCGCTCCAGACGAACTGGACCCTGCGGTCTGCGGCTCGCTTTTCGAGGATCTCCCCGACGGGCGCTGAGGACTGGAGGCCTTACGCCCGCTTCGGGCGGCGCGTGCGCATCTCGCGCACGGTGCGGGCGGCGAAGGACGCCGCGCTCTCGCCCGCAATCCGCCCGAAGACGAAGGCGTCGGTGAGGCCGTTGCCGCCCAGGCGGAAGCGCCCGTGCACGCCCCCGGCGGTTTCCCCTGCGGCGTAGAGCCCGGGGATGGCGCGTCCTTCGAGCGAGAGCGCCTCGGCTTCGGTCGAGATCGCGATCCCGCCGCAGCAGTAGTGGATGTCGAAGCGCTCGCGCCCGAAGTAAAACGGCGGCTGCTCGATCGTCTGCATGAAGCACTTTCGGCCGAACGCCCAGTCTTCGCCCGAGAGCGCGGCGGCGTTGTGCTGCCGGAAGGTTTCCCGAAGGACCGAGACGTCGACCCCCATCTCGCGCGCGAGGCTCGCGAGGTCCGGCGCGCTTTTCACGACGCCCGACGCGAACTTCCCCGCGAAGGTTTCGCCCTTCCTGCTCCGCTCATCGGTGACGACCCAGAAGCTCGACGCTCCGGTCTCAATGAGCTTTTCGAAGATCGCGGACCAGGTCGCCGTTTCGTCGACGAACCGGCGGCCCGAGTCGTCCAGGAACATTTCCGCCCCCGGATAGTCCAAAACGCGCCCGCCCCAGTACGGAATCGCCATCACGGCGTCCATGTCGCGAAGACGCGCGCCGACGGCTTCCGCCATGCGGATGCCGTCCCCGGTCGCCGGGTCCTCTTCGGGGCGAAGCGGACTGAAGGTCGTGCGGTAGACGTCGGTGAGCTGCGGGCGCCAACGGCGGCGCAGGTGCGCGTTCGCACCCCAGCCGCCCGTGGCGAGCACGACCGCGCGCCCGCGGATCTCTTCTCCGCCCTGAAGGCGCACGCCCGTGATGCGGGTATCGTCGTAGTCGTCTTCGGTCAAAAGCCACTCGGCGCGCGCGCCGTAGCGGACTTCGCCGCCCAAGGCCTTGAAGCGGCGCATGAGGGCGGAGATGAATCGGAACCCCGGGTGCGACGCCACCGAGCGCCACGCGCGGGGCCAGCTCCCGTTGTAGGCCTCGTAGGGGACATCTTCAAACGCCACCCCCAGACTCCTGAACCACGGGAGCACCTGACGGCTCCCTTCCACCAGGCGTTGGACGAGCTCCGGGTCGGCCTTCCCTTCGCCCGCCTCGAAGGTGTCGTCGAAGAACCTTTCGGCCGAGTCGCCGAAGCCTTCGACGAGCGCGTTCAAGGAGCCCGATGCCACCATCGTGTGGCCGCCCGCCGTGGGCTGCTTCTCCAAAAGGAGCACGCGCTCAGCGCCCCACTCCTTCGCGCCCACCGCGGCCGCGAGCCCCGCGCCCCCGGCCCCGACGACGATCACGTCCCAGAGGGGTTCGCCGCCGGACTGGGAGGCCGCGTCCGCGGCCTGAGCCCAAGGGGC
>NZ_JH604964.1:5363-7482 GCF_000250875.1 Sutterella parvirubra YIT 11816 | reverse complement strand
GCCGCCCCGGCAAACCCGGCCAGCAGACGACGGCGCTTCATCGTACGGCTCCCGCGCCGGACCCGGCCCGACGGAGCAGTTCCGCGATCGCGACCGCGCTCTTGACGCCGAGCTTTTTCGTGACGTTCCCGCGGTGCATCTTGACGGTGACGAGCGAGATGCCGAGTTCGTCCGCGATCTGCTTGTTGAGGAGGCCCTTGGCGACGCCTTCAGCGACGTCGCGCTCGCGCGCCGTCAGCTGCGCAATCAACGCCACCGCGTCGGTTTCGGCGCCTTCGGACGCCGCCTCGATGCTCTTTTCGCAGGCCTTCCGGACGGCCTCGATCAGCACCTGCGGATCAGCCGGCTTGACCAGGAAGTCCTCCGCCCCGCGGTGCACGGCCTGCATCGCCATCGGGATGTCGCCGTGCGCGGAGAGGAAGATGATGGGGAGCGTTTCGGAGCGCTCCACCATCGCCTCCTGGAGTTCCATCCCGGTCATGCCGGGCATGCGCTGGTCCAAGACCAGACACCCGGGCCGGGTGGCGTCGTCCAATTCCAGAAAGCTTTCGGCGGAGGCGTACGTGAGCACGTCGAAGCCCGCCATCCGGAGCAGGAAGGCCGTGCTTTTGAGGAGTTCCTCATCGTCGTCCACCAAGCGCACCAGCATCGTCGTCATCGTTTCGTCTCCGGATTCGTGCCGTCCGCGGACGGCGTGTTCTTCGTCAGGCGGGCGGCGGATTCATCGGATTCGGCTTCCGCGCCCGGCTCGATGCCGTCCCAAAGCGGCACCGAGAGCTTCGCCGCCACCCCGTGCGGGGTGCGGCGGGTGAATTTGAGGGCCGCGCCGTGGCGGTCGGCGATCCCGCGGCAGATCGAGAGCCCGATCCCGAGCCCCTCCCGCTTGATGGAGTCGCCCCAACCGGTGAGCCGCGCGAAGGCTTCGTCCGTGAGCGCGGGCCCGTTGTCCTCGACCGTCACGACCGCCTTCCCGTTCTTCTCTTCCAGGCTCACGCGCACGGCGGGATCCGCCGCGTCGTTCGTGGTGGCGGCATGCGACGCGTTTCTCACGAGGTTGAGGATCAAAAGCTCCAACTCCAAGGCATCGCCCCAGACGGTGAGCGACACGTCCTCTTCAGAACCGGCGCCCAAGGCGCCGCCCGGCACCAGCTGCACGGGCGCGCACCGGCTGTCGTGGCGGCGCGCGTAGTCGACGGCGCGGCGCACGGCGTCGGTCAGATTCGTCTCGCCGTGCTTTCGGGCGCCCGCCTTGGCGTAGCTCCGCACGCGCTCGACGATCCCCGCGGCGCGGGAGGCTTCCTCGTCGATGGCGGAGAGGACTTCGAGCGTCATCGGGTCGGGGTTCGGCGTCATCTTGGCGCGAAGCTGGAGGCCCCCGACGTAGTTCCTCACCGCCGCCAGAGGTTGTTTGAGTTCGTGCGCGAACATCCCGCTCATCTGCGAGATGATCCCGGCGCGCTCGACGGCGGAGAGGCGCTCGCGCCCGCGCTTGGCTTCTTCTTCCATGCGGTCGCGCTCGTGGAGGGCTTCGGTCAGTTCGGACGTTCTGACGCGCACGAGATGGTTCGCGCGCACGCTGTGGAGCACCAGGAGGAGCAGAAGCAGCAGCGCCGCCGCCACCTTGTCCATGTGGCGTTCAATGAGGCGCCTGACGCTTCGCTCACCCAAATGGGCCCAGGGGCCGATTTCGAGCTGCTCCATCGCGTCCCGCACTTCGCGGAGGTCGACGCGAAAGTCCCACCGTTCGCCCGTGCGGGCGGCGATGCCCTCACCCTTTTCCTCGCCCTCCGTCTCAAAGACGGCGGCCGCCAATTGGCGGAGCGTGTCGTTCGGGGCGGAAGGCGCGTAGCCCAGCATCCAGTCGGGGTAGCGCACGGTGGTGGAGAGGCACCGGCCGGGGGCGTTCCCCGGGCTCGGCTCCTGTCCGGCGTTTTCAGCGACTCCGGCGTCTTCAGTGTTCTGCGCGGGCCCGGAGGGTTCGCCCGAAGCCGCCTTCGTTTCCTTCACCGCCTCTTCGGGCTCGGGCCGGAGCGCCGTCACCGGCGTGAAGCGGTCGGGGTCGATGAGGCCGTCGACGTGAAGGCGCTCCCAGAGGCACCCCGGGAGCAGCGCCGCGTCG
>NZ_JH604964.1:1165-5332 GCF_000250875.1 Sutterella parvirubra YIT 11816 | reverse complement strand
GGTCGACAAGGGCGTCAGCACGTCGGGGAACACCCGCGCGCGCCGTTCGGTCTGGCCCCAGAAGGTTTCGGGGTCTTCGTCCAGCTGCATGACGCGCACGTCCAGCCAACTTTTGGGCCCGAAGGCGCTCGCGTCGGCGTAGGCGAGGCGCTTTCCCTTCATGTCGGCGAGCGTCACGGGCTTCGCTTCGGGGTCGGGGTTCCTGCGCACGACGAGGAGCGCCCCGGCGTCCCCGCCGCGGCTCGCCAACGGGACGACGTTCGCCTCCTGCATGAGGCTCACCATCGTCCCGGAGGTCGACATCACGAAGGGGATCCCGCGGCGGCGGACTTCCTCCGCGAAGTTGACCGAGGGGATCCGCGTCACGACGACGCGGCGGTCGGGGTGGCGCTCGCGCAGGCTCTCGACCAAGGGGGCGAGACTCTGGCGAAACGCGTCTTCCCCCGCGCCCGTGTCCTCAAACGCCACCCAGAAGTCGCCGGGGCGCGCGGGGAGTTCGTCCGCGCGGAAGCTCCGCTCGCCTTCGGCGACGGGCGCGCGCATCTCGGACAAGTCGAGCGACGCCCCCGAGAGCGCGTCCGCCATCTCCTCCCGGATGGGATGCCGGTGGGCGGCCTCATCCGCGGAGTCCGCCGAAACTGCGGAGAAGGCGGGCGCCGTCTGGACGGAGAGCGCCAAGGCGGCGAGCACGGCCGCACCGCGGCGCATGAGGCGCGCGGGGCTCGTCGGTCGTCGGTCGTGTCGGGGCTCTCGCATGGATTCGGATGGTGATGGTCGAAAGAGGAACGGAAGATCGGGGCGGCCGCCATGGCCGCCATGGCCGTTGTGAGCGCGGCGATCGGACGGCGGAAGCGGGCGCGTCCGGAGCCTTCGGGCTCCGGCCGGCAGGCCCCAAAGCGATGGGGGTGAACCCGGGGTCCGCGCATCTCCGGATCCGCACATTCCGCCATTTTCGCCTGAAACCGGGGCTTCCGGAAAGCCTTAGGGAGAACCCCCATGCACCAAGGTATAGGACGGTATGGGTGCCGAGAGGTTCAAACTCCGGATCACGACAGACAAACCTCCAACCATTCAGAAGGAGATAGGAGAGAACCATGTCCGAATTGAATCTTGCCCGCCGAGGCTTCCTCAAGACCGGTGCCGCCGCTGCCGCCGCCCTCATGACGTCCGCCGCCGCCCACGCCGGCATTCCTGCTTCGAAGATTCAGAAGTGGGACGAAGAGTACGACGTCGTGATCGTCGGTTCCGGCTTCGCCGGCATGGCCTGTGCTTTGAAAGCCGGCCGCGCCGGTCTCAAGGTCCTCATCATTGAAAAGATGAGCGTCGTCGGCGGCAACTCCGCCATCTGCGGCGGCAACGTCGCCTGCCCGGTGAACCCCGTTCAGAAGGCTCAGGGCATCGAAGACAGCAAGGAACTCTTCATCGCCGACTGCCTGAAGGACGGTCTCGGCATCAACCATACGGAACTCCTCGCCACGATCGCCGACCGCTGCAACGACACGATCCAGATGGTCGTCGACTGCGGCTGCGAATTCGTGCCCAACAAGATGCTCTTCGAAGCCGGCCACTCGGTTCCCCGCTCCTACGAAATCAAGGCGGGCACGGGCTCGGGCTACATCCGTCCGATGCAGGCTGAATTGAAGAAGCTCTCGAACGTCACCATCCGCACCCGCGCCAAGTTCGACGACTTCGTTCTCGACGATGACGGCGCCGTCGTCGGCGTCACGGCCCGCACGGGCTACCGCTTCGACATGAAGCTCACGAACGACGACCGCGACAACAAGACCGGCAAGGCCGTCACGATCCGCGCCAAGAAGGGCGTGATGCTCGCCGCCGGCGGCTTCTCCCGCGACATCGAATTCCGTCAGGTTCAGGACCCGCGCGTCGTCCCGACGACCGACTCCACGAACCAGCCCGGCGCCACGGCCGGCGTGCTCATCAAGGCCATGGGCATCGGCGCCATGCCGCTCCAGCTCTGCTGGCTGCAGTTCCTCCCGTACTGCAACCCGCGTGAAAAGGGCTTCGGCGTGTCGGTGAACTTCGTCAACCACGCCTGCATGGACTACGGCATCGTCGTCGACCGCAAGACCGGCAAGCGCTTCATGGACGAACACGCCGGCCGCAAGATCAAGTCGGACGCGCTCTTCCAGGTCATCGGCCAGGATGAAAACTACCCGATCGCCATCGCCGACCAGGAAATCGTCGACTCGATCAACCCGTCCTTCGTCAAGCTCCCGCTCGAAATGAAGACGGTCACGAAGTTCGACACGCTCGAAGCTTTGGCCGACCACTACAAGATCCCGAAGGAAGCGTTCCTCGCTGAAGTCAAGAAGTTCAACGAGTACGTCAAGGCCGACGACGACAAGGACTTCCACCGCATTCTGAAGTTCAACAACGGCCTCTCTCTCAAGAAGGCTCCGTTCTACGGCATCGAATGCTGCCCGAAGATCCACCACACGATGGGCGGCGTCCTCATCAACCCGAAGGCGCAGGTGATCTCCGCCACGACCGGCCAGCCGATCAAGGGCCTCTACGCCGGCGGCGAAATCACGGGCGGCGTGCACGGCGCTTCGCGTCTGGGCACGGTGGCCGTCATCGACGCCCTCACCTTCGGCATGATCGCGGGCGAAGAGTTCGCGAAGATGGCCTAAGAAACCCCTCGAAGGAACGGAGGACCGGCCCACCAGCCGCGGCCGGTCCCCTTCCGACCATAAGCCCGGAGGGACCCGGGCGAAGCATCCGGGTCCCCCGTGGAACGCACCAGGCGTTCCGACCCCATTTGACCCAGAACGGATTCACGACAAATGTTCAAGCAAGCGATCATCGCCGCCGCTGCGGCGCTTCTCTTCGCCACCGCGGCCTCCGCGGGCGTTGCCGACCACCATACGAAGATGGGCCTTGACTGCAAGAGCTGCCACGGTCCCGACGGCAAGGGCGAAGTGACGACGCAGACCTGCACGGGCTGCCACCAGGTCGACGCGCTCGTCGCCTCGACGAAGGACGTCAAGCCGACGAACCCGCACGTCTCCCCGCACTACGGCAACGAACTCGACTGCGCCAGCTGCCACATGGGCCACAGCGACAGCGAAAACTTCTGCAACCAGTGCCACCAGTTCGACTTCAAGGTGCCCTAATCGGGCAGGCTTGAAGACGAAGAGGAAGGGTCTCCCGACTGGTCATCGGCCTTCCTCCTCCACTCTCCCTTCACCCTGGTCCGGTACGGGATGAGAATCCAATAAGAACAACAGATTCTCCTCTCTCTCCTCCTTTCGGGCGCCCGCAGTCTCTGCATCTGCGGGCGCGTTTTTATGCGCGGAGAACCCGCGGCCTTCGTCCGGACACCTTCATCCCTATGCGGCGGGTTCGCCCGGCGGGATCGAAGAATGAACAAGGATCTGTGACTGCTGAGTTGAAACAGGCGGAGGCCGCCCGGGTGGGCGACCTCCGCCTTCTTCATTGAGGGACCGGTCAGAATCAACCGGCCTTGATCAACCGGCCGAGCGCAGCTGCGCGATGTGGCGCTTCGGGGGCACCTGGAAGAGCCGCGCGTAGTCGCGGGAGAACTGCGCCGAGCTCTTGTAGCCGACGCGGAAGCCCGCGCTCGCGGCGTCGATCCCTTCGGCGAGCATGAGGCGCTGCGCCTGCACCAGACGCAGGCGCTTCTGGTACTGCAAGGGGCTCACCTGCGTCACTTCCCGGAAGCAGCGTTGGAAGTTCGTGGGCGACATCGCGGCCATTTCAGCGAGCTGCGCCAACGAATACGGTTCGTCGTAGTGCTCCTGAAGGTGGCGGATCACGCGGCGCACGCGCGTCGTGCGGGTGTGGGACGCAAAGATCCCGCGCAGGTACTGGCCCTGCGGGCCCAAAAGGAGCCGCATGTGGATTTCGCGCATGATCATGGGGGAAAGCAGCGGCGCCTTCACCGGGTCGTCGAGGAGTTCGGCAAGCCGCAGGAACGCGGACAGTACCGCCTCGTCCGCGCCGCACGTCATGAAGCCGCACTCGCACGGATGGTTGAAGACGGGGCTCGAAGCGTTTTCTTCGATCTGGAGAAGAAGCTCCGCGAAGATGTCGGCGGAGGGTTTGATCGAGACGCCCACCATGGGCTTCCCGTCCTTTTCCGCGACGACGCAGTAGTTCGACGGCACGTCGACGGCGGTGACGATC
>NZ_JH604964.1:0-1127 GCF_000250875.1 Sutterella parvirubra YIT 11816 | reverse complement strand
CGACGGCGGTGACGATCATCCTGCCTTCGCCGTACTCGAAGACCCGTTCGCCGATCGTCGAGCGCTTGACGCCCTGCAGGATGAAGGCGCAGGCCGGGTCGTAGAAGCCCTGCCCGGCATTGTTGGAGGGGCGCCTCACCGTCCACTGGAACCCCGGCACGCACCCCGCGTGCTCACCCGGGCCGTCCGCCTTCGCCATGAGCATCTTCAGGAGCCTCACGCGCATCCCATCGATGCGCTCAAGCGCCTCTGCGGAAGCGTGATCGGGCAACTGGATGATGGGAATGTCGTTCATCATTTTCTCCGGGATAACCACCGGTTGCGTAGGCAATCCGGCGTTTGGTCGTCTGAAGGGAATTTTAAAACGACGATGCCCGAAAGCGCGTCAAAACACACTTTCGGGCAATCCCTGAAAGCACGATCCGTCAAGAGAGAGGCGCTTTCGTGCAAGGCGCGGGCGAAGCCTCGCCCACGCGCCGGGCAAGCCTCAATCCTTCGGAAGCACGACGCCGGGGTCCGGGTCGCCGAGACGCTCAACGGCGTCGAACACCATCGCCCAGAAGCGCTCCTGATCGAGCTTCACAGCGGCGTGGGTATGGCACCCTTCAGGGGCCGGACGGCGGAAGTCCGCCACGGTCATCCCGCGCGTCAACGTCCCCGTCATCTCGATCGAAATCGGCACCGGCACGGTTTCGACGACCGTCGGATCGATCACGTACGCGACCGCGCAGGGGTCGTGCACCGGGGGCGCGGTGAAGCCGCTCCTCTTCTTGTAGTTGATCGCGAAGGCTTCCAAGACGTCCGAGAAGAGCCTTCCGGGGAACGTGTCGATCCCGCGGGCGCGCCCGCGCACCGCTTCGTCGGCGCGCGCCTGATAAGTGAGGTCCAGCCCCACCATGACGACCTTCCAGGATTCCGAAAACACGATGTGGGCGGCCTCCGGGTCGTTTTCGATGTTGAATTCGGCAAAGGGCCGCACGTTCCCGATGTGGTAGCCCCCGCCCATCAGGACCACTTCCTTCACGCGGGAGACGATGCGGGGCTCCATCCTGGCGGCGAGCGCGATGTTGGTGAGCGGGCCGGTGGGGACCAACGTCACCGTGCCTTCGGGCTCGCGCATCACGATG
>NZ_JH604963.1 GCF_000250875.1 Sutterella parvirubra YIT 11816 | reverse complement strand
CGAGGGTTTCCTGAGGGATTTCTATGAAGAAAACACTTGCTCCGTTCTTTCGCTTCGCGATGCCCTTCCTTCAGGGCTCGCTCGTGAAGCAGATTCTGGTCGGCCTCATTCTCGGCATCGCCTTAGCGTACGCCTGGCCCTCGGCCGCCTCCTCCGTCGGGATTCTGGGGACGATCTTCGTCAACGCCTTGAAGGGCGTCGCCCCCGTCCTCGTCTTCGTGCTCGTCCTCTCCTCGATCGCCAACAACTCCGCCGTGCAGTCGGAAGGCATGCACGTGAAGCCCATCCTCGGGCTCTACGCGGTCTCGACCTTTGCGTCCGCCGTGATCGCCGTCGTCGCGTCCTTCCTGTGGCCGGTCGAAATCACCTTGGCCGCCGCGGAAGAGGGGCTTCAGGCCCCGGGCGGGATCGCCGACGTGATCACGGGGCTGGTTCTCAACGTCGTCGACAATCCCTTCCGCGCGCTCGTCAACGCGAACTACATCGGGATCCTCACGTGGGCGATCGCCCTGGGGCTCATCCTCCGGCGCGCCCGCCAGGGGACGCGCGAGATGTTGGCCGACGCCGCGGACGCGGTGGGGTTGGTCGTCCGGGTCGTCATCCGCTTCGCTCCCGTCGGGATCTTCGGGCTGGTGTCCCAGACCTTCGCGACGGAAGGCTTCGGGATTCTGGGCGAGTACGTGCAGCTCCTCGCGGTGCTCCTGGGTGCGATGGCCTTCACGGCGCTGGTTCTGAACCCCGCGCTCGTCTGGTGGTGCACCCACGAGAATCCCTATCCGCTCACCTTCATGTGTCTGAAGGAGTCGGGCATTTCCGCGTTCTTCACCCGGTCGTCGGCCGCCAACATCCCGGTCAACATCGACCTCTGCCGCCGCGCGAACGTTCCGGAAGCGACGTACTCCGTGACGATCCCCGTGGGCGCCACCGCCAACATGGCGGGGGCCGCCATCACGATCACGGTGATCACGCTCTCGGCCGCGCACTCGCTCGGGATCGAGACGGGCGTGGGGACCGCGGTCTTCTTGTCCGTGGTCGCCTCCATCTGCGCCGCGGGGACTTCGGGCGTCCCGGGCGGCTCCCTCATGCTCATTCCCTTGGCCTGCGGGCTTTTCGGGATCGACCAGACGACCGCGATGCAGGTCGTCGCCGTGGGCTTCATCATCAGCGTGCTCCAGGACTCGTGCGAAACGGGGTTGAATTCCTCCTCCGACGCGCTCTTCACGATCGCGGCGACGCGCCGCGCGGAGCGCCTGAAGCGCGAGCGGGAGCTGCGCGCGAAGAACATGTGACGCCGTTGCCGAGAGGGCGACGCCGTTGCGTAAATCGCCCATGATTCCTTGATGAAAGGCTGAGGTTGAGCTTCCGTAGAGGCTCTCCTCAGCCTTTTTCCATCCGCTGGTGGTAGGTTTCACCTCACGCAGGGCGCCGCACTCAAGCGCGCCGCCCGCCGCACATCGACCCCTCGGAGGGCGGTGGAACGGAGAAGGGACAAGGAAGAACAACGAAGCCCCTTCGCAGAACTTCAGGAGACCGTTCCCAGCCCGCATTCACGACCAGAAGGTGAAACCATCATGCGCCTTACGCACTTCACGACTCTCATCGCCGCAGGCCTCGCCGCCTGCCTTGCGGCATCGGCCCAAGCGGCCGACACCAATACCGCCAATGCCGCGGACATCAAGCCCTTCATCGGGCACTATTCCGGCACGCTCGTCGCGAAGTCCGGAGAGGGAAGTCCCGCGGAGCTTTCGCTCGACGACTACAAGTGCTACGCGCTCTCCATCAAGGAGGAGCAGGGCATTGAAACCGGCTTCTACGAGGTCAGGGACGGGAGGATGCTCCTGAAGAGCCCCTCGGGCGACGTGCTTCACACGTTCCGCGTCGACGGCACCTCGCCCGCGACCCTCACGCAGTTGAACGACAAGGTCGTCCCCGCCGAGCCCATGCAGGAAACCTTGCCCGACTGCTGCCGGGTGGTGAAGGATTGAGGATTTCTCCGGGCCGACTCGGGGCGCTCTCCG
>NZ_JH604962.1 GCF_000250875.1 Sutterella parvirubra YIT 11816 | reverse complement strand
AACCTCTTCCGTGAAGAGGTTCCTTAAAACGTAGTTTGGGGTTCATGCTTGATCCTCACTTCATCGAGATCCCGAGTTCGGCAAAGAACCCCGCCAACTTCCGATCCACCTCAGCTTCCTCCCGCTCGATCTCCGCGAGCTCGCGGAAGACCGCCTGCAGGTCGATCTCTTCCTCTTCCTCCGAGGTGTCGACATAGCGCGGAATGTTGAGGTTGAAGTCGTTCTCCCGGATTTCGTCAAACGACGCCAAGTGCGCGTACTTCTCCACGTCCTTGCGGTCGAGGTACGCCTGGAAGATCTTCTCCAGGTGCTCGGGCATCAGGTAGTTCTTCGCGCGCTCCTTCTTGAAGTCCTTCGATGCGTCGATGAAGAGCACGTCGCGGGACGGGTTCTGCTTCTTCAGGATGATCACGCAGGTCGGGATCCCGGTCGAGAAGAAGATCCCGGCGGGCAAACCGATCACGGCGTAGATGCTCCCCGTCTCCAACAATCGTTGGCGGATGACGCCTTCCGCGCCCCCGCGGAATAGCACCCCGTGCGGGAGCACGATCCCCATGGTCCCTGTTTCCTTCAGGTGGTAGAACCCGTGGATGAGGAACGCGAAGTCCGCCTTGCTCGCGGGCGGGAGCTTCTTGTAGGGGGCGAAGCGCGGGTCGGAGAGGAGCCCCTCCCGGGCGTCGTACTTCTGGGAATAGGGCGGATTCATCACGACCGCGTCGAAGTTCGTGGGCTCGTCCGTCGGCCAGTCGGCATCGAGCGTGTCGCCGTTTCGCAGATGCTGGTGGGACCCCGGCACGCGGTGAAGCATCATGTTCATGCGCGCCAGGTTGTAGGTCTGGTTTTTGAGCTCCTGCCCGAAGTAGTGCACGGCCGCCTGGTTGTCGACGCCGCCGGCGTTCTCGACGAACTTGCGGATCTGCAAAAGCAACGACCCCGACCCGCACGTCGGGTCGTAGACCGTGAAGCCGTACTTCGAGGCCTGGCCGTGAGTGACGATGCTCGCGATCAATTCCGAGACCGACTGCGGCGTGTAGAACTCGCCCGCCTTCTTCCCGGATTCCGACGCGAACTGCGAGATCAGGTACTCGTAGGCGTCGCCCAGGGCGTCTTCGTCGTAGAGGTTGAAGTCGATGTGCGCGAGCGCCTTGATGACGGACGCGATCATGTCGTTGCGCTTGTCGACGGTCTTCCCGAGGTCCTTCGAGTCCACGTCGAAGTCTTCGAAGAGTCCTTCGTAGACGTCGCCCTTCGCGGTCTCCACTTCGCGGAAGGCCTGCTGCAGGTCGCGGAGCATGAAGGTGCGGTTGTTGATCTGCTCGTAGAACGCCGTGAAGGTGTGCTGCGGGAGGATCGCACAGCCGAAGCGGGCGGTCATCTCGGCCTCGAGCTCTTCCCAGGTGTCGGGATCCGCGGCCGCGGTCTCATACGCTTCCTGAGCGGCTTCGAGACTCTCGGGCTTTTCGTCGGTGAGGAGGTCGTAGGCTTCGACCAGCATCTTGTCGGAGAGCGCCTTGTAGAAGACGAGGCCGAGGAGGTAGTCCTTGTAGACGTCGGCGGACATGACCTTGCGCATTTCGTCCGCGGCCGCCCAAAGCGCGGCGTTGAGGTCTCGGGATGTGAGCTGCATGGGTGGATGAGTTCGGGGTTGGGAGGTGGCTGAAACCAACCTTCGCCCAGGCGCAGGAAGGCGCACAAATGCGCTGAAAAAGGCAGGGCGAAGGCGGCCCGAGGCCGCCGGTCTGTCAAAGTGATTCCGACATTGTCGCCCGAAATCGCCCGAGGTATCGTGGGGTATCTGCAAATCGGCCGAAAAACCTCCGCAAACTCAAGGAAACCCCGGCTCGGAGCGCTTGGCTCCGTGCTCCGTCCGGTCGGTCGTCGTCCGCCTTTCGACCGTCTGTTGTTCCTCCTCGCAAAACAAAGGACGCCGGGCTCCCCGCCGCAGCGTCCTTCGTCAGCCTGCGTCAACCGTCAGGCCGTCCGGGCAACCCGGTCACCTCACTTGAACGAGACCAGCACCTTCCCCGTCATCTCAGCGGGCGCCTCCACCCCCATCATCGCGAGCACGGTGGGCGCGACGTCCGCCAAGACGCCGGATTGAACCGCCGCGACCCTCTTGCTCACCACCGTGATCGGCACGGGCGACAAGGAATGCGCCGTGTTGGGGCTCCCGTCCGCATTCATCACGCAGTCGGCGTTCCCGTGGTCGGCGATCTGGACGACTTCGTAGCCGGATTCCAAAGCCGCCTCCACCACGATCTTCGCCGCGTCGTCGACGGCCTTCACGGCCTTCTCGACGGCGTCGTAGACGCCGGTGTGGCCCACCATGTCGCCGTTCGCGAAATTGAGGCAGACGAAGTCGAAGCGCTCTTCGCGCAGAGCGGCGGCGAGCTTCTCCGCGACTTCAGGCGCGCTCATCTCGGGCTTCAAGTCGTAGGTCGCCACCTTGGGCGACGGGACCAGAATGCGGTCTTCGCCCTCGAACGGCGCCTCGCGCCCGCCGTTCAGGAAGAACGTCACGTGCGCGTACTTTTCGGTCTCCGCAATGCGGAGCTGCGTGAGCCCCTGCTTCGCCACCCATTCGCCGATCGTGTTGACGACGTTTTCCTTCGGGAAGAGGACGGTGAGCCCGGTGAAGGACGCGTCGTACGGGGTCATCGTCGCGAAGAAGATGGGGATCGGCGTCATGCCGGACTCTTCGCGCTGGGTGAGCACCGTGGTGAGTTCCTTCGCGCGGTCGTTTCGGAAGTTGAGGAAGAGGACGGCGTCGCCCGGGCGGATGAGGCCGAGGGGCTGCCCCTCGGCGTCGATCCCCACGGTCGCCTTCACGAATTCGTCCGTCACCCCCTCGGCGTAGCTCGCTTCCAAAGCGTCCGACATGCGGGGGGCGGCCTTGCCGGTCCCCTTCGTCAGAAGGTCATAGGCTTCCTTCACGCGCTCCCAACGCTTGTCGCGGTCCATCGCGTAGTAGCGGCCGATCATGCTCGCCACTTTGCCGGGGAGCTCGCCGGATTCGAGCTTGGCTTCCAATTCACGCATGAACCCGAGCCCGCTCTTCGGGTCGGTGTCGCGCCCGTCCATGAAGGCGTGGACGCAGACGTCCTCAATCCCTTCCTTCTTGGCGAGCGAGAGGAAGGCGTAGAGATGTTCGTTCGAGGCGTGGACGCCCCCGTCCGAAAAGAGCCCCATGAGGTGCAGACGCGCGCCCGGCTTCTTCGCGGCGGAGACCAAGGCCTTCACGCCCTCGATCTCACCCAGGGTGCCCTCGCGGCAGGCCTTGTTGATCTTCACGAGGTCCTGGTAGACGACGCGGCCGGCGCCGATGTTGAGGTGGCCGACTTCCGAATTCCCCATCTGGCCTTCAGGGAGCCCCACGTAAAGGCCGTCGGTCCTGAGGAGCGCGTGCGGCCAGGAGGCTTCGAGGTTGGTGAGGAAGGGCGGGCGGACCGTCGAGATCACGTCGGCGCGGGAGCCGTCGCCGCGGCCCCAGCCGTCGAGGATCATGAGGAGGACTTTCTGAACGGGTTTCGTCATGTCGTGGTGCGGGGCGCCGGCCGGTGGGCGGCGCCCGGGAAGAAGAATGCCGTTGCTTGAGAAGAAGGCGCGGCGCCGGGAGAAGCCTTGAAGAGACTCTCCGCATCGTGCGCATCGTCGCCTTCGATGTGTGCGCCCGATGTTATCACGCGCGCGGGAAGCCTTCGGGCGGAAGCCTCCGGGAAGAGGGCCCCTCCGCCCAAACCTTCCCCAAAACCTTCGTCCCAGCCTTCGCCCTCATCACCGTCAAAGGGCTTCTTCGAATCCGCCTCAAAAACGATCCGGAAAGCGAACTTTCCTCCGCACCGAAAGTACAATGGAGCGTCAAGGGCGCGAGAAGACGGCGTTGCGCGTAGGCTCGGGAAGAGCCGACGAACGCTCGAAACGGCCGCACGGACGCGCCCCGAAAAGGAACACAAGAAGCTTCACCACACACCGGAGTCAAGCCCATGCCGACCCTCACGACCACTCTTCGCCGACAGACCTTCCTCGCCGCGGCGATCCTCACCGGCACGGTGCTCCTCGCGGGCTGCGGCTCGATGCCGGGGTTCGGGGGCGGCGATGCCGACGCCCAGGCTGACGCGGCCACGCCCGCCGACACGGTGGCGACGGGGGACGTCGGCCGCATGATGCTCACCCCCGGCGAAACGGTCTGCCTGATGCCGAACGCCAAGATCCAGTCCGAGCAGTTGGACAACGTGCTGCTCATGGGCATGCAGGCGGGCGGCGTCGCCGCGAGGCTCACGCGTGAGGGCGAACCCGCCGGGGCCTGCCCCAAGACCATCACCTACGACCTCGCGGTGGTGGAGGGGAAGTTGAAGAGCATGGACTTCCGTCTTTTGGAAGGCACGCGTCCCATGGCGCAGGCCTCCGGCCCCGCGGACGAAAAGGGTGAGATTCCGCTCAAACGCGTCCACGCCTACGTCGCGACCTTCGTCTCGCGCCTCTTGAAGACCCCGGTCCCGGCCGCGAATCCGCAGGCCGCCGAATAAGCCCCGACAATCCGCCGGGCGCCCCGCCCGGCGCCGCATCAAGTACGGAACGCCGTGAAATCGCTTGATTTCACAGCGTTTTTGTGTGCGCACGTACTTTTTTCGCCTTCCGTCCTGTCGGCCCCGTGCAACGCGGATACCGCATTTCGGCTACTTTTGAGTAACGCTCGGTACGTTTCTGCGGTTTTTCTGATAGGCTTCGCGTCACCTGAAGACGGACGACGCCTGTCCGAGCCCGTCTTTTCCCTACGGCAAAAGAAAAACCAAAGGAAATCCAACCATGACGCTCCTTCGCCAGACCGCCGCGGTCCGCGTGCTCTCCGCCGCGACGGCGCTCGCCTGCGCCGCGCTTTCGATCCCCGCCCAGGCGGCCGACATCAACGTTTCGGGCCGCATCGACACGTACGTCGAGGCCTACACGACGAGCAGCGGCACGCAGGGGCGTCTGTCGTCGGGCGGCGCGACGCCCTCGTTCCTCCTCGTCTCGGGCGAAGAGGACATGGGCGAAGGCTTGAAGGCCTCCTTCAACCTTGAGATGGGCTTCCTGCCGGAGAACGGCATGTCCACCCCCGACGGCTCGCCCACGGCCGGGAACTACATGTTCCAGCGTCAGGCGAACCTCGGTCTCCGTGGTTCCTTCGGTGAAGTGCGCTTCGGCTACCAGTACACGCCGACCTTCATCGCGTTGGCTTCGACCGACCCGGTGGGCTACTCGCTCGGCTCCGCCATGGGCACCTTCTCCGCGCCCGGCTACGCCGGCGTCAACGGCGGCGCGATGGACGACTTCAACGCCCGTAGCGAAAACGCAATCTCCTACACCTCGCCCAAGCTTTTCGGCAGCACGATCGTGAGCCTCTTCGTGGGTCTCGGCGAAACGACGAAGAAGAACGGCGAAGTCTCGACCACCCGCGGCAACTACTACGGCGCGTCGGTGCGCTTCATGCAGGATGCGTTGACCGTCGTCGGGGCCGCCTCCGCTGCCAAGGCCGAACACAAGGTGATGCCCTCGGGCGACGTGTCGCCCTCGACCGACTACCAGCTCGACTTTTCGGTCGGCTACGACTTCGGCGTCGTGAAGCCCGTCTTCACGATGGCCTACAAGAAGGGTGCGGACGACATCCGGAAGGGTTCCGACGTGCTCGCCACTCAGGTGGGCTTCTCGATGCCGATGGGGCAGGGCAAGTGGGCCGCGAGCGTGGGGTACCTGAAGAACCTCACGGATTCGGACGGCGATGCGGTTGCGGCCGGCACCCGCTACGACTACTCGCTCTCGAAGCGCACGTTCCTCTACACGGGCGTCGCGGCTGTCTGGAACGGCGACCTCGCCAACTACGGTCTGACGGGCGGCGGCGGTTCTTCGAACTTCCCGACCGACAAGCCGGGCCACTCGGCCTCGACCGTCTTCGTGGGGGTGAACCACAAGTTCTGACCGGGGCGTTTCGTCGGCCGGTCCGGAGGGGAGAACCGGTCAGGTCGGCGGACGATTCGGTGAGAAAAGCGGCTTTGGGCGTGAAAACCCAACGCCGCTTCTTTGTTTGTACGGGGCGTGATTCGGGCGGCGGCGCTTCGGCCGCAGCTCCGCAATCGCTCGGCCGGGTTCGACCGGGTTCGGCCGGATCAGCCGGGTTGGCCGGATCAGTGTGCGCCGACGCTCCTCACACCCGCCAAGCCGCGACCGGGTGCATGTAGCGGGGAAGGCCCGCGCGGATGTTGGAGGCGATCGGGGCGCTCTTCACCTTCTCGACACCTGCCGCCCGCCCGTCGGGCGTCTCCCCGAACGTCGGCTGCGCCTTCGCCGGGGCCTTCAAGCCGCGGGCCAGGGCCGGACCGGCTGTCAGCGCGGCGGGAGCGAGAAGAAGCATCGGAAGAAGCGTGCGGCGCTGCATGGGCGGTCTCCGGACAGTGCGAAAAGACGGGTCGGCACCGCCCTCTAAGGACTAGTAAGGGAATAACGTGTAA
>NZ_JH604961.1 GCF_000250875.1 Sutterella parvirubra YIT 11816 | reverse complement strand
GCAGGTCCGGTTTTCGACCCCCACCCCACCTGGGCCGAGGTCACGGCGCAGGCCGTCCGTCCGGACGCACCCGACTCGTACGCCGTCAGGTGGCTTCGCCTTCGAAGCGCCATCCAGCAGGGCAACAAGGAGGCGCTGCTGGCCTGGAGCGAACACGGCAAAGGTCCGATGGAAACCGTTGCGAAGACGTTGGCGGGCATTCTCGAACTCTCCGCAGAAGATCCCGCCGATTTGGACCCGAAGGCGCTGATTCGCCGCGAAAAGAAACTCGACAAACTTGGGCGGGCCCGCCTCGTTCGAGCAAGTGCGGCCTTCCCCGCAACCGCCTTTGAAGCACTTTGGTACGCGGCCATCGCCATGAAGGAAGCTTTGGAGCGCGCCTGCCTGCAGCTGGGACTTCCCGAGGCTCCCCGCGGCGTGAATCACCGGCTCCCTTCGGACAACGCCCGCGCCTTCCACCAGAAGGCCTTCTCCACCGTGCGCCGCCTCACCTTCCCGATCAAGACGATCCGTGCCCTGCCGGAGGACGCGACGGCCGCAGACATCTCCCCTGATTGGCTTCATCCGGAACTGACGGACGAGGAACTCCGTCGGAAGATCGTCCGAATTCTGGCGCGCACTCCGCTTGAGACGCGTACCCCTGAGTTTTGGCAGACCGCCGCTCACGCTGCGGACGCGGGCTTCCTCGGGACAGCCGACATCACGAGCGCCTCCAGCGGGTGTTGGCGTACGTCGAACCTTCTGACCTACACGAGCGTCCCGGAGGCTGAATATTGGGTACCGCGCTTCGACCGCTCCAAAAAGTTGTCCGACGTCGCCCTGGACGCCGCGGCGATTCCCGTCCAGCTCGCACCCGAAGAACTCACCGCACCGCTCGGGGACTGGACCTTCCGGGGTTGGTACGCCGTAACCGACGGCTGCTACGTCGGCACCTACGCTGTCCCCGGACGAACCGACGTCGAGCTCGCCCTGAGCATCAACACCCGAGCGATGATCCGGCGCTCCCTCGCGCAACAGAACATCATCCCGAACCACTACCCCGATGTGGCGCTCGCCGCGCTCGTACGACCGAACGACGTCGACGCCGTCGGCACGTTCGGGAAGGCGCTCGCCTGCCTGATCGCCTCGCCTCCGGACGAAGACGCCTGGGACGCGGATGAGCCCTTCGACCTGCTCTGGCGCGGCAGCCCCAAGGCGACGAAGGACACCGGGTTCGAGCTTTTCGGCTTTTGCGGCAACCGGCACGAGTCGTGGGTGCCGAGGGCGCTTCAGGAGCGAGGCGTCCGCGTCGTGACGCTCCGGACGCTTCGCAGCGAGGAAGCGACGGCGACCACCTTCTTCGGGCTCGCTTCGCTCATCGACGACGATGCCGCCGGCCGCTACGCCACGATCTGGAAGGACCGTCCGCACCTGCTGCGCGTCGAAGAAGGCGAAGCGGGGGAAGCCGCGGAATCGTCGGTTGCCTTGGGCGAAGCCGACCCGGCGGAACTCTGCCTCGTCGACGCCCGGGTGGCGAGGGGCGAGCTCCCCGTGGGACGCATCCTCCCGGTGAAGCCTCAGGGCCGACCGACGGCGCTCTGGTTCACCGTCGGGAACGAGCCCGTCGGCGTGCCCACGCCCGCCAACACGGTCCTCATGCGGCTTCGCGACGCAGCAAGGTTCGACCCGAAGGCGGCGCCGCTCCTTGAGGCCGCGCACTTCCATCCCTTCGTGCGCTGGCGCGACGGCTCCTACCGGCTCTACGAAGAGCCTGCGGCGTAAGGCGCCTATGAAAACGGGGCGTGGGTTCCAAGGACCCCGCCCCGTCTCATTCGTCGCGTCCTCCGCCCGTCATTCGCCGGCGTAGTTCTGCGGATCGAGCTCGCGCTCGATCAACTCGATCATGATGTGGATGCACTTGATGTGGAGCTCCTGGACGCGGTCCGCCCAGCGGCCCGCGGGCGTCACGATCGAGACGTCCGCAATGTCGGTGATCGCCGACCCGGGGCGCCCCGTGAGCCCCACGACGCGCACGCCCTTGGCGCGGGCGGCTTCGACGGCGCGCAGAACGTTCTTGCTCGTCCCCGACGTCGTGATCGCGAGAAGGACGTCGCCCTTTCGCCCGTGCGCCTCGATCCAGCGCGAGAAGACGTGTTCGTATCCGTAGTCGTTCCCGACGCAGGCGAGGTGCGAGGCGTCCGCGATGGCGCAGGCCGCGTAGGGCTTGCGGTCGCTGCGGAAGCGCCCCGTCATTTCTTCCGCGAAATGCATCGCGTCGCAGAGGCTCCCGCCGTTGCCGCAGCTCCAGACCGTGCCGCCCCCGCGGATCGTCTCCGCCATCAGTCGCGCGGCTTCGCCGATCGCGGCGAGCGCGGCGTCGTCGCGCATGAGGTTTTCGAGCCCGATGCGGGCGTCTTCAAGCGCGGCAAGGATGTGTTCTTTGGTCGTCATGGAAACTTTCTTCATTGGCCTTCGTCGGCGCAGTGTTCGTTGGAGAAGCGGCGCGCCGCCGGGATGCGCGCGCCGGCTTCTCAGGGCTCGCGACGGTCGTAGACCGCGCCCGCGAGCGTGGATAGGTCAGTGTATTCGATCTCAATCCCCGAGGGCAGACCGCGCGCGAGCCGGGTGACGCGCAGGTCCGGCGCGCGCTTCTTCAGAGCTTCGATCACGTAGTATGCGGTCGCGTCGCCTTCGGGCGTATAGCTCGTCGCCACGACCACCTCGCGGAGGTTGTCTTCGCGGAGTCCCTCTTCGACGCGGGCGATGAGGTCGGTCAGCCCCACTTCCTCGGGGCCCCGGTCCTCCATCGGCGACAAGCGCCCCGAGAGGATGAAGTAGAGCCCGGGCCAGGCAAGGGACGCATCCAACGCCATCTGGTCGGGCACGCTCTCCACGACGCAGAGAAGCCCCCGGTCGCGGCGTTCGTCCGCGCAGACCGGGCAGACGTCCCCTTCGCAGTACGTGCGGCAGGAGCGGCAGCGCTTCAGCTTCGTCTTTGCTTCCGTCACCGCTTCGGAAAGACGGGCAAGGCGCGCGGCGTCCTTGTCCAAAAGATGAAAGGCCGCGCGCTGCGCGCTTTTGGGACCCAAGCCCGGGAGCTCCGCCAAAGCCTCGATGAGGTGCTCCAGCGAAGCCGAAAGACGCACCGTCATTCGGGCCTCCGCGAGAGGATCATCTTGACGTCGAAGGGCTTCCCGAAATAGGGCCAGCTCGTCACGAGAAGGTCGCACCCGGCGCGCGCGTACGCTTCGGCGTTCGCGGCCTGCACGCCCCCGGCGGCGGAGACGACCAACTGCGGGTTCTTCGCCTTCACCTGCGGAATCAATTCCGCGAGGCCCTCCGGCGTGAAGCGCTCGCACTGCAGGATGTCGACCCCGAGGTCAACGAGGCGCATCGCTTCTTCGACGCCGTCGGCTTCCGCCGCGACCTTGCGCTCGGGCGAGAAGCTCTTCAAGCGCGCAAACGCGGGGGCCCAATCGTCCTCCGTGAAGACGCGGTGCTGATCGAAGACGAGGATCGAGTCCGAGAGACCCCAGCGGTGCATGATGCCGCCCCCGGCGAGAGCCGCGGCGGCGGAGAGGTACTTCGTCCCCGGCATGTGCTTCCTCGTGAGTCCGACGCGGCAGCCCGGGCGTCCGCGTTCGGCCGCCGCGACCATCTCGGCCGTGCGGTTCGCGATCCCCGAGGCGTACTCCATCACGCACTGCGCGACCTTGACGGTCTGGTGGAGTTCACCCGCCTCGCCTTCGGCTTCGAGCACGAGGCCCTTGGTGTCCAACCGGTCGCCGTCCCGGACGTGGAGGCGCACCTTCGCCCCCGCCATTTCGAGAATGCGCGCGGCGTCCGCCGTCCCCGCGACGAGGCCCGGGGCCTTCACGCGGGCTTCGAGCCTGCCGGGCACGCGTTCGATCCCGAGGCCCGCGGAGGTGAGATCTTCAAAGGGGCAGTCGTCCCGAAGCCAGGCTTCGAGCACCGTATCGGGGGTACGCATGATCTTGAAAACATCCTTGGCCGACAATCGAGTTCCGGCCTTCTTAAGCAAAGAGGGGAACGCTTTTCCAAAAAAGCGGCTCCCCTCCGACTTCCGTTTCCGCGTCGTTCTCAGAACGGCATCTTCATGCCCGGCGGCAGCGGCACCGCCTGACGCATGGCCTGCTCGCTCATCGCGGCGATCTTCGTCACGCAGTCGTTGACCGCGAGCGTCACCAGGTCTTCGAGTATTTCGACGTCTTCGGGGTCGACCACCTTCGGATCGATCACGACGCGGCGGCACTCGTGCTTGCCGGTCATCGTCACCTTGACGGCGCCGTTGGCGGCTTCGCCTTCGACTTCGGTGCGGGCGATTTCCTCCTGCACCTTGGCGAGCTTCGCCTGCATCTTCTGCGCCTGCGCCATCAGGCCGCCCATGCCGCCCATTCCACCCATACCTCGCATCGCGGGTTACCTCTCGTTGGTTGTTGAATCCGGATCTTCCGGCTGGAGCGCGCGGATCGAGTCTTCGTCGACCGTGCCTCCGAACAATTCGGCGACGTCGATGACGAAGGGATCCTTGCGGAAGGCTTCGACCATCGCGCGGTGCGCGTCGACCCTTTCGCGGCGCTCCTCGTCGGCGACCGTAGTCCCCTCGACGTTGCCCACTTCAAAGACGACGCGGAAGGGTCGGCCCGTTCGCGCGCTCATCTTTTCGGCCAAGGCGCGGCGGTTGGGTTCGGTAGCCAGTGCCGCGACGCCAAGGCGCAATTTTACTGAATCTTCCGTGAGCGACAGCACCTGTCCCTGCACGGCGATCATCTTGACCGGACCCTCGAGTCCGGCCGCCCGAATCATCTCTCGCCAGTTGAGCGGCCTCGGCGAATCCAGGTCGGCTTGGCCGACGTCGTCTTCGACGAGGTCATCGGGCAGGACCTCAACCGGCGGAGGGCTCTCCCCAGGGAGGGAGCTCCCCGTCGGCCGCGCCCTCGCGGCCCTTCGCGGGCGCCGCAGGCTTCGGCGGCGCCGTCCGGGGCCTGGGCATGGGCGGAAGGCCCGTGCCGGACCCGACGGCGGCGACGCCGCCCGTCG
>NZ_JH604960.1 GCF_000250875.1 Sutterella parvirubra YIT 11816 | reverse complement strand
GACCGGGTGGAGGTGCCCGAAAGGATCGAGCGCGCCGTCGTCACGAACATCTTCCCCATGGCCTCGGCCGTTGCGGTCTACACGGGCCGCGGGGACGTGATTGTGGGGATGCATCCGTCGAGCTGGGCCGCCGCGAAGTCGGGACTTCTGGGTGAAGTCTTCCCCGAGGTGCTCAAAGCCGACCACGCCTTCATGAAGGGGGCTTCGGTCAACCTCGAAGCCCTCATGGCGTTGGAGCCCGACGTGGTGTTGGTGAACGCCGCCGACCGCCGCACGATCGACATGCTCAGAAGCGCCGAGCTCGCCGCCTACGCGGTCTCCACCACGAAGTGGGACTACGACGCGATGGCGACCTTTGACGCCTGGATGGCTACGCTCGGGAACCTCTTCCCGGAAGCGGACCCAGAGGGCGCCAAGAAGGTCGCCTTGAAGGCCGAGGTCGAACGGCTCGATACCCTCGTGCGCGAACGCACGAAGGACGTGAAGGCGGAGGAACGCCCCCGCGCGATGTTCGTCGTGCGGATGGACGAGCGCCAGATCGTGACCTCGGGCAAGCGCTTCTTCGGGGACTACTGGATCCGCGAGGGCGCGGGCCGGAACGTGGCCGAGGGCGTCACGGGCGAGAACGCCAACGCGGTCGTTTCGATGGAGCAGGTCTACGCGTGGGATCCGGAGGTGGTGTTCCTCACGAACTTCACGCCGGTGATGCCCGAAGACCTTCTGAAGGGCGACGCCGGGAAGACCTCCGGGCAGGACTGGTCTGAAGTCGCGGCCGTCAAAACCGGGCGCGTCTTCAAGATGCCTTTGGGCTTCTACCGCACCTTTACGCCGTCCGCCGAGACGCCCTTCACGCGGCTTTGGGTCGCGGCGAAACTCCACCCCGAACGCTTCGCCGACGTCGACCTTGCTCTGGAAGCCAAGCGCTTCTACAGGAACGCCTTCGGCATCGAGCTCACCGACCGCCAGATCGAGGGGATTCTCAATCCCGGCGCGGCGGCGGGCCAAGGCGCCGGCACCAACATCCGCGGGCGCTGATCCGTCTCCGTACGGTTGAACCCTTGATGCGCTGAACCCCATGACGACGGCCGACTCCTCCGCAAATTCCTCATCCGCCCCGGCGCGCACGCTCTCCGCGAGCGCGCTCCGGGACCGGCTCGCGCGCGGGCGGTTCCTGCGCGCGATGGCGGTGCTCGCCCTCGTGACCATTGCCGCATCCGTCGCGGCGCTCGCCGTCGGGCGCTTTCCGATCGGGGCGGAAAAGCTCTTTGCGGCCCTCTCCCCTTGGGACGACGCCGGCCGCATGATTGAAAACGTTGTCTGGAACGTGCGCGCCCCGCGCGTCGTTCTGGCGCTCCTCGCCGGGGCCGGACTCGCGATGGCGGGGGCGGCCTTCCAGGCGCTCTTCTCGAACCCTCTCGCCGCGCCCGATACGCTCGGCGTCGCCACGGGCGCGAGCTTCGGGGCCGTGCTCGGGATCCTCTTGAGCGCGGGCGCCTTGCTCGTTCAGTCCTTGGCGCTCGTCTTCGGGCTCGCCGCCGTCGCGCTCGTGATGCTGATCGCCCGGCGCCGGGACGGCGGCACGCCGATTTTGATGATCGTGCTCTCGGGCATCGTCGTGGGGAGCTTCTTCACCGCACTCGTCTCCTTGGTGAAGTTCGTCGCGGACCCGCAGGACGTGCTTCCCGCCGTCACCTTCTGGCTGATGGGGTCCCTGACCGGTGCGTCCTTCTCGACGCTTGCCGCGGGGTTCCCGATGGCGGCGCTGGGCGCCGCGGTGCTGCTGCTTCTCCGTTGGCGGTTGAACGCCGCCGCGCTCCCTGAAGACGAAGCCAAGTCCCTCGGGATTCCCGTGGGCCGCATCCGCGCGGCCGTGATTCTGGGCGCGACGATGTTGACGGCTTCGGTCGTCTCCATGTGCGGCCTCATCGGTTGGGTGGGTTTGTTGGTCCCGCACGCCGTCCGGATGGCCGCGGGTGCGGACAACCGGCGGGTGCTCCCGGCGTCGGCCTTGGCCGGGGCGCTCTTCATGCTTTTGGTCGACACCGCCGCCCGCACGATGACCGCGGGCGAAGTGCCCGTCTCGATTCTCACCGCGCTCGTGGGCGCGCCCTTCTTCATTCATCTGCTGCGCCGCACGGGCGGGCTGACCGGCTGACGGGGTGATGAGCATGACGACGCAAACAACAGCGACGACCACGACTGCGACGGCCACGACGAAGACGACCACCATGGTGTTGGAGGTGAAGGGCGGCGGCTACGCCTATCCGGGCAGGAACGGCCGACCCGGGACGCCCATTCTCACCGACGTGAACTTTCGCTTTGAGGGGCCTGGGGTGCTCACGATCCTCGGGCCCAACGGCGCGGGGAAGACAACACTCCTGCGCGCCATGCTGGGGTTGATGCCCTGGACCAAAG
Organism: Sutterella parvirubra YIT 11816; assembly: GCF_000250875.1. GTDB lineage: Bacteria > Pseudomonadota > Gammaproteobacteria > Burkholderiales > Burkholderiaceae_F > Sutterella > Sutterella parvirubra. Next base: position 3,526 of record NZ_JH604960.1, on the reverse strand, counting down.
GAGCGTCGTTTCTGGACGGAAAGGACGTGCGCGACTGGGCGCAGCGCGACTTCTGGCGGCGCGTGGGCTACGTCCCGCAGGCGCGCGCGAACGCATTTGCGCCCTTGACGCTCGCGCAGTTGGTGGTGCTGGGGCGGAGCGCCCGGATGGGGTCGCTCGCGATGCCGGGGGACGACGATTGGGCGGCCGCGGACCAGGCGATGCGGGAGACCGGCATCGCCCACCTGGCCGAGCGCCGCACGACGGAGGTTTCGGGCGGCCAGCTTCAGCTCGCCTACATCGCGCGGGCTTTGGCCGCGGACCCGGAATGTCTGATTCTGGACGAGCCCGAGAGCAACCTCGACTTCCGGAACCAAACGTTGGTGTTGGAAGTGATCGAGCGCCTGACCGCCAAGGGACTCGGCGTCGTGATCAACACCCACTTCCCCGCGCATGCGCTGCGGCTGGCCGACCGGACGCTTTTGGTCCCCCGGGGGAAGCCGCCGGTGTTCGGGGCGACGAGGGACGTGATGACCGAGGAGAGCCTCACCGAACTCTTCGGCGTGCAGGTGCGCATGCGGGAGGTGGAGTTGCCCGAGGGCCGGGCGCCCTATGTGGCGGCCGTGGGGAGGACGGGATTGGGGGAGGACAGGGAAGACTGATCTTCCGCCCGGGACCTTGATCGAAAAAGGGCTTCCGGCCGAAACCGGAAGCCCTTCGCGCAGGAGCAGCGCGGGCGTGAGCCGGAGCTCACGCCAAGCTTGTCATCAGAACGACCAACGCGCCCCGATGTTGAAGCGCCAGGGTTCGGAAAGATCCGCACCCGTGTTGCGTTCGACGTCCGCGTAGATCTGGGTCGTGGGCGAGATGTTGTAGTTGCCGCCCACGCCGTACTCGAACCACGTGTCCTTCGTTTCGACGCTGTAGGTGCCGTCGCCGCGGGTCATCGTGAAGTCGCCCTGGAATTCGCGGAGCACCGAGGCGCGCACGTAGACGTTCCCCTTCTTTTCGGGGCTCGTGAGCCCAGCTCGGAAGCCCATGCGGCCGATCAGCGAATCCGTCCCGTCGATGGTCGTTTCGGTGCGGATGCCGGTCGCGCTCTTCGTGTCGAACGTCTTGCCCTTCACGTACCCGTAGGAGAGTTCCATCTGGGGCTCAACGAAGACGACGTTCGTCACGTCGAAGCGGTGACCGATTTCGGCGGAGAGGGAGTACGCCATGGTGTCGAACTTCGCCTGCGTGCCGTCGATCTTGGAGTCACTGTCGAGGTACGCGACCTTCGCGATCACGTCGAGGAAGCTCCCGGAGTCGCCCAGCCACGAGGCGTAGCCCGCGAGACCGTAGATCTCGTTGTCGCCGTCGCCGCCCGTGTAGGAGAGGTCGGCCTTCGTGTAGGAGAACGCGGCGCCGACGTGCGTGTTCCAGATCGCGGGCACCTTGGTGTCCGCACCCACCTGGAGCATCACGAAGTCGTTGTCGGAACCCTTGTAGCGTTGCGTGCCGGCGTTGACGCGGGCCCAAAGGCCGGTGTTGCCTTCGGAGTCACGGAGTTCGCCCAAACGCTTGTTGAGGTCGTTCATCTCAAGACGCCACGCGAGGATGTTCTGCGAGAGGGTCTGCCCCACGCGTTTGGTCTTGGTGTTGAGGGTTTCGACGACGGTGGATTCGTCGATATTGCCTTCGTTGTCCAACTTGGCCTGGTAGCTACCGTTCGACTCGGATTCGTCGATGATGATCTCGTCAACGATGGGGTCGCCGCCGGAAGACGAAGAGGTCACCATCCGGCTCGCAGCCTGCGCGGCTTCCGCCGCGGAACCATACTGCTCGTTGAAGGTCGAGGAGCCTTCGGCGATCACGGTACCTCCCGTACCGCTCACCGAACCGATCGTGGTGGTGTTTTCAGGGTTGTCGAACATCACCGTCACGGTGTCGCCCGACGCGGTGGAGAGCGTGTTGACCGAAGCCGTCGCCGTGCCGGTCAGGTAGAAGGTCCCGCCGTCGGCCGAACTCAACGTGCCGATCGAGCTTTTGCCGTCGTTGACCGTCAAGGTGGAACCTTCGCCCAAGGTCACGATGTCGGACGTTTCAGTCGTCACGCTCGCGACGTTCGCAACGGCGTTCGGCCTGACTTCGAAGCGCGACGTCGGGGCGGGTTCCGTGAACAGACTGATGCTGTTCACGACAGCGGCCGTGGGCGCGGCGGACTGGAGCTTCACGACCGTGTCGGCGGCATTGAGCGTACCCGCAACGACGAGGCTCGCAGTTTCGGCGAGCGTGATGTTCCCGGTCATGTTGATGACGCCGCCCGTCTGGACGATTTCACCGCTCTCGTTCAGGACCCCGCCCAAAACCGTGCGGCCGTCGTCCTGACCGATGATGTCCCCGACAAGGTTCAGGCCGTTCGCGGAGTAGATCCCGACGTTGCCGTGTTGGAAGGTTTGGATGTCACCCGTGAGCGTGCCGGTATCCGCCTTCAGGTTGACGATGGTCGTGCGGGCGTGGTTGGAGTAACCGGTACCGCGGCTCCCGGCGTTGACGTCACCCTCGGCGTCGAGTTCCTGCGTCGTCACATCCAAGAAGAACGTACCGGCCTTGTTGGTGATGGTCCCGTAGGTCCCGCAGATGTTCCCGTCGATCGTGAGCTTGTTCGCGTTGACGATCAGCGTGCCCCAGCTGCCCGATCCGAAAACCCCGCCGTCGATATTGGTCGACCCGTCGAAAACCGCCTCATCCGCATAGAAATTGATCGTGCTGCCTTCGTTCGCCTGAAGAATGGCGACGCCGTAGTCATCCTTACCCCAAGTGGTATGACCCTCGAAGTACCCGATGCGCCTCTCCGCAGTACCGATGTTCGCTACGGACGAGGCTTCTGCGTCCGGGCTGCTGGCATCATTGCGAACATGCACGAACTCGTCGCCCGTGTAGCTCACGATCCTGTCGGCATAAATGGTAAGCGTATTGTTTTTGCCGCTCAAACGGAAGCCGCGGTTGCCGCCCTTCAGGCCGGTAGTGTCGTCCTTGACCTGGTCGCCGACCAACAGCGTCCCCACGTCGATGGTGAGCGAGCTGTTCCCGGCAAGCACCGCAGTGTTGTAGGACGTTTTGCCACTTGAGTCACCTTCACCGTCCTTCATGGTGAACGCCAAGGTATCCGCCGTGATCGTGCCTGCCACGGCGGACGAGACATCCGTGCTCTTCAGGAAAAGGCTGGCGTAGTGGTATTCGCCGCTGCCTTTATGATCAGTCTTCCCGGGGTTGAAGCGGATCGTGTCGCCCGCCGCACCCGTAATGGCATTCGTCGTACCGGTGGTCCAGGACGTTTCGTCCTGGAGCTGTTCCGCGGCCTGAACCGCCCCCGCCGCCGCGAGCATCGTCGCGACGAACAAAACTGTCTTCTTCATAATTTTGCTACTCCCATGCAATGCCCGTCCTCCTTCGGGTCGGGCGTTTTTTTGCAAGGTTCAAGGTGCAACAAAATATGCAAATGGGGGAGGGGTATTTACCCTAATCAGACCTCAACGTGAATTTCTCGCAAACGGGTACACTC
>NZ_JH604959.1:29122-32336 GCF_000250875.1 Sutterella parvirubra YIT 11816 | reverse complement strand
ACGCGCTCTCGAAGGAATGCGAAGCGGTGTTCTCGTCCCGAGGGCTCGATCTGAAGCACACGCCGCTTTTGGGCGTCCAGGTCGCGAAGGTCTGCGAGGCGCCGCTTCTGCGCTTCGGCGAGGAAGCGCTCCGCGACTTTGAGGCGGGGCGCCTCACGGATGCGTTCTCGCAGACGGTGTTGGACATCATCATCTCGACCGGGATCGCCTCGAACCTGCTCACGACCGAGCACGACTACTACTACAACTCGTCGCTCGCGCACTGCTTCTACAACGCCTCGATGGTGCTTCCTGCCGGGCACAAGCACCTTCACGGCGAAGTGGTGAGCTTCGGCGTGTTGGTACTCCAAGCGGCCGACGGCAACGATGAAGCGTTGGCGCGCCTCATGGCCTTCAACAAGTCGCTCGGCCTCCCCGTGAAGCTCGCCGACATCGACATCACGACGGAAGAGGAGGTGGACCGCTTGGTTGCGCGTGCCCAGAGCCTTCGCGAATGGACGTGCGTCCCCTTCCCGATGACGCCCGAAGCCTTCAAGGCCGCGATCATGAAGGTCGACGAAGCCGGCCGCAAGCTCGGCTGACCGCCAGCTCCCGACATGAAGAAGCCGCCGGACCCGTGAGGGTTTCGGCGGCTTCATCGTCTTTGTCTTGAGCTTCCGGAGAAGCGCTCCGTGTGAATCCGTGAGCGCTTCCGGTCGGCGGCTGAAATCAGCTCTCTTCGGCTTCCGCAGCCGCCTTGCGGCGGTTGCTCCCCGCCACCATGTCGAAGCGGAAGAAGCGGCATTCGAGCGGCCCGTTGAAGAGCACGATCTTGCGGGATTCCTTCAAGCGCATCTGCCCGGGGAGGGTGCGGTCGGAGGTGAGCATCCAGGCGGTCCACCCGGCGTAGTGGGCTTTGAGGTGGTCCGCGACGCTCTTCATCATCGAGCGGATGGACGCCGACTTCGGGTTCGACTGCTCGCCGTAGGGCGGGTTGGCGATCAAAACGCCCGTGACGCCCTCGGGCGGGAGCACCTCACGGGCGTCGCCCTGGGTGAAGGTGAGACGCCCGTCATCGAGCATGGCGGAGAGCCCCGCACGCGCGGCGTTCTCACGGGCCTTTTCGACCACGAGGGACGAAATGTCGGAGGCGCGGATCTGAACCTTGGCGTAGGGGTTGACGGCCGAACGGGCGTCTTCCTTCATCTCGCGCCAGAGGTCCATGTCGAAGCCTTCGAGCTTCTCAAAGGCGAAGCTGCGGGTGAGCCCCGGCGCCATGTTGGCGGCCATGCGGGCGGCTTCGATGGCGATCGTGCCCGACCCGCAGAAGGGGTCGACCAAAGGCATTTCCGGCGTCCACCCGGAGAGCATCAGAAGACCCGCCGCAAGGTTTTCTTTGAGCGGCGCTTCGCCGTGGGTGAGGCGCCAGCCGCGCTTGAAGAGCGCTTCGCCGGCCAAGTCCAGATAGAACGTCACCTGGTCGTACGTGATGAAGGCCTGAATGCGCACGTCCGGGTTGTGGCGCTCGACGTCGGGGCGGCGGCCCGCCAGCTCACGGAAGCGGTCGCAGATCGCGTCCTTGATGCGCAGAACCGCGAAGTCGACGCTCTCCAGGGGGCAGCGCTGCGCGGTGGCGGCGACGCGGATCGTGTGGTCCGGGCCGAACCACTTCTCCCAGGCGGTCTTCTTCACGAGATCGTAGATGTCGCGGCTGTCCCAGTAGCCGCCCTGGGCGACGCGCATGAGGATGCGGCTCGCCGTGCGGGAGTGCAGGCACGCCGCCATCGCCGTTTCCGTGCCGCCCACGAAGCCGCAGCCGCCGCGGCCGGCTTCGACGCGTTGGGCGCCGACGGCGTGAAGTTCGTCGGCAAGAAGCTTTTCGAGCCCGAAGGGGCAGACGGCATAGAAGTAGTGCTGGGCCATGACTGTGGGACGAGCGGGTAGGTTGCCCGCGCCCGAAACGTTCCGGGCGCGTTAAAAAAACGGAAGGCCCGTGATTTTCTCAGAAATCAGAGGGGCCGTGGGGCGGGGCGGGCGTTTCTCGCGAAGGCCGACGAAACGCCCGCCCCGGGCGTGTGCGGGAGAAGCTCAGCGGCGGCCTTCGCCGTGGCCGAGGACGATCCACTTTTCGCTCGTGAGCCCTTCGAGGCCCACGGGACCGCGCACGTGAAGTTTGTCGGTCGAGATGCCGATCTCGGCGCCGAGCCCGTACTCAAACCCGTCCGCGAAGCGCGTGGAGGCGTTCACCATCACCGAGCTCGAATCCACTTCACGGAGGAACCGCTCCGCCGCGCGGGCGCTTTCCGTGATGATCGCGTCCGTGTGGCCGGACCCGTGCGCCGCGATGAAGTCGATCGCTTCGTCGAGGGACTCGACGACCTTGATCGCGATGATCGGGGCGTTGTATTCGGTGTCCCAGTCTTCGGGCGTGGCGTCCAGAGCGCTCATGCCGGTTTCTTCGACGATGCGCCGCGAAAGCTCGTCGCAGCGCATCTCGACGTTCTTGTCGTGGAAGATGCGCGCCAGGGGCGGTAGCACCTTGAAGGCGACCTCACGGTGGACGAGCAGGTTCTCGGTCGCGTTGCAGGGCGCGTAGCGCTGGGTCTTCGCGTTGTCGACGACGCGCACGGCCATCTCGAGGTCGGCATCGCGGTCGACGTACGTGGTGCAGACGCCGTCCAAGTGCTTGATCATCGGGACGGTGGCTTCGGCAGCGAGGCGCGCAATGAGACTTTTCCCGCCGCGCGGGATCAGCACGTCCACCCATTCGCGGGCGCGGATCAATTCACCCACCAACGCGCGGTCGGTGTCTTCGATCATCTGCACGCCGTCCGCAGGCAAACCCGCTTCGCGGAGCGCCTCACGCACGATCAAGGCCAAAGCGAGGTTGCTGCGGATCGCTTCCGAGCCGCCGCGCAGCACCAGCGCGTTCCCAGACTTGATCGCAAGCGCCGCGGCGTCGACGGTGACGTTGGGGCGCGCTTCGAAGATCATGGCGATGACGCCCAAGGGCATGCGCATGCGGCCCACCTGAATGCCGGTGGGGCGCGGACGCAGGTCCGTGACGACGCCGACGGGGTCGGGGAGCGCGCGCACCTGGCGCACGCCTTCGGCCATCTGCTTCACGCGCTCGGGCGTGAGCGCCAGGCGGTCGAGGAAGGCGGCGTCGCGCCCGGACGCGCGGGCAATCTCGACGTCCTTCGCGTTCGCTTCGAGGATCGCGTCGACGGCGGCC
>NZ_JH604959.1:12846-29018 GCF_000250875.1 Sutterella parvirubra YIT 11816 | reverse complement strand
TCCTTCTGCGCGCTCGTGGCGCGGGCCATCGCCCGCGAGGCGGCACGGGCCGCCTGACCGATGAGTTCGATCGTCATGACTTCTGGGGGTGTCCTTTCTCTGGGTTGCGGGCCGCCTTTCCGGGTTCTTGAGAGCTTTTCGAAGCCCTCCGGAAAACGGCGCGTGATCCGTTCATTTTAGGCGAAGGCGGGCGGGGTTGAGGGGAGTTCGGCGCGGCTCCGGAGCACACGAAAACCAAAAGCGCGCGGGGCGTCCGCCCTCACGCGCTTTTCCAAGAACTGTCGCCGGAAGAACCTCAGCCTTTCCGCCCCGTTTCGCATCCACCGACGCTCAACGCGCAAGGAAGATCGCGACGCTCTTCAGTTCGATCCAAGGGTTGTCGTCGCGGGTCGGGACGGGAAGGCCCTTGGCGAGGCGGTCGATCTCGGCGCAGACGATAAGGGCGTTGGCGAGCTTTCGCACCGACAACCTCTTCGCCGCCCGGCGCATGGCCGGCGTCGCGAAGACGCCGGGGACGCTCGACATCCCCTTGTCGAGGCCCGTACGGAATTTGATGAGCTGACGCAGGTGCGCCGTGAGGAAGGCCAAGAGGAAGGGCAACGCCTCGTTCTGCGCTTCCAAAGCGTCCACGACGCGCGAAGCGCGTTCAGGGTCGCCCATGTCGATCGCTTCGAGGAGCGTCTCCGTCTCGAAGCGCGAGCAGTTGGCGACGGCGTTCTCGATCGCGGCGCGGTCGAGCCGCCCCTCGGGGTAGAGAAGGCCCAGCTTCGCCACTTCCTGCGCGGCGGCGAGGAGATTCCCCTCGACGAGGTCGGCCAAGTATTCCAAACCTTCGGCGTCCAACTCCTGGTTCTGCTTCGCCAAACGGCGGGCGAGCCAGCGCGGCAATTGCGAACGTTCGGGCGTGTCGCACGAGACGTAGGTGCAGGCTTTGGTCAACGCGGTCCACCAGGCGGACTTTTTCCCCTGCCAGTCGGGGGCGGGCATCGAGAAGACGGTGACGACCCCTTCCATCGGGCGCTCCAGAAAGCGTTGGATCACCTCGGCACCCTTGGTGCCGGGGCGGCCGCCCGGAAGACGGACTTCGAGGAGCTTCAAGGGCGAAAACATCCCGATCGAGGCCGCGGCGTCGGTCAACTGCGACCAATCGGCGTTCCCCGACATCTCGAGCACTTCGCGGTCTTCAAACCCCGCCTCACGCGCGGTGCGGCGGATGAGGTCGCAGCTCTCCAGTTTCAGAAGCTCGTCCGTGCCGGCGACGAGGTAGAAGGGATCGAGGCGCTTTGCGCGTTTGAGGTGCGCCTCCAGCTGATCGGCGTCGATCATTGCTGGTCAGGCCCCTTGGCCGCTTCGATGTAGCGGACGAGCTGCGCGATGACGTCGTTTTCCATGTCCGCGTAGAGGGTCGCCTCCTCCTTTTCACGCGACAGGAACTCGCTTTCGGAGTACGTGAGGTCGCGCGAGGACGAGAGCCGCGTCGGGGGCACGTATTCCCAGCCGTCGGGGGCGGTGAGGCGGAATTCGACGTCGAGCGTCAATTCGTACTCACGCGCAAGACCCGTGTCGTTGAAGGTGAGCACGTCGCGGGAGCGCTCCATGCGGAGGATCTCCAGAATCGCTTCGGCTTCCTGCGGACGGTTGACGACGCGCACGTTCGAGCCCGTTTCGATCGACTGCTTCAGCACCGTGTGAAAGGGCGTGTTGGTCGTCATCTGGAGGTACATCGTCTCGAAGGGGGCCGTGAAGCTCCCGCGCAGGCGAAAGCCGCAGGCGCTCAGGAAGGGCGCGGTGATGAGGGCGGCCAGGATGCCGCGGCGCGAGAGGTTCGGATGCATTCGGACGGACCTAGGTAAAGATGAGCCTTCAACGCGCCCGGGACGGGCGCGGTTCGCTCGAATTATAAAGGCCGCGTGCTTTCGCCGCGGCCTTCGTGGAGGAGCCCGGAGGAGTGTCTTCCGGGCTCCGGATTCAACGTGGGAAGCGGGTTACTTCGCCACGATGTTGACGAGCTTGCGCTTCACGATGATGATCTTGCGCACGGTCGCGTCGATGAAGCGCTGCACGTCGGGATTGGCGAGCGCGGCTTCTTCGATCGTCTTCTCGTCGGCGTCCGCGGCGACGGTGATCTGACCGCGAAGCTTGCCGTTCACCTGCACGACGAGGTGCAGTTCGTCGGCTTCCATCGCGGCTTCGTCGACCTTGGGCCACGGCGCGTCGATGAGGTCGCCCATCTCGTCCGCAAAGCCCAGTTCGCCGAAGAGCGCCGTCGTGATGTGCGGGGCCACCGGGTAGAGGACGCGCAGCAGAATCGAAGCGCCTTCGCGCACGCACGCGGCGTCGCCCTCAGCCTTCACGTCGAACGCGTCGATCGTGTTGAACATCTTCATGCAGGCGGAGACGACCGTGTTGTACTGCATGCGGTCGAAGTCGTATTCGGCCTGCTTCAGCGCGGCGTGGATCTCACGGCGCAGATGCTTCGCTTCGCGCGAGAGTTCCGCGGGGATCGCGCCCGCGGCGCGGACCGCATCGCGGTTCGCGTAGGCCCAGGCCCAGACGCGGCGCAGGAACCGGTACGTCCCTTCGGCGCCGGAATTGGACCAGGCGGCGGACTGATCGGGAGGACCGGCGAACATCACGAAGCTCCTCGCCGTGTCGGCGCCGAACTTCTTGATGATGTCGCGGGGCTCGACGACGTTGTTCTTCGACTTCGACATCTTTTCGATGCCGCCCAACGTGACGGGCTCGCCGTCCTCCTTGCAGATCGCGCCCACGGGGCGGCCCTTTTCGTCGTACTGAACTTCGACTTCGTCCGGGTAGAACCAGCGCTTGCGGCCGTCGGCGCCCTCACGGTAGTAGCACTCGGCCATCAGCATCCCCTGCGTGAAGAGGCGGCGGAAGGGTTCGTCGTACTTGACGAGGCCGAGGTCGCGCATCACCTTCGTCCAGAAGCGGGCGTAAAGGAGGTGCAGCACCGCGTGCTCGATCCCGCCGATGTACTGATCCATCGGCATCCAGTAGTCGGCGCGCTTGTCGACCATCGCCGTGTCGCAGTCGGGCGAGCAGTAGCGCTGGAAGTACCAGGAGCTGTCGACGAACGTGTCCATCGTGTCGGTTTCGCGTTCGGCGTCGGCGCCGCACTTCGGGCACTTGCAGCGCTTGAAGGCTTCGCACTTGGCAAGGGGATTGCCGGAACCATCCGGCACCAGGTCCTCGGGGAGCGTCACCGGCAGGTCTTCGTAGGGGACCGGAACCGCGCCGCAGTGCGGGCAGTTGATCATCGGGATGGGGGTGCCCCAGTAGCGCTGGCGCGAAATGCCCCAGTCGCGCAGACGGAACTTCACTTCGCGGTGGCCGAGGCCCAAAGATTCCAACTTCGCCACGACGGCGTCGAAGGCCTGGTGGAAGGGGAGGCCGTCGAATTCGCCGGAATTGACGAGGTGCGTCGCTTCCGACTTTTCGCCGTACCACTCTTCCCAGGCGTCGAGCGAGAAGGTTTCACCTTCCTTGCCGACGACCTGACGGATCGGGAGACCGAACTTCTTCGCGAAGGCGAAGTCGCGTTCGTCGTGGGCCGGGACGCCCATGACGGCGCCTTCGCCGTAGCCCATGAGGACGTAGTTGGCGATCCAGACTTCGACGGGGGCGCCCGTGATCGGGTGGTTGACGAAGAAGCCCGTGGCGACGCCCTTCTTTTCCATCGTCGCCATGTCGGCTTCGGAAACCCCGCCCTTCGCGCATTCGGCGATGAAGGCCTGGAGGTCGTCGCGGCCCTTCGAGAGCGCCTGGGCGAGCGGATGCTCGGCGGCGATCGCGACGAAGGTGACGCCCATCAGAGTGTCGGGACGCGTGGTGTAGCAGGTGAGCTTCTTGGCTTCACCGTCGAACTCGTACGGGAAGGCGAGCGTGACGCCCTCGGAGCGGCCGATCCAGTGCTCCTGCATGCGGCGGACCTGTTCGGGCCAGCCGTCAAGCTTCGAGAGGTCGTCCAAAAGCTCTTGCGCGTACTGCGTGATGCCGAGGTAGTAGCCCGGGATCTCGCGCTTTTCAACAACCGCGCCCGAACGCCAGCCGCGGCCGTCGATCACCTGCTCGTTCGCGAGCACGGTCTTGTCGACCGGGTCCCAGTTGACGATCTGGGTCTTGCGGTAGGCGACGCCCTTTTCGAGCATCTTGAGGAACATCCACTGGTTCCAGCGGTAGTAGTCGGGCTTGCAGGTGGCGACCTCGCGCGACCAGTCGAAGGCGAGACCGAGCGGCTCCATCTGCGTCTTCATGTCGGCGATGTTGTTGTACGTCCAGGCGGCCGGCGCGACGTTCTTCGCGATCGCGGCGTTTTCCGCAGGCAGCCCGAAGGCGTCCCAACCCATCGGCGTCATCACGTTGTACCCCTTCATGCGGTAGTACCGGTACATGACGTCGTTCAGGGTGTAGTTGCGCACGTGCCCCATGTGGAGCTTGCCGCTCGGGTACGGGAGCATCGAGCAGACGTAGAACTTGGGCTTGGGCTGGCCGTCGGCGCCCACGGCGTCCTCGACGGCTCGGTAGACGTCCTTGGCCTTCCACTGGGCCTGGACTTCGCTCTCCACCTCTTGGGCGGAATAGGTGTCGCGCATGACGATCTTCCTGGTTGATGGGTCGTATGGGAAAAACAGAGTGCCTGAAAGTATAGCGATTCCGGCTTTCGGACCAAGACCGCAGAAAGCACTGGAATGCGGGCGGGAGCGGCCGGGGAAGGGCCTTCTGAGTAGAATGGAATCCCGCAAAGACGGGATGGTTCAATACCTGCATTTGACGTGTATCGTCGCAGGGTGGGGTAGAGTGTCGCTCACGAGGAACGGATGAACCCCCTCCGGACAAGACCTCGACCGAATACAATTCGCTTCTGCGGGCGCTTCCAAAAAGCGGAAAAGCGCCCACGGAACGGCACCGAACACGGGTGAGGCGGGACGCTATCACTTTCCGAAAGGGAGTGAATGGAGCTGGCGTCCTGCCGAGCCCGTCTCTTTATCTGCGCCCCCTGGTCCGTCGGCTCCTGCGCGACCGTCTCCACACATCCCGGGAAACCGACGATCATGCATTCCTCAGACCTGCTCGCGAACCTCAACGACCGTCAGTACGCCGCGGTGACCGCACCGGACAAAAGCGTGCTGATTTTGGCCGGGGCGGGCTCGGGGAAGACGAGGGTGCTCACCACCCGCATCGCCTACCTCCTCCAGGAGGGCCGCGCCAACACCTCCGAAATCCTCGCCGTCACCTTCACGAACAAGGCCGCGAAGGAAATGCTGACGCGCTTGGAGGCGATCGTCCCCTACGACCTGCGCCGCATGTGGGTGGGGACCTTCCACGGGCTCTGCAACCGGATCCTGCGCATGCACGCGCAGGAGGCGGGGCTCCCGAAGACCTTTCAGATCATCGACCAGTCGGATCAGTTGGCGCTCGTGAAGCGCGTGATGCAGTCGGCCAACATCGACACCGAAACGACCGATCCGAAGTACGTCCAGAACATCGTCAACTGGGCGAAGGAAAACGGGCTCCGTCCCTCGCACTTGACCGACGGCGACGCCGACAGCACGGCGCGGAGCGTCTACGAGCTCTATCAGACGACGTGCGAGCGCGAAGGGGTCGTGGACTTTGCGGAGCTGCTGCTGCGCTGCTACGAGCTCCTTGAGCGCAACGAAATCGTCCGCCGCCACTACCAGAGCCGCTTCCGCCACATCCTCGTCGACGAATTCCAGGACACGAACGTGCTCCAGTACCGCTGGCTCCAGATTCTCGGGGGCGCGGGCATGGGGGCGAACGGTTCGAGCCTCAACGCCGTCTTCGCGGTGGGCGACGACGACCAGTCGATCTACGCCTTCCGCGGCGCGAACGTCGGGAACATGGCGGACTTCATCCGCGACTTCCGCGTGGGCGAACCCATCCGCCTGGAGCAGAACTACCGCTCCTGCGCGGTGATTCTGGACGCCGCGAACGCCCTGATCGCCCACAACCCGGACCGGCTCGGCAAAGAGCTCTGGACCGCGGGCGAGCGGGGCGACCGCATCGTGGTGAAGGAACTCGAAGACGACCGCGAGGAAGCGGACTGGATCGTCCGCCAGATCAAGGCGGAGTACGAACGCCGCCACAGCTGGAAGAATTTCGCGGTCCTCTACCGCACCAACGCCCAGTCGCGCGGGATCGAAAGCGCGATGACGGCGCACGGGGTGCCGTACGTCGTTTATGGCGGCCTGCGCTTTTTCGAGCGCGCCGAAGTGAAGCACGTCCTCGCGTACCTGCGCCTTTTGGTGAATCCGTACGACGACGCGAGCTTCCGCCGCATCGTCAACGTCCCGATGCGCGGCATCGGGACGAAGACCCTGGGCGACCTCTCTGAAGAGGCCGCCAGCAAGGGCCTCTCGCTCTGGGCCACGATCGAATCCTGGGGGAGCCGCATCCCGCCGAAGTTCTTCGTCTTCAAGACGCTCATTGAGAAGCTTCGTGCCGCGAGCGAGGAGATGACGCTCCCCGACACGGTGAAGCTCATCATCCGCACGACGAACCTCGCGGAGCACTTCCGCAAGGAGCGCGACGTCGAGGAGCGCATCGGGAACATGGAGGAAGTCGCCTCGGCCGCGGCCGGGTTCCTCCGGAACGAAGGCATCCCCGAGGACGCCTCGCCCTACGAGCCCTTCAACGAGGAGGGGATCACGCCGATCGGCGCGTTCCTTGCGCAGGCCACCTTGGAGGCGGGCGACAAGAACGAAGACCAGAGCACGCAGGACCGCGTCCAGATGATGACGGTCCACGCGGCGAAGGGTCTTGAATTCCCGTACGTCTTCATCGCGGGTGCGGAGGAAGGGATCTTCCCGCACTTCAGCGCGCAGAAGGAGGAGGGCCGCGGGGGCGTTCCCGAAGAGCGCCGCCTCATGTACGTCGCGATCACGCGTGCGAAGAAGCAGCTCGTCATCACGCATGCGCGAAGCCGCATGATGTACGGCAACCATTTCCAGAACCCGCTCTCCTCCTTCATCGAGGAGATCCCCGAGGGGCTCCTCGACATGCGTCCCTGGGTGGCGCCCGAAGCCCCGCCTCCGAAGCCCCACATCTGGCGCGAGCGCACGTTCGGGCAGGCGAGCAACTGGGCGCCCCGCGACAAGAACTACCAGAAGGGCGACCGCTTCTACGGGTCTTCGAGCGCCCAGGTGAAGGTGCGCCGCCCGACCGCGGCGACCACGCAGAGCTCCGGCTACTGGGTCCCGGGGAGCGCCGACAAGGAGCTCCCGAGCGCGAAGAAGGTCGTCGCGAACGCGGCGGAGTCGGCCGCCGGCTTCAAGCACGGCGAACACGTCGAGCACGACATGTTCGGGCCGGGCGTGGTGCAGGCGGTCGAAGGCGTCGGCACCGGCGCGAGGATCCGCATCAAGTTCGGTCCGGGCGTCGGCGAAAAGCAGCTTCTGCTCTCCATCGCGCAGACCCGTCTGCACAAGCGTTGAGCCGGATCGGAACAAGATCGGAGAAAAGGGCGAAAAGGTGATAAACTCCGCCTTCCGCATGCGGAGCCGTAGTTCAACAGGATAGAACGGGCCCCTCCTAAGGGTCTGATCTGGGTTCGAGTCCCGGCGGCCCCGCCAAGCGACCTCTCAAGACGACGAAGCCGAAGCGCGTGATGCCTTCGGCTTTTCGTGTATTTGGCCTCCGGAAAGTGCTCAGCCCTTTCGCCGCCAGGGCGAGCGCAGGTAGAAGACCGTCGCGACGATCCCGGCCGTCGTGTAGTAGACGGTGTCGGAGAACCAGTACTGCGTGAGGGTCGAGGCTTCCGTCGTCAGCCACGCGATGTACGCGACGTAGGTCACGACCGAGCAGCCGCTCACCGTTGCGGCCGCCTTGGTGCGCCCGACGCTCGCGAGCACAAAGTTCAGGTACATCCCCGGCACGCCCGGCACGAACGAGAGGAGCAGCATCCAGTAGGGACCGAGCTCGGCGTTCACAACCTCGGGGAGGTCCGTGAAGATGCTGATCACCGCCCGGGGCGCCACGGAAAAGGCGATGACCGTGAGGCCCGTGAGTCCGACGGACAAGAGGAACCCGCGGCGCACGACCCCGGAGATCTCGCCTTCGCGGTGTTCGCCCAGAAGGTTCGCGCTCACCGTGCCGGCCGTGGACCCCAACGCATGGATGAAGAGAAAGAGGAAGCCCCCGATTTGGCGGAGCACGTTCGAGAGCGCGAGTTCCGCCGCGCCCAAATGTTCGATGGCGAGGAAGAACGCGAACCACGCGGCGAAGGCGACCGCCTCCTGGAGCATCACCCAGCGGCCCAAGACGAAGAGAACCTTCTGCGTGCGCGCGTCCCAGCCCCAGTCGGCGGGCGCGTCCGTGCCGCCCCAGATCGTGCGGCGCGCCTTCGGGGTCCTGCGGACTTCACGGAGAAAGAACGCGAGCGCCGCGACTTCCGCGACGGCGGACGCGATCGCCGCGCCGCTGATCCCCATCGCGGGGATCGGTCCCCAGCCGAAGATGAGGACGTAGTTGAGGAGCATGTTGGCGCCCACCATGGCGACGGCCGAAGTGGTGAGCACGTTGGGGCGCAGCGTCGCCACGAAGTACGCGCGCAGCGCCGCGCAGAGAAACGCGATGGGAAGCCCCATCCCTCGCCAGAAGAGGTAGTCCGAGGCGTCGCGGGCGACGATCGGGTTGTCGAGCCAGAGTTGAAAGACGGAGGGCCCGGCGAAGGCGCAGAAGAGCACCCCGATCACCGCAAAGAAGAGAAGCGTGACGACCCCGGAGCGGAAGAGCCGCCCGACTTCGCCGTCGAGCCCCTCACCGTTCGCGCGCGCCATCGCGGCCTGGAGACCCGTCGAGTAGCCGATCCCGATCATGAGGACCGTGAGGAAGAGCACGCCCGAAATCGCGGCGGCGCCCAACGCCTCCTCGGTCGTGCGCCCGAGGAAGGCGGCGTCCGTGAGGCCGATGAGCATCTCCAAAAGGAAGCTCGCCATCATCGGAAGCGAAAGCGTGAGCAGGTCGCGCGTACGGTAGGTGCGGCGGGTGGGGGTCGTGGTGAGGTCGGACATGTGGGCCTCAGGGGTCGGAATGAAAGTTTTTCGAACCCGGATTCTATCGGCGGAATTTTTAAAAATCACGCGCGTTGCGCCCGGGAACGGGCAAAGCGTGCGGCCGCGGGCAAGGATTCAGTGGTTTCAGGAAAGTCTTGGGGTTTGGGTAATCGGTTGAAAGATGGTCTCCCGGAGGAACAAAAGTCCGCGTTCGCCGGAAAACAACCGCCCGGCGGGGCGGAATCCCTGCCGGGCGGCGTGAAGGACTTGACTTCGGGAGGCGTGCGGCCGGTGTCAGGTCAGCAGCACGCTCGGGGAATCATCAGTACTGGTCGAAGTACTTCTGAACTTCCGTCCAATCGGTCGTCTTCGTGAGGGCGAGCTGCAGGAGCACGCGGGCCTTCTGCGGGTTGAGCGAGCCGGAAGCGACCCAGCCCATCTTCTTGTCGTCGACTTCGGCGTCCTTCGTCGTGGCGCCGGTCGGGACGCGCGACGAACGCACGACCACGATGCCGTCCTTGGCGGCCTTCTCGAGGATTGGCCACACGGACTTGTGGATGTTGCCGTTGCCGACGCCCGCGTTCACGATGCCCTGATAGCCGGCCTTGACGAGGGCTTCGGCCTGGACGCCTTCAACGCCGGCGTGGTTGTAGACGATGCCGACCTTCGGGAGCTTGTCGAGCTTCGAAACGTCGAAGGGCGTTTCGGTCGTGTGCTTGCGCAGCGGCATCATTTCGTACTCGACCTTGTTGTTGAAGATCGTGCCGAGCTTGCCGAAGTTCGCGCCCTGGAAGGTTTCCGGCTGAACCGTGTTGGTCTTGATCACGTCGCGCGCGCCCACGATGACGTTGTTCATCGCGACGACGACGCCGTAGTCGGCGGTCTTGGGTTCGGCGGCGGTGATGACGGCGTGGAAGAGGTTGCGCGGACCATCAGCGGAGAGGCCCGTCGACGGGAGCATGGCGCCCACCATCACGACGGGCTTCTTGCACTTGCTCGTGAGCTGCAGGAAGTACGCGGTTTCTTCCATCGTGTCCGTGCCGTGCGTGATCACGAAGCCGTCGTACTTGCCGCAGTCGGCGTTGATCGTCTTGGCGAGCTTCAGCCAAACTTCGTCCGACATGTCCTGGCTGCCGATGTTCGTCACCTGCACGGGCGTGACGTTCGCGACCTTCGCGAGTTCGGGAACGGCGGCCACGAGGTGGTTCACCGACACCTTGCCCGCTTCGTACGCGGAACCCGTCGAGCTCGCGCCCGCGCCGGCGATCGTGCCGCCGGTGGCGAGCACGGCGATGTTCGGGAGCGCAAGGGCGGCGCCCGAAGCGGCCGTCAGGGCGAGCGTCAGAAGGGTCTTGCGGATCATGGTCATGAGATTGCTCCTCTTGAAGTTTCTCCGGATGAGTTCGGGCGCCGTGCGTCGGCTTGGTCCTGCCGACTTGGGTTTCATGCCCGGTCCCGAACGGCTGACGGGAGTGTAGAGGGAGGCCGCCCGGAACCGTGAAAAGACCCCCTGCGGGTTTGACTTCGCTGAAGAACCCTTCAGAAAAAGGGAAACCCTGATACCAAAGCATTCGTCCGGCATTAAACTAAGACGAACTGCTTAGTACTGTTTGGTTAAATCGAATAGGTAGAGCCTATTCGGTTGATTTGTTCGGACAACGGCGGTTTTGAGAGAAAGGTCCCATCGGTTTGGGACCTTTTTGCGTTTTTCGGGCCGGACGTCCGGGCGGTCTTCCGGCCGGTCTTTCTTCAAGCCCCCTCAACTCTCCCTCAACCGCAAATCGACCGTTTCGCCCGAAAACGCGAACTTGTCGACCGATAGTGAATCGGGGTAGGGAGGACTATCTAAGCTCTTTGTGATGCTTTAAGGGATGCGCGTGAGCGGGCCCGGGCGCCCGTTCTGCGGTCCTCCCGCAGGAAATAATGGGGCACCGGTTTGACGGGCACCCCCTCGGCGAACCACGGCCTTACGACTCCGCATCCCGCAGCCCGGATGCGCGCACCCACAGCAACGAACAACCAAAGAAGGGATACATCGTCATGTCTCAAACGATTCTGCAGAGCGTTCCCGTCGGCCAGAAGGTCGGCATCGCGTTTTCCGGCGGCCTCGACACCAGCGCGGCGCTCCGCTGGATGAAGAACAAGGGGGCGCTCCCCTATGCGTACACCGCGAACCTCGCGCAGCCCGATGAGACGGACTACGATGCGATTCCCCGCCGCGCGATGATGTACGGCGCCGAAAATGCGCGCCTCATTGACTGCCGCGCGCAGCTCGTGCACGAAGGCATCGCCGCCATCCAGGCGGGCGCCTTCCACATCAGCACCGCGGGCCAGCTCTACTTCAATACGACGCCGCTCGGGCGCGCCGTGACGGGCACGATGCTCGTGGCCGCCATGCGCGAAGACGGCGTCAACATCTGGGGCGACGGTTCGACCTACAAAGGGAACGACATCGAACGCTTCTACCGCTACGGTCTTCTCGCCAACCCCGAACTCAAGATCTACAAGCCCTGGCTCGACGTTCAGTTCATCACGGAACTGGGCGGCCGCGCCGAAATGTCCGCGTTCCTTCAGAAGGAGGGCTTCGACTACCGCATGAGCGCCGAAAAGGCCTACTCGACCGACTCGAACATGCTGGGCGCGACGCACGAAGCGAAGGACCTGGAAGAGCTCTCCACGTCGGTGAAGATCGTCGAACCGATCATGGGCGTGCCCTTCTGGCGCGAAGACTGCAAGATCGAACCCGAAGTCGTCAAGGTCGCGTTCGAGCACGGCGTCCCCGTCTCGATCAACGGCCAGCGCTTCTCCGACCCGGTCGAACTCATGATGGAAGCGAACCGCGTCGGCGGCCGCCACGGCCTCGGCATGTCCGACCAGATCGAAAACCGCATCATCGAAGCGAAGTCCCGCGGCATCTACGAAGCCCCGGGGATGGCGCTTCTCTTCATCGCGTACGAACGTCTCGTCACCGGCATCCACAACGAAGACACGATCGAGCAGTACCGCATCAACGGCATCAAGCTCGGCCGCCTCCTCTACCAGGGCCGCTGGTTCGACAGCCAGGCGATCATGCTCCGCGAAAGCGCCCAGCACTGGGTGGCGAGTGCGATCACGGGCGAAGTCACGCTCGAACTCCGTCGCGGCAACGACTACTCGATCCTCAACACCGTGAGCCCGAACCTCACCTACGAACCCTCGCGCCTCACGATGGAAAAGGGCGACTCGATGTTCACGGCCGTCGACCGCATCGGCCAGCTCACGATGCGCAACCTCGACATCGTCGACACGCGCCAGAAGCTCGGCATCTACTCGAATACGGGCCTTCTCGCCGGTTCGAAGGACGCTGCGGTGACGCCGCTCCTCAAGCAGTAATCCGGTAAGTCTTTCCGATCCGACGGCCTCCGACCGCGACAGCGGCCGGAGGCCGTTGTGTTTGGGGGTGTGTCGTGCAGGTCGTCGCAGCCCTCAGACTTTCGACGCCTGCAGGATCGCGAGGAACTCTTCCGAGAGGCGCGAACGCCTGGCGGCGTCGGCCGGGAGCGCGATCCGAAGCGTGCGGGTCGCCCAGGCGTTTTCGATCGGAACGTAGGTCAATTCCGGTCGGTGTGCGAGCGCCGTGTCGCAGGTGCGCTTGGGGAGCACTCCGATCCCCACGCCCATCTCGATGTAGTTGAGGAGGACGTCGGTGCTCTCGGCGCGCACCCTCGGTCGGATCGGCTGCCCCGCAACACGTGCTTTTTCGAGAATGAAGTTCTGCATCGCGGAGGCTTCGGTGAGCGCGACGAAGGGGCAGTCCAAGACTTCCGTGAAGTCGATGGCGGTCTTCCCGGCCAAGGGATGCGCTGCCGGGAAGACGAGCACGAGCCGGTCGGTTTCCAAGGGAAGGAACCGCACGCCTTGAAACGTTCCCGTCCAGGCCGAGACGCCCACGTCGACCGTACCCATCGCGACCGCGGAGACGACGCCTTCGCTCGTCATCGAGAGGTGTTCGACCTCCGCCTCGGGGTGCCCCGACAAAAACGTGCGGATGGCGGGCGGGAGCACGGTGACGGAGGCGTTGTAGTTGCCGGCGACCCTTAGCGTCGCCGCCTCTTCGGAAGCAAAGGGTGCCATCGCCTGGAGGAGTTGGTCGAGACGTTTTTCGACCTCCGCCGCTTCTCGGGCGAGGACCCGCCCCGCGTCGGTGAGTTCGAGTCCCTTGGCGGTGCGTACGACGAGGCGGCAACCGAGGTCTTCTTCCAAGTGCTTGAGACGGACGCTCACCGCGGAGAGCGAGAGGTGCAGGACGCGGGCCGCCTTCGAGAGGCTCCCGAGTTCGACGGTGGCGAGAAAGACGCGGAGGTCGCCGAGGTTGCCGATGCGCATGGTGGGAAAAGAGGTTGGTCTGATGGTGATCGTCCCTCACGATACCGGAACCCGAAAGGGATGTCTCGGTTGCGTTGCGCAAGGGGGATCCTGTCGGTTGCTTCATGCCCGAGCCTTCGGTTTTCGCGAAGGCCCCTTCGGAAATGATTGACGGGGTTTGCCTGAAGGTCGGAAGAAGAGACGCTTAAGCTTCGGTCCAAGGGCTTGAATTGAGAAAAGAGCCCGACAGATTCGGACGTCTTCGTCCGACGACCCCAAGGAGAGACTTCTATGACCAAGCAAACCGTCGCCACGCTGACGGCGCTCGCACTCGCACTGCCGTTTTCCGTCTGGGCGGCTTCAGACTACTCGACCGAGCTCGCGGGCTTTCATCAATCCAAAGTCGGCGCCACGTGCGCGTCCTGCCACAAGAACGGCATGGAGGTGTCGGACGGCGAAAAGGAAATGAACGCCGCCTGCACGGGCTGCCACGGCGACCTCGCCGCGGTGGCGGAAAAGCACCCGGCCCCGAAGGGTGAGCCCAATCCGCATGCGAGCCACCTCGGCAAGATCCAGTGCACGGCCTGCCACCACGGGCACGAAAAGAGCGAAGCGTACTGCCTCGGCTGTCACGACTTCCCGTCCCTGAAGATTCCGTTCGGCGGCGGCGCCAAGCCCGTTCCGACGCCTTTGCCTGACCTGAAGAGCGCCGCACCCGTGCGCACGGAGGCCGTCGATCTCGTCGTGGTGGGGTCTGGTGCCGCAGGGTTCGTGGCGGCGATGGAAGCCCACGATCAGGGTGTCAAGAACATCGTCATCCTTGAAAAGATGGCGATCCCGGGCGGCAACTCCCAGTTGGCGGCTGGCGGCATGAACGCCGCGGGGTCTGTCTTCCAGAAGGCTCAGGGGATTGAAGACAACCCGAAGATGATGGCGGACGACACCTTCAAGGGCGGCAAGAACATCGCCGACCGGAAGCTCGTGGACGTGCTTGCGAACGAATCCGCGGCCTCGATCGCGTGGTTGAAGGACCGCGGCGCCGTTCTTGAGAACGTCGCCCGCGGTGCGGGTGCTTCCGCCCCGCGCATGCACGGTCCCAAGGGCGGCCAGGCCGTGGGCCCGTACCTCTCCGCCTTCTTCCGTGATCAGGCGGAGAAGATGGACGGGGTCGATCTGAGGCTCAATTCCCGCGTCGTGAAGCTCGTGCAGGATGAAAAGGGCGCGGTGACGGGCGTCTTGGTCGAAGGCAAGCATTCCGGCGTCTACCGGATCGATGCGAAGGCCGTCGTGTTGGCGACGGGCGGGCTCGGCGCCAACAAGGCGCTCGTGAAGCACTACCAGCCCTCGATCCCCGAATCGACCAAAACGTCGAATCAGCCCGGCACGACCGGTGACGGGATGATCCTCGGCGAAGCGGCGGGCGCCGGTCTCGTCGACATGAAGGAGATTCAGTTGAATCCGACGCTTCTCGTCGGCTCCCCCGTCATCATCTCGGAAACCGTTCGAGGGCAGGGTGCGGTGTTCGTGAACCGTGAGGGGAAGCGCTTCATCCAGGAACTCGCGACCCGCGACGTGACGAGCGCCGCCGTCTCGAAGCAGACCGGCGGGACGGCCTTTGAAATCTTCGACGACAACACCCGCGCCAAGGTGGGGCAGCTCAAAGCCTGCTTCGAACTGGGCCTCGTGAAGGAAGGCACTACCTTGGAAGAGCTCGGCAAGAACGCCGGGATCGATCCGAAGGCGTTGGCTGAGACGATCAAGGCCTACAACGGCTACGTCGACGCAGGGAAGGACCCCGACTTCGGCCGACCCGACATCAAGGTGAAGCTCACCGGCCCGAAGTACTACGCGATTGAAATCACCCCGGCCATTCACTACGCGATGGGCGGCCTGAAGATCGACGAACGCACGCGCGTCCTCACCGCGGACGGGAAGGCGATCGACGGTCTCTACGCTGCGGGTGAAACGACGGGCGGCGTCCACGGCAAGAACCGCCTGGGCGGGAATTCGATCTCCGAGACGATCAGCTTTGGACGCATCGCGGGCGATGCGGCTGCGGAACGGATCCTGAAGAAGTAAAGCGCCCGTCGTCATGGCGCCGAAGGTCCTGCCTTTCGTCCGAGGGAAGGCAGGACCTTCTTCGTATCCGGCCTGCACGGAGGCTGCTTCGCGAAGATCGAAACCCCGCGCCCCGGCCGCGCCGAACGTTTATCATGCGGGCATTCCTTCAGAAAAACATTCCCAAAGGACCTTCGGCGACCAACCGGAGGCCTTCTCACAACGACCCTCATGTCCGAAAAAGATCACGACGACGTCCGCGCGCAGCGCTATGCGCTCCACGGCGCGGGCGACAGCCTCTACACGCATGCCGCGGAAAAGACGAGCACCGGGGTGCTCGGTTGGGCGGTAGCGCTCACGCTCATCTTCTCCTTCATGGAACTGGTGGGCGGCCTCATGGCGAATTCGCTCGCCCTGATCGGCGACGCCGGCCACATGGTGACCGACTCGGCGAGCCTGTTCTTCGCGTTGGTCGCCAACCGCATCGCCATGCGCGGCGCCGACGCGGACCACTCCTTCGGGCACGGCCGCGTCGAGGTGTTGGCCGCGTTCGTGAACGGCCTCGTCATGCTGGGCGTCGTCATCTGGCTCTTCGTCGAAGCCGCGAACCGCATCGCGGAGCCGGTCGCCGTGTCGGGTCCCATGGTGATGGGGATCGCGACGGCGGGGCTTTTGATCAACATCGGCGTCGCCTGGACGCTCTCCCGAGATCAGGAAAGCGTCAACACCCGCGCGGCG
>NZ_JH604959.1:7934-12836 GCF_000250875.1 Sutterella parvirubra YIT 11816 | reverse complement strand
GGCGATCATCGCCGGTGCGGTGATCTGGATGGGCGGCCCCGCGATCGTCGACCCGATCCTCTCGATGCTGGTGGGGGTGCTCCTGCTTCACGCCACCTACGGGATCCTGCGGGACGCCTGCCGCGTGATGCTGGACAGCGTGCCCGAGGGCGTGCGCTTCGACGACGTGGGGCGGTTTCTTGAAGCGGTGCCGGGCGTGCGGCGCGTGCACGACCTTCACGTCTGGACGATGAGCCCGGGGCACGGCGCCATTCAGTGCCACGTGCGGATCGAGTCGCCGGAATGCTGGCCGAAGATTCTGGACGTCATCCGCGCGGGGCTTCACGAGCGCTTCGGGATCGACCACGTGACGGTGCAGCCCGAGTGGGATTTCAGAGGGAGCGAGAAGGACTGCGAGGTCTGCCGCACGTTCTCGGGCGTGCGCGAAGCGCCCGACGGCGAGACGCTCGCGAAGGACCTCGGCCGCACGTTGGTGTGAGGCTTTCGCCCCGCTCAAAACCCGTCTCGAAAAGAGGCTTCCCGGGTTCACCTCGGGAAGCCTTTTCATTAGAATGTCGCAAACTTCGGGCGCCGCCTTCTGCGTGGTTATAATGCCCGTTTTTCGTTTTCGTGGATCCTCACACACTGGGTTGGTAATCACATGACCAAGTACGTATTTGTGACCGGCGGCGTTGTCTCTTCCTTGGGCAAGGGCATCGCCGCCGCTTCTTTGGCGGCCATCCTTGAGTCCCGTGGGCTCAAGGTCACGATGATCAAGCTTGATCCGTACATCAACGTCGACCCGGGTACGATGTCGCCCTTCCAGCACGGTGAGGTTTTCGTGACGGAAGACGGCGCCGAGACCGACCTCGACCTCGGTCACTATGAGCGCTTCATCACGGCGAAGATGCACAAGCCCAACAACTTCACGTCGGGCCAGATCTACGAAAGCGTGCTCCGCAAGGAACGCCGCGGCGAATACCTCGGCAAGACCGTCCAGGTGATCCCGCACATCACGAACGAAATTCAGGAATTCATCCAGCGCGGCGCCGCGAGCGCCCACGACGGCAAGCCCGACGTCTGCGTCGTCGAAATCGGCGGCACGGTGGGCGACATCGAATCGCTCCCGTTCGTCGAAGCCGTCCGCCAGATGTCCTTCCGCGTCGGCCGCAACAACACGTGCTTCATCCATCTGACGCTCTGCCCGTGGATCCCGTCCGCCGGGGAACTCAAGACGAAGCCCACGCAGCACTCCGTGCAGAAGCTCCGCGAAGAAGGCGTCTACCCGGACATGTTGCTTTGCCGCGCCGAGCGCATGATCCCCGAAGGCGAACGCGCCAAGATCTCGCTCTTCTCGAACGTGCCGATGGACTGCGTGATCAGCGTCGCGGACGCTTCGACCATCTACGAAGTGCCGCTGATGCTCCACGCCCAGAAGCTGGACGAATTGGTCTGCAAGAAGTTGGGCCTCGAAACCGCGCCCGCGGACCTCTCCGCCTGGGAGCAGATCGTCGAGCGCATCAAGAACCCGAAGCGCGAAATCACGATCGGCATGGTCGGGAAGTACGTCGAGTACGCCGACAGCTACAAGTCGCTGAACGAAGCGCTCATCCACGCCGGCATCCACACGGAAACGAAGGTCCGCACGAAGCTGATCGACGCCACCCGCATCGAAGAGGAAGGCACGGCGGTTTTGGAAGGCCTCGACGCCATCCTCGTTCCGGGCGGCTTCGGCAAGCGCGGCACGGAAGGCATGATCAAGGCGATCGAATTCGCCCGCGAAAACAAGATTCCGTTCCTCGGGATCTGCCTCGGCATGCAGATGGCGATCGTCGAATTCGCCCGCCACGTCTGCGGTCTTGGCGGCGCCAACTCGACCGAGCTCGACCCCGGCACGCCGCACCCCGTCGTCGCCCTCATCACCGAGTGGAAGGACCGCACGGGCGAAGTGCAGAAGCGTGACGAAGAGAGCGACCTCGGCGGCACGATGCGTCTGGGCCGTCAGGAAGTTCCGGTCAAGGCCGGCACGCTCGCCCACCGCATCTACGGCGACGTCGTCGCGGAACGCCACCGTCACCGCTACGAAGTGAACAACGCCTACCTCGCGCAGTACGAAGAGAAGGGACTCGTCATTTCGGCGCGCACGCCCTCCGAGCACCTCCCCGAAATGATGGAGCTCCCGGGCCATCCCTTCTTCTTCGCGGTGCAGTTCCATCCGGAATTCACCTCGACCCCGCGCTTCGGCCATCCGCTCTTCAAGGCGTACGTCGAAGCCGCGATCGCGAAGCACGAAGAAAAGAACGCCTGATAAGATCAGGCCTTCCGGGGCGCTTTGAGAAGCGCCCCTCGTGGGACGCATCCGCAGGGCGGCGCAAGGCTTTGCGCCGCCCTTTACAAAATCCAGCGGGGGAAGCGCCGCGCCCGGGAAGCCGGACGCCGCGGCTGATACGGACCCCGCACACCATGGGAGGGCCGCAACGTGCAGCTCTGTGGTTTTGAGGCGGGCCTCGACCGCCCGTTCTTTCTCCTCGCCGGTCCCTGCGTGATCGAAGGCGAACAGATGGCCGTCGACATCGCCGGGACGATGAAGGCGATCACCGACGAGCTCGGCATCAACTACGTCTTCAAGGCGAGCTACGACAAGGCGAACCGCACCTCCGGGAAGAGCTTCCGCGGCCTCGGCATGGACGAGGGCCTGAGGATCCTCGCGACCGTGCGCGAAAAGGTGGGCGTCCCCGTCATCACCGACGTCCACACGACGGAGGAAGTCCCCGTCGTCGCGAAGGTGGTCGACATCCTGCAGACGCCCGCGTTCCTTTGCCGCCAGACGGACTTCATCCGCGCCTGCGCCGTCTCGGGCCTTCCCGTCAACATCAAGAAGGGCCAGTTCCTGGCTCCCGGCGACATGGCGAACGTCGTCGCCAAGGCCCGCGAAGCCGCGCGCGAAGCCGGGCTCTCGGAAGACCGCTTCATGGTGTGCGAACGCGGGGCTTCGTTCGGCTACGGGAACCTCGTCTCCGACATGCGCTCGCTCGCGATCATGCGTGAAACGGGCTGCCCCGTCGTCTTCGACGCGACGCACTCCGTGCAGCTCCCGGGCGGGAACGGCACGTGCTCGGGCGGCCAGCGCCAGTTCGTGCCCGTGCTCGCGCGCGCCGCGGTCGCGGCGGGCGTCTCGGGCCTCTTCATGGAAACGCACCCGAACCCGGCCTGCGCCCTCTCGGACGGCCCGAACGCGGTGCCCCTCGACAAGATGAAGGGGTTGTTGGAGAGCCTTCTCGAGCTCGACCGCGTCGTCAAGTCGCGTCCGCTTCTGGAAAACGACTTCGCCTAATGCTTCAGTCGCGAAGGATCCCCGGCGGGGTCCTTCGCGAATTTCACATCTTTACTGCCCTCAAGGAAAATCTCATGAGCGCCATCATTGACATCATCGGCCGTGAAGTTCTCGACAGCCGCGGCAATCCCACCGTTGAAGCCGAAGTCTGGCTCGAAAGCGGCGCGACCGGCCGCGCCGCCGTGCCCTCGGGCGCCTCGACGGGCGTGCGCGAAGCGATCGAACTGCGCGACGGCGACAAGTCCCGCTACCTCGGGAAGGGCGTCTTGAAGGCCGTCGGCAACGTCGAAGGCGAAATCGCCGACGCGCTGATCGGTCTCGAAGCGAGCGACCAGGCCCAGATCGACCGCCTGATGATTCAGTTGGACGGCACGGAAAACAAGAGCCGCCTGGGCGCCAACGCCATGCTCGCCGTCTCGATGGCGGTCGCGCGCGCCTCGGCCGCCGAAGCGGGCCTCCCGCTCTACCGCTACTTCGGCGGCATGGGCGCCGTGCAGATGCCCGTCCCGATGATGAACGTCATCAACGGGGGCGCGCACGCCAACAACAACCTCGACCTCCAGGAATTCATGATCATCCCGGTCGGGGCCCCGTCCTTCCGTGAAGCGCTCCGCTACGGTGCGGAAACGTTCCACGCCTTGAAGAAGATCATCAACGGCCGCGGCATGTCGACCGCCGTGGGCGACGAAGGCGGCTTCGCGCCGAAGTGCGAATCGCACGAGGAAGCCATCGAACTCATCCTCGAAGCGATCCGTGCCGCGGGCTACGAACCGGGGAAGGACATTGCGCTCGGTCTCGACTGCGCGAGCTCGGAATTCTTTGAGGACGGCTGCTACGTCATGAAGAAGTCCTCCGGCGCGCGTCTTACGGCCGAACAGTGGATCGAGGTGCTTGCCGGCTGGTGCGACCGCTACCCGATCATCTCGATCGAAGACGGCATGGCCGAAGGCGACTGGGAAGGCTGGAAGAAGTTGACGGATGCCCTCGGCAAGCGCGTCCAGTTGGTGGGCGACGACCTCTTCGTCACCAACCCCGCCATCCTCAAGGAAGGCATCGAGAAGGGCGTCGCCAACTCGATCCTCATCAAGGTGAACCAGATCGGCACGTTGACGGAGACGTTCGAAGCGATCGAAATGGCGAAGCGCGCCGGCTACACCGCCGTCGTCTCGCACCGCTCGGGCGAAACGGAAGACAGCACGATCGCGGACATCGCGGTGGGCTTGAACGCCGGTCAGATCAAGACGGGTTCGATGAGCCGCTCCGACCGCATGGCGAAGTACAACCAGCTCCTTCGCATCGAAGAGGGCCTGGGCGAAGTCGCCGTCTACCCCGGCCGCGCCGCCTTCTACTCGATCCGCGGCTGATTGAGGATTCAAGGAGGAGACGCCCTTGACGCGGTTCTTCATCGTTCTTTTGGCGGCGGGCATCGCCGTGCTGCAGTGGCAGCTCTGGGCCGGGCGCACGAGTTGGGATCGACTCCGTGAGCTCGAAGCCCAGCTTGCGGCGCAGAAGCGCCTCAACGCCGAACTGCGCGCCGGGAACGAGACGCTCGCGGCGGAACTCTACTCGTTGGAGAACCGCCGGGACGC
>NZ_JH604959.1:6836-7924 GCF_000250875.1 Sutterella parvirubra YIT 11816 | reverse complement strand
GCGCGCCCGCCGGCAGCTCTCGATGATCCGCGAGAACGAAGTCCTCTTCCGGCTCGAAGCCCCCGGCGCCGCCAAGGGCGGGCTCACCCGCGAGGGGATGCCCGACTTCCGCGCACCCGACATCGCGGCGGGCGCGCAGCCGACCTTTGAGCCGAAGAAGAGCGACCTCTACTACGCGCCGAAGAACCAGCGCGCCCCCAAGGCGCGCGACCGTCGCGAGTAGGTCGGCGGCAAAGGCCCATCCTCATAGAGTCCCATAGCATTCGGGCCGGTTTCCTCCTCGGAAACCGGCCCGATGTTCGTTGTGGCTCAGCGTGTCGCTCAGGCTTCAGCCTTCTCGACCGGCTTGAAGAGTTCGGTCACGTCGACGTCGTCGTACGTGCGGGTCTGACCGCAGAAGTCGCAGGTGACTTCAATCTTGCCTTCGGACGCGATGATCGCGCGGAGCTCCTCTTCGCCGAGGTTTTTGAGCATCGCGCGGACGGCCTCGTCGGAGCAGCGGCAGGAGAAGGCCGGAACCTTTTCCATCGTGACCAAGGGGCTCTCCTCCCAGAAGAGGCGGCGGTTCACTTCACCGGCGGCGAGCGTGAGGAGCTCTTCCGTCTTCACCGTGTCCGCGAACATCGCGATGCGGTTCCAACCTTCGGGGTCGTAGTTCTCAGGGGTCTTCCCGCCTTCGGTCGGCATGCGCTGGAGCATGATCCCGCCCGCGGCGTCGTCGCCCGCGGCGAGCTTGATCTTGGTGTCGAGCTGCGCGGAATCGCGGAAATACGCTTCGAAGGCTTCGGCGAAGGTGCTCCCTTCCAAGGCCACCACGCCCTGATAGGGCTGCTGGCCGGGGGCGCGGTCCTTCGGGTCGAGAATGAGCGCGCAGCGCCCGCGCCCCGACTGGTTGACGAGCGCCTTCATGTCGGCGTCATCCGCAACAGCCGCCGGATCGGCGTCGTCGCGCAGACGGACCGAGATGCGGAAGGTGAGGTCGCGCTTCACTTCGGCGACCAGGAGCTTCACCGGGCCGTCGCCCGCGATCTGCAGGAGCACCGCGCCGTCGAAGTCGAGCGCGCCCGCGGCGAGCACCGCGGCGGCCG
>NZ_JH604959.1:0-6826 GCF_000250875.1 Sutterella parvirubra YIT 11816 | reverse complement strand
GCGGCGAGCACCGCGGCGGCCGCGGCTTCGCCCGCGAGGCGGCGGACCGCCCCGGGGAGCTTCTGATGCGCGATCGCCTCCGTGAAGGCTTCGTGGAGCACGACGGTCGAACCGCGGACGTTCGCGGTCGGGAAGAGCAGTTTCTGGAATTCGTTCACGATGAGAACACCTCAAAAACCGTCGGGTTCGACGGGAAGAGGCGGACTGAATCCGCCAAAGAAAAAAGGTTGTCTGCCTTCGACGGCCGACAACCTTTCTTCGAGTGTTTGGTTCTGGTCGGGGCGGCGGGATTCGAACTCGCGACCCCTTGCACCCCATGCAAGTGCGCTACCAGGCTGCGCTACGCCCCGACTAGAGGAAAGGGATTCTACATGCGGACCGGGAAAAAAGCAAGAGTGAGCCAAGTGAAAACGCGAAGAAGGAGGGTGGGCGCCCCGGAAAAGGCCGTCGTGCGGGGAAAGGGGCCTGCCGCCTGCGTGCTAGACTCGTCAAAAACCCCGGGCCGAATCGGATGAACCGAACGAACCGGCCGAAGAAGAGAATCCCCATGATCGTCGACCTTCACACCCATTCCAACGTCTCCGACGGTGCGCTCCCGCCCGCCGAACTCGTGCGCCTGGCGCACGCCAACGGCGTCACGCTGATGAGCCTCACCGACCACGACACGATGGACGGCATCCACGCCGCGCACCGCGAGGCGGACGCGCTCGGCATGGGCTTCATCCCGGGGGTGGAGATTTCGTCGCGCTGGGGCGGCCGCACGATCCACATCGTGGGGCTGGGGCTCGACTCCGAAAACGCCGGCGTCGACGAATTCTTCCGCGACGTGTGCCTGAAGCGTGACCGCCGCGGGCGCCTCATCGCCGAGAAGTTCGACGCGATGGGGATTCACGGCGCCTACGAAGGCGCGCTCGCCTTGGCCGGCAACAAGGACAACCTCTCGCGCACGCACTTTGCGAACTGGCTTCACGAAAACGGTCACGTCGAGACCTATCAGGACGCCTTCGACAAGTACCTCAAAGCCGGGCGCCCCTGCTGCGTCGAGGTCGACTGGCCCGAAGTGGCCGAAGCCGTCCGTTTCATCCGCGACCAGAACGGCATCGCGGTGCTCGCGCACCCCGGCCGCTACCGCTTCACGGAGGACTGGATGATCGGCGCGCTCATGGAGGACTTCAAGAAGGCCGGGGGCGAAGCGATCGAAGTGTGCTCGGGCTCGCAGACGGCGGACGACGACGTCCGCTTCGCGCAGGCCGCCCGCGAGATGGACTTCCTCGCGAGCACCGGGAGCGACTGGCACAGCCTCAGGTCCTCGCGCCCGACGCCCGGCACCCAGCCGCAGCTCCCCAAAGACCTCAAGCCCGTCTGGCAGTACCTCCGTTGGTGAGCCCGCGGCCCACTTCCGGAGCAGACCCGGAAAAATTCCGAAAACACCTTTACGCCTTCGCGGCGGCCGCAAAGGTGCCTGCCCGCGCGGCCGCTTTCCCCGATCCGCTAAGATTCGCGGCATTCCCAACGTTTTGAACCGACCGGGGAAGGCTGCGGTTCCGAAGCCGCTCTCTCCGCCTCAGCCCACCCGAACATCTTCCCTTCATGGACATCGCCCACGCCATTCAGACGCTCTGCGTCTACGCCTTCCCCATGATCTTCGCGATCACGCTCCACGAGTCCGCCCACGGCTGGGCGGCGGAGCGCCTGGGCGACCCCACCGCCCGCTCGCTCGGGCGCGTGACGGTGAACCCGCTTCCCCACATCGACATGATGGGGACGATCATCGTGCCGGGCGTGATGCTTCTTGTCGCGACGCTCTCCGGGATGGGGCCGCTCCTCTTCGGTTGGGCGAAGCCCGTGCCGATCAACCCCTGGAACTTCCGCAACCCGAAGGCCGGGATGGGGATCACCGCCGCGGCGGGGCCGCTCTCGAACCTCCTTCAGGCCGTGCTTTGGGCGCTTCTGCTCAAGGTGCTGGTCTCGGTCGGGATCCACGAGCGGTTCTTCCTTGAGGTCGCCGTCGCCGGCATTCAGGTGAACGTCGTGCTGATGGCGCTGAACCTGATTCCGCTCCTGCCGCTCGACGGCGGGCGCATCGTGCGGAGCGTGCTCCCCGAGAAAATCGGGAGGGAATTCGACAAGACCGAGCGCTGGGGCTTCATGATCCTTCTGCTTCTTCTCGCCTTCAACGGCCTTTGGTACGTGGTGGCGCCCTTCATCCGGGCGGGGCAGTGGGTCGTCAATCTGATTCTTTGAGGCCGGTTCCAAGCGGCCGTCGGACGCTCCGACGGCCGGACCGGGATGCGGCCCGACGCGAAAACCGCGTGAAGACCTTCGCCCGCATCCCCTTGCCGCTTGACTTCGGGGCGTCCCGCCGCGCCAAAAGCCCCGGTCGCTTTGCTAAAATTTTCGGACTATGGCCTTCGGGCCCAAACCACAGGAACGAATAAGGATGACCAAGCACACGCTTCGTCTCGCCGCCCTGGCCCCCGCCGTGATGTCGCTCACGGGTTGCGCCTACTTCGGCATCGACATCAACTCGGCCTTCAACAACGACAAGGTTCAGTACGAGGCCTCGAACACGCGGGCGAACCTGGAAGTGCCGCCCGACATGACGCCGATCAAGACGGACGACCGCTTCGACGTGCCTTCGCGTCCGAGCGTGGTGAGCGCCAACGCCGAAGCGGCCCGCCAGGCCGCCGCGGCGCAGAACCAGAATCCGCAGAACGTCGCCGCGCAGTACATCGTGCCCGACACGGTGAACGTCAAGGTGATGAAGGACGGCCAGAGCCGCTGGCTCCAGGTGACGGCGCCCGCCGAACAGGTTTGGACCGTGGTCCAGGACTTCTGGCCGTCGGTCGGTCTCGTCATCCGTCAGCAGAACCCGGAAACGGGCTACATGGAAACGGAATGGGCCGAGAACAAGGCGAAGCTCCCGCAGGACATCATCCGCGGCACGATCGGCAAGGTCCTCGACTTTGCGTACTCGACCGGTGAGCGCGACCAGTACCGCACCCGCATCGAAAGGAACGACGACGGCACGTCGAACATCTACATCACGCACCGCTCGATGGTCGAAGTCGTCACCGGTTCCCAGAACGGCAACACGATCTGGCAGCCCGGTCCCGCCGACCCGATGATGGAAGCGGAAATGCTTCAGCGTCTCGCGCTGCGCCTCGACGCCGAATTCAACCCGAACGCCCAGAAGGCCCTGGAAGAAGCTCAGGTCCAGAAGGATCTCCAGCAGACCCCGACCGAGCCGAAGGCGGACCTCGTCAAGAACGAGCAGGGCGTCCTCGAAGCCGTCGACATGAAGGAACCCTTTGACCGCGCCTGGCGCACGGTCGGCCTCGTCATCGACCGCATGGGCTTTGAATTGGTCGACCGCGACCGCGTCGCGGGCTACTTCATGGTCCGCTACCTCGATCCGACCTACGAAGAGCGCATGAAGAGCGAACAGGGCTTCTTCGCGAACGTGTTCGGGAGCCAGAAGCCCGTTGATGCGCCCAACTACCGCATCCACCTCGGCGACGAAGGCGCCACGACCCGCGTGACGGTTCAGGGTCCGGACGGCGGCGAAGACCCGACGGGCGTCGCGCCGAACATCCTGACGCTTTTGGCCGAACAGCTCCGCTGATCGGACGGAAGGCACCACCGTCAAATGGAAGGAAGAGGCTTCGGCGGCGCGCTGAGGCCTCTTCGTTTTTGGTACCCCCACCATGACCCGCTCCGACTCGATCCTCGCCCCCGACGCCTGGTCGCTTTCGCCCTTCGGGCGCACGCGCACCGAGGGCTTCGCCCGTTCGCTCTACGCGTCGGCGTTGGCGCTCGGCGTCGCCCTGGCGCTCGCGATTTCCGCGGACCGCCACGCAGTGGACGCGGTGCGGTGGGCGGGTTTCGCCATGGCCCTGGGGTTGGCGCTCCTTTCGCTCTGGCACGCCGTCGCCGCGACGGCGAGGCGTCTGCGGGACGCGGGGATGAATCCGGCGACGGCCGCCGTCGCCGCGGTGCCGGGGCTCAACCTCGTGCTCTTCTTTGCCATCGCCTGGCGGCCTTCCGTCGGAACGCCGGACCCCGCGCCTGAACCCTTGCCCGGTCCCGGCGGCACGCCCGTGCGGATCGGCACGGTGGTGCCCGAACCGCAGGGAACACCAGGTGCCCGGGGGAAGCCCCTTTCGGCGGATCCCGCCGAGCGGCTTTGGACGGAATTCCTGTTGGCTTGCGAGGGCGAGCCGCCTTCGCTTCAGATGCAGCTGCGCGTGCGCTACCGCACGAAGTTGGAAAAGCTCGCCAAAGACGGAAAATGCGACCCCGAGACCGCCGCCCGCATGGGGCGGCGCATCATGAGCGAACCTTTGGGGAGCCGCGGATGAGGCGCATGACGGGCGGCGTGCGCTTCTTTGCGATGGTGGGGGAGGGCTTTCTCACCGTCTACGACCCGCAGAGAAGAAGCTCCCGTACGCGGTTTGCGCGGGAGGCGCTCCTCTGGGCGCTTTTGGGCGCCGCGGGTTGGTTCGCGCTCGACCCGATCGCCGACGCCGAGTGGATCTCGGACGAGATGTTGGTCGGGATCGCGCACGGTGTGAGTTGGCTCGTCTTCGCCTGGTCGACGGCGCTTTTTCCGATGCTTGCGCGGCGCTTTCACGATGCCGGCATGTCGGGCGCGTGGTCGGGGCTGGCGCTGATCCCCTGCGTGACGCCCATCCTCATCCTCGGGCTGCTCATGCTCCCGGCGCGCCCCGCCGGGCGCGCGTGGCCTCCGGCCGAGGCGCCGTTCTTCGCCTGAAGAGCGGGGGGCGCCTTCAGGGCCGCCCGAAACCCGCTAGACTTTCGCTCTCCGAACAAAACCGACAATCCGAAGAAGGATCACCGATGACCACGAAGCTCGATGTGAAGAAGGACCGTCTCGTGACGCTCGCCGTGCGCATGGCGGACATGACGGGGCGCGTGCTCGAAGAGTCGCCCGAAGAAGGGATCACGTATCTCCACGGGCACGGCGACATCTTCCCGAAGTTGGAGGCCGCGCTCGACGGACGCTTCCCCGGCGAAGGCTTCGTGATCAAGCTCGAACCCGAAGACGCCTTCGGCGACTACGACGCCGACGCGATCAGGATCGTCCCGGCGGAGCGCCTCGGCGACCCCGAACTCATCGTCCCTGGCCTCGTCTACGACGAAATTCCGGGCGAAGCCCCCGACGGCCGCCGCTGGCGCGTGACCGACGTTGCGGAAGGTCAGGCGGTTTTGGAAGCCAACCACCCGCTCTCGGGGATCGCGCTCCAGTTTGAAATCAAGGTGCTCGACGTGACCGAACCCGACGACGAAGAGGCGGTCGGGACGGACGACGTGGTGGTGCCCTCATTCCTCGGGCTCGCCGACAAGATCGTCCCCGAGGATGACGACGATCCCACGGACGAGGAAATGAACGCGATGCTCCGCGCGGCGGAGGATGACGGCAGCTCCATGGCGAAGTTGGCGCGCCCGCCCCGCATCCTGCGGTAAGTCGTTCTCACCGTCCTTTCCGGTGAAGGGGCGGTCAAGAAAAGCGAGCGTATGCTCCGCTGGAAATCGAACGGGCGAAGAGAAATCTTCGCCCGTCGGCATGTCGGAGCCTCTCTGAGATCGGAGGATGGTGAGCCGTCACTCCGGTTGATCGACCTTCAGTCGACGCTCAACGCCTTCAGTCCCTGAAGCGCTCCGCCCAAAGGGGCACGGCGGCTTTGAGGAACGCCTCCGGCGTGTCCGCCCCGATCCTGGGGAACCCGAGATGCGTGAAGGCACGCTCCAATTCATCCATCAGGTCGTCCGTGAGCGGGACCGCGCCCTGCTGCTTCGAGAGCTTCTCGCCGCGGTCGTTCAACACCAGCGGCACGTGCATGTAGCGGGCCGGGGCGCCGCCCAAGGCTTTGGTGAGCATGATCTGCCGCGGCGTGTTGTCGAGGAGGTCCGCCCCGCGCACGATGTCGGTGACGCCCTGATCGATGTCGTCCGCCACGACGGCCAGCTGATAGGCCCAGAGCCCGTCCGCGCGCTTCACGACGAAGTCGCCGCACTCGCGCTCGACGTTCTGGGTGAAGGGACCGCACCAGCGGTCCGTGAAGGTGACGGGTTGGTCATCCGTCAGAAACCGGAGCATCCGGACCGGACGCCCGTTCGTCCCCCGGCGGCACGTGCCCGGATAGACGTTGGGGGCGAGACCGAGAGCGAGCGCGCACTCACGTATTTCGGTGCGCGAGCAGGCGCAGCCGTAGAGCCGTCCCGCCGTTCGGAGCTTCTCCAGGGCGGCCTCGTAGAGGCCGTCCATGCGGCTTTGGTACCGCACGGGTTCGTCGGAGGTCATCCCGAGACGCGTGAGCACGCGCAGGATGTCTTCCGCCGCGCCCGGCACGTCGCGCGGCGGATCAATGTCTTCGATCCGCACGACCCAGACGCCCCCGTGGGCGCGGGCGTCGAGCCAGCTCGCCAGGGCGGCGGCGAGGCTTCCGCGGTGGAGGCGGCCGGTGGGGCTCGGGGCGAAGCGTCCCTTGTAGGTGCTCATCTTTGGCGGTGTGTTATGGTTTCGGAAACAACGCCATTCTAACGGGCCGACCCCCGACGGCCCGACCCTCGAAAAAGAACAACACCGATGTCCGGAACCGCCGTCCCCCGAGGCGCCATCTCCGGAAGACCCACGTGGGGCGACGCGGCCCTTTTGGTGACGATCTCCTCGATCGGTCCCTTCGCCGCGAACACCTACGTGCCGGGCTTCCACGCCATCGCCGAGTCGCTCGGCACGGATCTCGTCGCCGTGCAGCAGTCGCTCTCGCTCTATGGACTAGTAAGGGAATAACGTGTAATAATT
>NZ_JH604958.1 GCF_000250875.1 Sutterella parvirubra YIT 11816 | reverse complement strand
TGAGTGTCAAATCGGCGGGAAGTTCAGGATGAAGGCGGGATGCCGTACCGCTTGCCCATAGGGCGCGGCGGTGCCGACGACGCTGAAGGCCCGGCGGTTTTCCTTGGGGTGCGTCTCGGGAAGCTTGAAGTGGGCGAGCGCGGCGAGCGTGAGGTTGAGGACCGCGAGGAAGAGAAAGATCCCGCGCCAACCGAAGTGCACCGTGATCCCGCCGCCGATGATCGGCGCCGCCGCGGGCGCGAGCCCGAAGAGCACCGTCATCAGGGCGAGAACGCGCGCGGCGTTCTCGCCCGACCACCGGTCGCGCACGACCGCCTGCGTCACGACCGGCCCGACGGACGCGGCCACGCCTTGGAGCACGCGGCAGGCGTAGAGCCACTCGATCGAGGTGCTCATCATGGCGGCGACGGAGGAGACGACGAAAAGGAGCATCCCGCCCACGATGACGGGCTTGCGTCCGAGCGCGTCGGACAAAGCGCCCACGAAGAGCGACGCGACCGCAAAGACGATCAGATAGGAACAGTAAAGAAATAAAATTTACTCA
>NZ_JH604957.1 GCF_000250875.1 Sutterella parvirubra YIT 11816 | reverse complement strand
GTAAATTTTATTTCTTTACTGTTCCTAAGGGGTCATGGATCCGCTCTCCCCGGCGTGCATGGTGCCGGGGACTCTCCGCGCCGCGTCGGTCTCACCACGCGCGGCACTGGAGAAGCGGGGGCGGTCGGACGAGAGGTCCGGCCGCCCCCGCAGCCATTTGGGGCGGACCGGGGCGTGCGGGTGGTGACGGCGGGTGACGGACGCCGCGCGGATGCCGGAGGGCGCCCCTCGGGAGTACCCGCAGAAGCCCCGCGAAAAAGAGAACGCCCGCCCGACGCGCCGAAACCACAGAGATCCCCGTCTTTCAATGAATTGAAACGCAAAAGGACGCCCTTTCGCCGTTCTCCCGGCGTCCCCTCATCGGCTTTGCGCTATGCTCCACGGCATCAGCCCGTCCGCGGCCGGATGTTGAGCTTTTTTCAAACACCGTCGAGCGCTTCCAAAGCGCCCGCCGTGCCTTCTTCTCCAACCGGCCGCCGGGACGGATTTCCGCCACCCCACATTGGACAAACGTTCTCCCTCATGCCCGAACAGAACACCACCGACGCGCCTGAAACTGCCGAAGCCTCTGAACCGGCCGACGCCCCCGCGTCCCGTCCCCTCACGCAGCGCGGTCTCGACCGCCGCCGCGCGCTCCTCATGCACTCCGCCGACCTCTTCATCGAGGTGGGCTACGAGCGCACCTCGATCCGCGAGATCATCGCGCGCGCCGGGGGCTCGCGAAGCCTCATCTACCAGTGCTTCAAGAACAAGCACGGGCTCTTTCTCGCCTGCCTTCAGATGACGGTGGACGACGTCTATTCGAGCTACGTGCAGGAAGGCCGCAAGGGCTTGACACTCGACGAAGAGCTCCTCACCTTCGGGCGCATCTTCCTCGAACACATGACGAACCGCCGGGCGCAGGGGCTTCTTCGCCTCATCTTCTCGGAGACGACGCGATTCCACGAAATCGGCGAATGGTACTGGCGCGAAGGCGTCATGCAAAGTTGGGTGTGCTTCGCGCGCGTGATGCGCGACTACGTCGATCTTCCCGACGAGGAACTGATCGACGCCGCCCGCTCCTACATCAACCTCCTGAAGGGCGGGCTCGTCGAAGAGTGCCTCGCCAACCCCTCGCTCGTCCCCACGGAAGCGCGCATCCGCGCCGAAGTGGAGCGCGCCGCGGGATGGATCGCCGACGCCCTGGTCGTGCGCCAGGCGCGCTTTGAGCGCGCGCTCCTTCGCGCCCTCAAGGACCGCGTGGCGCAGCCCGCGGCCGGGTACGACTTCTCGGCTCTGGACTTCGACGCGTTGGGGAAGCTCACCGGTGTTGCGGATGCGGCTGATGCCGTTGCTGCGGAGACCGAAGCCAAGCCCGCCCGCACCCGCAAGACCCGCACGAAGAAGGCTGCGGAGACTGTTGACGCCGTTGACGCCGATGAGGTCTTCCGCGAGGCGGAGGCCCTCTCCGCCGCGGTCGCCGCGGCCCGCGGGATTGAGTCCGACGTGACAGAGGCCGCCCGCGCGGCGGTGCGTCTGGAAGACGTCCTTCCCAAGGTGGCCGCTGTTGAAGAGACGGTGGGAGAACCTGAAGTCAAGATCGAAACGAAGGCCGAGGAGAAGGCTGAAGACGCCGCGCCTGAAGCGGTGACGGTTGAGGAGGCTGCGGAGCCTGCCGAGGCCGCCGAAGCCCCCAAGAGGAAGCGCACCCCGAAGTCCTGCGTCACGAAGATCGCCCCCAAGGCGAACGCCGAGGGCGCCTTCGCGAAGCCCCTGGGGAGCGAACTCCGCGCGCAGGAATACCGCGCGAAGAAGGAGGCGGCGAAGGCCGCCGCCGAAGCCGGTGAAGCGGCTGAAACGGCTGAGACGGGAGAATCCGGGGAAGCCGCGCCGAAGCCCAAGCGCTCCCGCAAGACCCGCGCGTCGCTCATCGGTGCCGGAAAGACCGCGAAGAAGGAGACCGTCGAATGACCGAACGCGACGATGACGACGAAGTGACCCTTCCCGGTTTTCCGCCCAACACGAAGAACTACATGACGCCGCCCTGCTACCGGCGGCTCCTTGACGAGCGCGAGCACCTCGTCAACGTCGAGCGCCCCGAGGTGGTGAACGTCGTCTCCTGGGCGGCGAGCAACGGGGACCGCTCGGAAAACGGGGACTACCAGTACGGCAAAAGGCGTCTGCGCGAGATCGACCGTCGCATCCGGTTTCTGAACAAGCGGATCGAGTCGGCGGAAGTCGTCGACCCGGGCTCGCGCCCCGCGACCGACCAGATCTTCTTCGGCGCGACGGTGCTCTACTGCGACCAGAGGGGCGACGAACACAAGATCCGCATCGTGGGGATCGACGAGGCGGACGTCTCGAAGGGCGACGTGAGCTGGGTGAGCCCCATTGCGCGCGTGTTTCTGAAGCACCGCGAGGGGGACGAGGTGCGCCTCCCCACCCCCGCCACCGCGTCGAAGCCGGCCGGCGTCGACGAACTCGAGATCCTGGAGGTGACGTACGTCAACGATCCCCCCTATCCGGAGGGACGGCACTGCGAGTGACGGACGGAGACGAAAACCGGTACGGGTGTCGGCCCTGACCCTCATCCTCTGACCGGGGAATGAACGAAACGCCGCGCGGGGGAGACTCCTGGCGGCGTTTCGGTTTCTTGGAGGCGTGGGGCAGTGAGAAGTCGGGGCATGAGGCGCGGGCCTGTCGGCCTCATACCGCCGGGTCAGCCTGTTCGTCGAGGTACTCGTCGTACTTCTTCAGGAGCGTCAACTCCGCTTCGGCGCGCCTCACCCGGTATTCGAGCCACGCCTTCTCCTCCGCGGACGTCATGAGCACGGGCGGATCGAGGTCCGCGTCGGCCTCGGGCCTCACGGCGCCTTCGTCGTCCTCAAAGAAGACCAACCTGCCTTCGGCCTCGGCGTTCCTGTACTTCTTCGCCCAAAGCTCCGCCTTCGCGGCGGAGATGCCGAGCTGCCGCGCGATTTGGGCGGCGGGGCGCCCGCGGTTCACGAGCATGGCGACGGCGAGCTTCTCGTCGGCGTTGAGGGGCCTGACGGCACGGTTGGCGGAGGCGGCGTGGTTGGCGGTCTTCGGCATCGGGAGCTTCCTGAAGCGTTCGTGTTCAGGGACCATTCTGCCTCAAGCGCTGCGGGATGAGCAGTCCGGGCAATACGGTCGAAGCGAATGCCGAGCCCGGCGGACGGCCTGCACGCCCCCTGAATCTTCAAGCGCCTCAAGACCTTGTGGGCCCAATCCGCCCCATCAGAAGAACACCACGGACGAGGCCATCTGCTTCAAGAGCGCCACCACGCTCCAGGCGGTGGAGGTCGACGACCTCGGGTTCGCGGGGTCGGGCTTCGACGCGATCGAGAGTTCGGCGTGCATCTGCGCGTTCGAGACGCGGACGCGGTGCACGGACTCCGCCGCCCCCGGGCGCGAGACCACCCGCACTTTCGCCGCCTCCCCTACGCCCGCGGCGAGGCTCGCCGCCACGGCGACGTTGACGTTCTTCGGAAACCCGGCGATCGCGTCCGCGACGCCGCCCTCGAAGACCACCTCGTCGGGACCTTCGGTGCGGAGCACCCGGCCTTCGAGCCCCGGCGCGCCCGCGAGGCTCTTCGGGGCCTTGACGTTTTCGATCTCGAGCGCCGCGCCCGGCATCATCGCGTAGGTTTGCAGCAGGTCCAACCCGCCCACGGCGCCGTTCGGGATGTAGACGCGGCGTCCGAGCCGCTTCGCGG
Organism: Sutterella parvirubra YIT 11816; assembly: GCF_000250875.1. Taxonomy (GTDB): domain Bacteria; phylum Pseudomonadota; class Gammaproteobacteria; order Burkholderiales; family Burkholderiaceae_F; genus Sutterella; species Sutterella parvirubra. The sequence goes on along the minus strand of NZ_JH604957.1, from coordinate 6,656 downwards.
CGGCTTCGACTTCCGAGAGGAACGCCCGGTCGGCGAAGGCGCCCACAGACACCGCCACCAGATCCGCGCCGCCCTCGAGAATCCGGAGCGCTTCAGCTTTGAGCGCCCCGCCACCCGCGAGTTCGATCACGAGGTCGGGCCGGTGGCGCAGGAGCCCCTCGGCGTCGGTCTCGGCCGCGGCACCCACTTCCGCCGCGAGCGCTTCGGCGTGGGCCGCGGTCCTCGCCGCCACCGCCGCGACCTGGTAGTCGTGGGGAAAGCGCTCCGCGACGGCGCGCACGACGATCTTGGCGAGCGCGCCCGCGCCCAGTACGGCAATGGTCTTCATGGTGTGGTCTCTTCGAAGGTGACGGGTGTGGTCCTGATCCGCCCGGGATGACCGGGCTTCCGGAGATCATACGCCTCGCCGCGGGCGCGGAAGCGCTCGGGCGTCAGGTAGCTAGGCAATCAGGGGGTGCAGCGGCGAGGCGCACCGAGACGCAAACCCAGGTCCCGGATGCGGCGAAGGGGCGGCACATTCGTCCACCCCTTCTCGTTCGGATTCTTCTTCGGATTCTTCTTCGAATCCGTCCTTGAACGTCCGCCCGGTCTCACCCGCGGATCATCTGCTCCAGCACGTGGAGTTCGTGGTTCAAATCCGCCTTGCTCGCGCGCTCCTGCTCGATCTTCCGCACGGCGTGGAGCACCGTCGCGTGGTCGCGCCCGCCGAAGCTCTCGCCGATTTCAACGAGCGACTTGTTCGTCATCTGCTTCGAGAGGTACATGGCGATCTGACGCGGCCGCGCGATGTTCGCGGGGCGGCGCTTCGAGTGCATGTCGGCGACCTTCAACTTGTAGTAGTCGGCGACGGTCTTCTGGATCGCTTCGATCGTGATGTAGCCGTCGGACGCCTCCAGGCGGTCGCGGAGCACGCGCTTCACCATGTCGACCGTGATCATGCGCTCGTCCTGCGGCTGGAACTGGAGGTACGCCACCACCTGCTGGAGCGCCCCTTCGAGTTCACGGATGTTCGACTTCAGACGCTTCGCGATGAAGCTCGCGACGTCGGTCGGAAAGTCGATCCCGAGACGCTGCGCCTTGTTCTGAAGAATCGCGAGGCGCATTTCGTATTCGGGCGGCTCGATCGCGACGGTCAGGCCCTGCGCGAGGCGCGAGACGAGGCGCGGCTCGATGTCTTTGAGCCCGCGGGCGTACGTGTCGGACGTCAAGACCACCTGCTTGTTGTGCGGCACGAGCGCCTCGAACGCGCGGAAGAACTGCGCCTGAGAGCCCTTGGCGCCCGAGAGCGACTGCACGTCGTCGATCAGAAGAAGATCGAGGTTGCGGTAGCGCTCGTCGAACTGCTCCAGGACGCCCGGCCCCTTCGCGCCCGACTCACGCACGGCCTGCGTGTATTCGTTGATGAAGTTCTGGGCGGTCACGCAGCGGACCTTCGCCGAGGGGTGAAGGTCGAGGTACTTGTGCCCGATCGCCTGCATGAGGTGGGTCTTCCCGAGACCGACGCCCCCGTAGATGTAGAGCGGGTTGTAGCTGTGCCCGGGCGTGGACGCCACATGCTGGGCGGCGGCCACCGCGAGCTGGTTGGCGGACCCCGAAACGTACGTGTCGAACGTGAAGCGCTCAATCAACCCCATCGACTCGCGGTCGGTGGCGGCCTTCCCCTTGGCGCGCGCGGGCGCGGGCGCGGGCGCGGCGGGCGCCTCCTGCTTCTCGGCGTCCTCTTCCGAGACGAAGGTCACGGTGACCGTGCGGCCGGCGACGGTCCCCGCCGCCTGCTGGATGATCTTCGTGTAGGCCTGGCGGATCAGTTGCACCTTCTGCTGCGGCGCGGCGAGCTTCAGGCGCCCCGTCTTCGGATTCCAATCCACGACCGTGAGCGTGCTGATCCACAGCCGGTAGATGCTCGGCGTGGCCGCCACAATCTCCTTGAGGCGCTCGAGACATGCGGTCCAAAAGTCGTTCATGGAAAGGGGCCCGGGTTGAAATGAAGACGAAAAAAGCGGGCCGAGCCCGCCTGCGAAGTTTCGATATTGTACCAAAGATGCCCGGGAAACCCACAACGGATGGCATATTCACGGTATCGACACCACATATGGTGTTTCCAATGGTCGTTTTCCACCACCCGTTCGACGGGATGCCCACAGCCCGTCCACTGGGTGCCGACATGCTGCCGACAGGATGCCGACATCATGCCCACAGACTTTTCAACATTTGAGGGCTCTTCGAGCCCGGTCTGACGGACGTTCGGTGTCCGCAGGCCGCCTTCCCGACGTGAGGAAAAGGAAGGGGCCCCGTCTGCGTAGCGCGGAGCCCCATTCCCTGTCCTGCTTCAGTCGGTCTACTTCACGGGTTCAGCCTTCGCGGCCTCCTCACCCGCGATCCGTCCGAAAACCATGATGTCCGTGTAGGCGTTGCTGCCGAGACGATTCGAGCCGTGCGTCGACCCGGTCACTTCGCCCGCGGCCCAGAGTCCCGGCACGGGCTTGCCGTTCTTGTCCAAAACGTGCGCCTTCGTGTCGATCTTCAGCCCGCCCATCGTGTGGTGCACGGACGGCACACCCCGGTAGATCCAGTAGGGACCGGTCGAAAGGTCCGAGAACTTGCCGCGGTAGTTGAAGTCGGGGTCCTTCCCGGTCTTCGCGGCTTCGTTGACGCGCGCGACCGTCGCCTTCAGGTTCTCGACGGGAATGTCGAAGGCCGCGGCCACCTCGTCCAGGGTCTTCCCGGTTTTGAGAATGCCGGTCTTCGTGAAGACTTCGACCTCGTCCTGGTGGTGCGTGATCGCGTGCGAGCGTTTTTCGACGGCTTCGTTGAAGAGCGCGTAGCAGTACTTCCCGGTCTGCTCCAGGATCGCCTTGCTCATCACGTCGCGGCGCTCGAGCTCTTCGACGAAGCGCTTCCCCTCCTGATTGATGAGGATCGCGCCCTCGAAGCGGGCGTCGTCGATCAGTTCGATCGCGCCCGAGACGGGGTCGCACATCGGATAGGTCTGTATCTGGTCCATGTTGACCGCCACGCCCCCGGCGGCGACGCCCATGCGGATGCCGTCACCCATCGCCGCGGGCGAGTTGGTCGTCTTGAAGCCCGCGCCGTAGAAGGGGTTCGCCTCGGTGCGCATCTCGACGTTCGCCGCGAAGCCGCCCGTCGCGATGATGACGCCGCGGTTGGCTTCGAAGGTGTAGTCCTTGCCTTCGAGGGTCGCCTTGACGCCGACGACGCGGCCCGAGGCGTCCTTCACCAACTCGGTCGCCTTGGTGTCGGTGTAGATGGGGATGCTGCGCTTCTCCACCGCCGCCATGAACTTCGTGATGAATTCGGCGCCGGTCGCCCCCTTCGGAATGAGAGAGCGCTTGACCGAATGGCCGCCGAAGTGAAAGACGTTGTCCTCCTGGAATTCGACGCCGATCGTATCGACCAGCCACCGGGCGGTGGGGAGCGCCCCTTCTACCATCGTGCGCACGACGGCGGGGTCGCCCAAGTTGTCGCCGCCCTTCATCGTGTCCTGGAAATGGAGCTCGACCGAGTCGTTCGTGATGCCGAGTTTTCGCTGCACCCAGTTGTCGGCCGCGGCGTATTCCGCTCCCGAAATGAGGGAGTTGCCGCCCACGGTCGGCATCTTCTCCAGCATCACGACCTTGGCCCCCGCATCGTGGGCCGACACCGCCGCGGCAAAGCCCGCGCCGCCGGCACCGATCACCACGACGTCGTAGACGAGGTTTTCGGGAACGCGCGCCTTGCGCGCCACGACGACGGGCGCCGCCGCGAGCTTCACGCCGGCCTTCTCCGACGCGGCCGCCACGGCGCTCCGGAGCGCGTTCGACGTCAACGTCGCTCCCGTTACCGCGTCGACCTCCACGGAATTCGCAGCGACCATCGCATCGCGCATTTCCGTGTAGACCTTGCCGGCCAGAATCGGGTTTTCGCTTTCCTTCACGATGTCGATCTTCCGGATCTTGCCGCCGTCGAACGTGACGGCCACCGTGAGGTCACCGTGACGGCCCGTGGCCGTCCCCTCCGTCGTGACGGGGGCGGCGAAGACGGTGGTTGAAAGGGCGAGCGCCGCCGTGAGGGCGGCGGCGATGGTTGTGCGTTGATGCATGGTCCTCTTCTCCTTGACCGGGCGGGAGCCCGGTCGTGAGGGCGGCAGATCCGTTCGGTCCGTACTGGTCCCTCGGCCGAACGCCGCGTGAAGTTCGCGGGGAGTCCTTCCGGGCTCTTCCGCAGTCTTCCGCGCGCTTCTGCGCGCCTCTTCTCCTTACGTCATTCTCGGCCGCTCTTCGGGCGGGTTTCCACGGGACTTTCCCAAGGGTGGTGCGGTCACGCCTTGGCGCGGTGACCCGTCACCGCCCGCACGCGCTTCGCGAAGAACCGCATCATCGGCGCGGCGTCGCCCGTGCGGTAGAAGTCCCGAAGACGCGCGTAGAAGCCGGTTGCACCTTCCGGATTCCGGGCACCGGCTTCGTCAGCCGGGAGAATGAGCGGCGGAAATCCCGCCGCCAGGAGGACGCCCTCCATCGCCAACAGACCGGTGCGCTTGTTGGCGTCGAAGAAGAACTGCGAGCGCGCCGTGAAGAGAAAGGCCGCGACGGCGCGCTCGCGGGGGTCTGAGACGGCCTCGCGGAGAAACCGAAAGCCCCGGTCGGCGAGACCGGGAAGGTCTTCAGGCTCGGGCGGCAACCGGTCCGAGCCCGCGATCGTCACGGGGGAGGTGCGGAAGACGCCCCAGGTGAGTGCGTCCTCACGGGCACATGCGGCGTGAAGCGCCGCGAGGTGGTCGGCGTCCAACCGGAAGGCATCCATCCCGAGAAGCCCCTCGGCGGCGTCATGGAAGTTGCGGACCTGGAGGCGGCCGACACCGTCGAGATGATGGATACTGCTCAAGGCTTCGCCATCCCTTACGGCCCGCACCTCGTCCGCCGTCACGGGGAGGTCCTCGAAGAGCCGCAGCGCCGCTGCCGTGATCTCGGGGAGGTTCGCGCGGAAGGCGGTGAGCGCCGCGCGTCTTCCGTCCATTGTAGGAAGCGGCTTCAGCCCCGAACAGTCCCTCTCAACCCCTCCTCTGCCGGCCTCCATCCCTCCCCCGCAGGGTTTTCGCTGAGTCTCCCGACTCCCTTACGCGCGTAGGTCGCCGGGCTACCGTTCGGGGAACCGTGCCGGGGGACCCGGAGAAGTCTGAAGCAGGCCCTACCCGCTCCAGACTTCACCGCCCGGCACGACCGACCACGATCAGGAGACCAACAACATGACCAACTTCGCCCCGAAGGCCCTCGCCGCCTCCACTGCGCTCGCCGCGCTCACGCTCGGGATGCTTGCGCTTCAGCCCGCCCACGCCGCCTCCGTCTCGATCTACGGGATCATCGACACGGGCTTCAACTACACCCGTACCGACGCCGATCAGAAGGGCGTCGACGCCGAGGATTCGTTTTCTGAAAAGTCCTCGCAGATGATTCCGACGCGCTTCGGGCTTCGCGGAAGCGAAGACCTCGGGAACGGCTGGGGCGTGAGCTTCCTGCTCGAAAACATGTCGTCCTCGGACGACGGCAGCATGATCGGCGGGCGGCTCTTTCACCGCGCCGCGGAAGTGACCATCTCGGGCCCCTACGGCAAGCTCACGATGGGCCGCTCGGGGCTCCTGCGCTCGGGCTTCGGGACGACCGGGATCTGGGCCGGCAAATTGAACCCGTTCTCGAACTCCTGGGGGAGCTACATCGCCGGTTCCAAGTTCGTGATGCCGGGCGACTTCCGTTCGGCCGACAACACCGTCACGTACGCGCCCCCGACCTTCGCCGGTCTGCAGCTCCACGCCCAGTACTCGATGAAGGTCGACAGCGTGACGGCAAACGTCAAGGACCTTGAAGAAAACAGTCCCGAGACCGACCGCGTCTGGTCTTTGGGCGCCACGTACACGCAGGGGAATCTGCACGTCACGGCCGTGCTCGATTCGATCCTCTACGGGAACAAGGTGCCTTCCAACACCTTGGGGAAGGACCTCGACGACTCGCTCGCCTTCTCGCTGGGCGGCGCCTACGACTTCGGCGCGGCGAAGCTCTACGCCTCCGGCATGGTCTTCGAAGGCATGACCGGGGCGAAATTCCAGGGGCACGACTTCGGGGCCGTCTCGTCCATCAACAAGCAGGCTTCCTACAAGGGCTATTCGCTCCAGTTGGGCGTCGACGTGCCGGTGGGCGCCGGCACCATCAAGGCCAACATCGGCTGGATGGACGCGAAGGCCGACCAGGTCTTCACGACGGGCGCCGACATCGCCGACACGGACCGCATCGCTTTGGGTCTCGGCTACACCCACGCCCTCTCGAAGCGCACGACGCTCTACACGGGCGCGGGGTGGCTGAAGGACACCTCGAACGTCGTCGAGGGCGCGAAGCCCACCGCGACCGAACTCGTGGCCGGCATGGTGCACCGATTCTGATCACTTCCCGCCGCGTGATCTTGGAGTGATCGGAGGCCGGCGCCTTCCGGGTGCCGCGCAGTCCTCCACGGTCCTCCGACCGCTTACGCCAAGCCCCCGTTCCTTCTTCCCGGCACAGCCTTTTCCGATCGGCCGGGCGGAGGACGGGGGCTTTTCGTCATCGAGCACTTCTGAGACTTTTCGACGCCACTCCCGACGCTCAGGACTAGTAAGGGAATAACGTGTAATA
>NZ_JH604956.1 GCF_000250875.1 Sutterella parvirubra YIT 11816 | reverse complement strand
CGGGCGTGAAGATGTGGGAAAGTCCGGCACGAGGCCGCTTCTTCGGGAGGCTACGCGGACGGGGAATCTGCGCGCGTTTCGGCGCAAACCCCGCGGTACGGCGGAAAACCCGGGGTTTCATGCGGGTGTCGGTTTTCACCGATTCCCGACCCGGCTCGGGCATTCTGCGGAGGCGCGCGCGGCGCGCCCGCCCTACACTCTTCACTTCGGAAGGAAGCGTTGACCAATCCACTCAGAGCCCGCCCGACGCATCCCGTTTCCGCCGACCTTTGTTCGTCCCTGCCCGCAACCCCCACACCCGGCCCGCACCATGACCGATCCGACCCTCACCGCCAACGCCAACCCCATCCGCACCCGGATCGTCGGGATGTTTCTCGCCGCCATGGCGGGCTTCCTCTGGGGGGTCGATGAGCGTCGCGGCGCAGTTCCTCATGCAGACGGGCACCTTCCCCGTGAACGACCTCGTCTCGATGCGTCTCCTGGGCGCGGGGCTCATGCTCCTTCTCTGGGAGGCGGCGGTGTCGCGCAGCCCGGTCGTGCGGCTCTTTCTTGAAAATTGGAAGCCCCTCCTCGTCTACGGCTGCGGGATGCTCGTGATCCAATGGACCTTCTTCAAGTCGATCGAAGTCAGCAACGCCGCCACGGCGGCGCTCATGGTCACCTTCGGGCCGTTGTTCGTCACGGGCTGGACGGCTTTCTCAGAGAACCGCGCCGTCACGCTCAAGGAATGGATCTGCATCGGGCTCGCCGCCGCGGGCGTGGTGCTGATCGTCACCAAGGGCGACTTCGACGCGGTCGACATGTCGTTCGAAGGCGCCTTCTGGGGGATCATGTCTTCGGCGGCCGGTTCCTTCTGCACGATCCAGCCGCGGCAGGTGATGAAGCGCGTCCCCGTCGGGGTCGTGGTGGCGGTGGGGATGATCGTGGGCGGAGGGCTTCTGACGCTGATCGACCCGCCCGCCGTGACCGCCATCGACTGGACGCTCGAAACCACGCTCCTCTACGGCTACGTCGCGCTCTTCGGGACCGTCGGGGCGTTCTGCTGCTACCTGCAGAGCCTCAAGTACGTGCCCGCCCCAACGACGTCTCTTCTCGGGAACTTCGAACCCTTGTCCGCGCTGGTCCTGGGGATCCTCTTCCTGGGACTCTCCTTCGGTCCGGCGGAGCTTTTGGGCACGGCGCTGATCTTCGTGATGGTGGGGATCCTCGCGACGAGGAAGTGAGGCCGGAGGACGAAGGACGGAGGCCCAAAACGCTCACGGACCTTCGGGGGATGCGGTTTTCGCACCATTTCGATGGCCGATCGCCCTCCGGGATTCCGGAATATGAGGGAAAGATCGGATAACGGTCAATTTCAGCGTGCGTTATGGTGGCAGTCGAGGTCAATGAAGTCAGGACCGCCTTGCGCGACGGCCCGGCTTCGGGCGCGGGGCATCGGGAAACCGATGCCCTTCGTCTTATCCCGTCTTGCCGGGAGAAGCTTCTTGGAGAAGCTTCGGCACCTCATCCCCCATCAATGCCCACGATTGGCGCGCAAAGACTTGCGCGCCCGCGCCCGCCTGCGTACGCTTTCGGTCGAAACCGAAATCCCTACTTTGACGCCCCCCCGCGGGCCACACGGAGCCCTTCCATGACCACCTCCACGCTTCCCACCGTCGTCGTTCTCGCCACCGGCGGGACGATCGTGAGTTCCGGCGCGTCCGCGACGCAGATGACCGGCTACTCGATCACGAACTTCTCCGTCGAGATGCTCACGGCCGCGGTGCCGGCTCTCCAAGAGATCGCGACGATCGAATGCCACCAGGTCGCCAACATCGACTCCTCCTCGATGACGAGCCGCGTGTGGTTCGACCTCGCCGCGGCGGTCGAGGAAGCGGCGGCGCGGGACGACGTCGCCGGCGTCGTCATCACCCACGGGACGGACACGATGGAGGAGACGGCGTTTTTCTTGAACCTCGTCGTCAAGACCGGAAAGCCCGTCGTCATGACGGGGGCGATGCGGCCCTCGACCGCCATTTCCGCGGAAGGGCCTCTCAACCTTCTGAACGCCGTGCGGATCGCTTTGGACCCGGAAGCCGCCGGGAAAGGCGTCTTGGTGGCGTTGAACGACGCCGTCGTCGCCGCGCGCGACGCGACCAAGGTCGAGCAGACGAACGTCGCCGCCTTCGGGGCGCCCAACGCCGGCCTCACCGCGATGATCTCGGGCCCGAGGATCGTGTGGCTCTCCGCCCCCGTGCGCCCGCATACGCTCCGGACGCCCTTCACGACGGCCCGCTTTGAGGGGCTCGCGAAGCTCCCCCGAGTCGACATCGTGTACTCGCACACCGACGACGACGGCGTCATGGTGGAGGCGGCGGTGGCCGCCGGGGCGAAGGCGATCGTGCACGCGGGGACCGGGAACGGCTCCATCCACGACGCGGCGGAGACCGCGCTCTTCACCGCGGCCGAGAAAGGCGTCGTGGTGATCCGCGCTTCGCGCGTGCCGGGGGGCGCCACCGTCGAAGGCTTGGCCGCGTGGCAGGAGGCGGGGTTCATCCCGGCGGGGAATCTGAATCCGCAGAAGGCGCGGGTGCTCGCGCAGGTCGTGTTGGC
>NZ_JH604955.1:13391-19747 GCF_000250875.1 Sutterella parvirubra YIT 11816 | reverse complement strand
CGACGCGATGAGCCCGGGGGCGGCGTTGGTGGCGGAACTCCTGCCCCTTACGCACTTCCTTCGCGCGCAGGCCGCCGTCTGGGTGTTGGGGAGCCCGACGCCGGTGATTCTGGAGACCCTCGGGCACCTCGGGATCTTCGTCCTCGTCTTCTTCGGGGCGGGCCTTCCGATCTACGCCCGGCGCGTCGCGACGTTTGCGGAAAAGGAACGTGACGGCGCCCCCGCGCACATCGAAACGATGCCCCGCGCCCGCGACGAAGACTACGTGGGCGTGGGCTTTTTCGGGCTCGTGCGCCGCGGGTTCGCGCGCATGGTCCTCTCGCGCGACGCCTTCATCGTGTTCGTGGTGGGCGTCGCCTTCTACCTCGTCTACTACGCCTGGCCCTACCGGAACGAGCAGATCGAGCACGTCCCCGTCGCCGTCACCGACCTCGACCGCTCGGCCGCCTCCCGCGAATTCATCCGGACGCTTTCGGCCGCCCCGGCGGTGGACCTCAAGTTCGTCGCGACGGATCCCGCGGACGCCCGGGCCGCGTTCGAGCGCCAGACGGTCGACGTGATCGTCACGGTGCCGGAGCGCTTTGCCGAGCGCCTCGCCCGCGGCGAAAACACGATGGTGCCGATCCTCGGGAACGGGGCCTATCCGGTGAAGACCCGCGCCCTGCAGGCGGCGCTCACCGCCGTCCTCACGTCGTCCGACTTCAAGTACGGCGACGCCGCGCTGGTCGAGATCGGGACCGATCCCACGTCCACCTGGGCCGCGCAGGGCTTCACGCACGGGGCGGCGCCCTCGTTGACGACCTTGAACCGCTTCAACACGATTTCGGGCTACGGCACCTACATTGTGCCCTTGGTGGCGCCCTTGATCGTGCAGGCGATCGTCGTCATCGGGGCGGCGATCACCGTCGGGCAGTGGTTGCGAAGGCGCGATCCCCTCGTCCTCGCGGCCTTGAAGCCCTCCGGCTTCGCCGCGCTCTTCACCGCGCTCTTTGCGGTCGCGCTCCTCTGGAACCTCTACGCGCAGGGGACCGAGTTCCTGCGCGCCGAATTCCCCGGGTTCGCGAACCCCGAGGGGACCTTCATCCTCCTCGTCTTCTACGCGGGGGCTTGCGCCGCCTTCGCGCTCGGCTTCACGGCGCTCTGGGGCCGCGCCCGCACGGCCGCGCCCGCCGCGGTCGTGATGAGCGCGCCGCTCCTCTTCGCCTCGGGGGGGGTGTGGCCCAAAGAACTGATCCTGAGCCCGTTCGTCCACGCCGTCGCGGCGTTCGTCCCGACGACGCCCGCGATTCCGGCGTTGGCGGCCGTGAGCCAAGCGGGCGCGGGGACGGAGACCTCGCTCCCGGCGCTTCTGCACCTGCTCGCCCTCACGCTCTTCTGGAGCGCGGTCGCCTACTGGGCGTTCCAGAAGCGTCTGGGCGGCGCCGCCGACGGCAACGGCATCGCGGCACCCGTCGTGATCCCGCCGACCGCGCCCGCCGCCTCGACGACCGCAAATTCGGTTGCGCTCCCGGCTCCACGCTGACAACCTCCGACCGACACCGACATGACGCCCTTCATCGACACCCACTGCCACCTCACCGCGCCGCAGTTCGACGAGGACCGCGACGAGATCGTCCTCCGCATGAAGGCGGCCGGGATGACCGCCGCCGTCACGATCGCCTGCGATGACGAGGACCTCCCGAAGTTGGCCGCCCTGCTCCCTCAGTACGAAGGGTTTCTCTTCGGCGCCTGGGCCGTGCACCCCGAGTATCCGGACCACCGTGAGGCGGACGTGGACGAAATCGCCGAAGTCGCCTCGCGCCCGGGGATGGTCGCGGTGGGCGAGACCGGGCTCGACTTCTACTGGTGCAAAGAACCTCTGGACTGGCAGCGGGCGCGCTTCCGCACCCACATCGCCGCGGCGAGAAAGGTGGGCAAACCCCTCATCATCCACGCGCGCGACTCCGAAGCGCAGGCCTTGGAGATCCTGCGGGAAACCCGCGCGGGCGACATGGGCTTCGTCATGCACTGCTTCTGCGGGGACGCCGAGACGGCGCTCGCGGTCGTCGACGCCGGCGGCATGGTGAGCTTCACCGGGAACCTCACCTTCAAAAAGAACGACGCGCTGCGTGAGGTCGCCCGCGCGGTGCCGCTCGCGAACCTCATGATCGAAACCGACGCCCCCTACATGGCGCCGGTTCCCTACCGGGGGAAGCGCTGCGAGCCGCAGTACTGCCTCGAAGTCGCCCGCACGATCGCGGACGTGAAGGGGCTGCCGCTTGACGAAGTTCTCCCGCAGATCACGGCGAACAGCCGCCGGTTCTTCCGCGTCTGAGCCCATCCCGCGGCCCAATTTCCGGACCTCTGACAATCGGATACGTTCTCGGGGGCTTTCAGGCCGCCCGCACCGCGCCGCCGGGCTTCCGCCCCGCGGCGCTTTTGCTAAGCTTTCCGGAGTTTCCGCCGAAAACTCGGCATCTTCCGAGGCCTTCGGCCCTGCGGCACTTCTCACCCGGACATCCCCATGACCAGCATTTCCACCCGCACCGCGGCGCTTCTCCTCACCGCCCTTTTGGGGTTCGCCTCCGCCGCGCAGGCCGCCCCCGAGGACGACCTCCGTCAGGCGACGCGAAACGGGAGCACCGCACAGATCACGGCGCTTTTGTCGGAGGGCGCCGACCCCAACCTCTTCATGGAGAACGGGGACACGCTCTTTACCTACGCGATGCGCTCGGACGCGCCCGAAGCCGCCCGCGTCATCATGGACGATCCGCGCTTCAAGACGAACCTCGCCAACCGCTTCGGCGAGACGCCTCTGATGCTTGCGGTCTTCAAGGGACAGAAGCCGATCTTCGAGGCGCTCCTCGCCCGCGGCGCGGACGTGAACGGCGCCAAGAACTGGACGGCGCTTCACTACGCCGCGACCGAGGGCCGGGACGACTTCGTGAAGGCGCTGATCGAGAAGGGCGCCGACGTCAACGCCCAGACGACGGCGGGGGTGACGGCGCTTCACATGGCGGCGAGGAAGCCCGACCGCGCCGCGGTGATGACGTTGCTGCGCGCCGGGGCCTACCGCGACCTCTGCACCGACCGCGGGCTCTCGCCCGCCGACTTCGCGAAGAACGCCGGGGACGAGGAGCTGGGCAACTACCTCGCCGTCGAGCGCTGCGCCTACAAGGGGCCGCGCCCGAAGACTGCGAAGTAAGGCGGCGACGGGAGGAGGCAAGACCGACGCTGAAGGCCGACGCTGAAAGCCGGGCGGGTTGAGAAGGCTTGAGAAAGCTCGCCCTTGCCCTTTGCGACAACTTCCGCGGGCGCTTCCCACGTCGGGGAAGCGCCCGCTTCCGTACAATGCCTCCTCAACCCGATTCCCCCCGATTTCCCCGCACCAACGCATTTGAGCCCGACACCGACCCCCATGCTTCCCCAACACGCTCTTGAACTCCTGGCGCCCGCCAAGAATCTCGCCTGCGGGCTCGCCGCCATCGACCACGGCGCGGACGCGGTCTACATCGGCGGCCCCGCCTTCGGGGCGCGTCAGGCGGCGGGGAACACCTTGGAGGACATCGCGGAACTCTGCGCCTACGCGCACCGGTTCGACGCGCGGGTCTTCGTGGCGTTGAACACGCTTTTTTCCGACGACGAGATCGAAAAGGCGCGGGAGCTCGCGTTCGACGTGGCGAAGGCCGGTGCCGACTGCCTGATCGTGCAGGACATGGGGTTGCTGAACGGCCCGCTCCCTCAGGGCATCGAACTTCACGCCTCCACCCAGTGCGACATCCGCACGCCCGAGAAGGCGGCGTTTTTGGAAGCCGTGGGCTTCTCGCAGATGGTGTTGGCGCGCGAACTCTCTTTGGACGAGATCGCCCGGGTTCGCGCGGCGTTGAAGCCCGAAACCCGCATTGAGTGCTTCATCCACGGGGCGCTGTGCGTCAGCTACTCCGGCCAGTGCTACATGTCGGAAGCGATGTTGGGCCGCAGCGCCAACCGCGGCGCCTGCGCGCAGCTCTGCCGCCTCCCCTACGACGTCTTCACGGAAGCGGGCGAACAGATCGCGAAGAAGAGCCATGTGCTCTCCTTGAAGGACAACAACCAGACCGACCACTTGGAGGCGTTGATCGACGCCGGGGCCTCCTCCTTCAAGATCGAGGGGCGCTTGAAGGACGTCGACTACGTGAAGAACATCACCGCGCACTACCGGCAGGCGTTGGACGCGATCATCGCGCGTCGGCCGGAATTGAGTCGCTCGTCCGTCGGCCGCTCCGTCTTCACCTTCACGCCGGACCCGGCGAAGTCGTTTTCGCGCTCGTCGACCGACTACTTCATCGAAGGCCGCAGGTTCGACCAACCCTATGCGCTCGCGCAGTTGGATACCCCGAAGCACACCGGCGAAGCCGTGGGCGAAGTGGTGCGCATCGAATCGGACCGCATCCTGATGCGCCCCGCGAAGGGCGTCGCCGTCTCGAACGCGGACGGGCTCACCTACGCGCACGAGGGCGACGTCTTCGGCTTTCACGTGAACCGCGCGGAACCCGCCGGTTCCGCGTCCGCTGCGGTCGGTGCGGCGTCGAAGACCGCCCGGAAGAGCCTCAAGAGCGGGAAGGAGAAGTTCGGCAGGCCCGCCGGGAAGGCCCCGGCGAAGGGACAGACGAACGCCAAGGACCAGGGCCTCACCGCGCTCTTCACCCGCGAAGCGCCCTTTTCGCTCGCCGGGCTCCAACCCGGCACGCGCCTCTGGCGCAACCGCGACCAGAGCTTCCTGAAGCTTTTGTCGCAAAAGAGCGCCGAGCGCCTCATTCCCGTCACGATGATCTTCTCGACGCACGAGGATGGGTTGGATCTCATGGTGACGGACGGGACGCACTGCGCGTCCGCCTCCGTCGCGATGGACTTGGACGCGCCGTCCGACCCGGTGAAGAACCGCGAGACGCTCCGCACCAACCTCGCGCGCCTCGGCGGCACGATCTACGAAGCGGCGGAGGTCTTCGTCCCCGAAGACCTCGACGTCTTCGTGCCGGCCTCGGTCGCGAACCAACTCCGCCGCGCGGCGGTGGAAGAGTTCGACGCGATGCGCTCGGCTTCCCGCGTGCGCCCGCAGCGCGCGCCCGTCGACCCGGCCGCCACGTACCCCGACAAATTCCTCGACTTCCGCGCGAACGTCGCGAACGCCTCCGCGCGCGCCTTCTACGAAGCGCACGGCGCGCGGGTTTTGGCGCCCGCCTTCGAGATCAAGCCGATCAAAGACGCCGCGTTGATGACGTGCCGGCACTGCATCCGCGCGGCCTTGAACCGCTGTCCCAAGACGATGCGGTTTCAGCCCGAGCGCGTCGAAGCCCTGGGGCGCGACGCCTTCAGGCCGGAACCCCTGATGCTCAAAGACAGCGCGGGCGACCTCTTCCGCGCGGACTTCCACTGCAAGGCTTCGCCCTGCGAGATGACCGTCACGCTCGTGAAGCGCCGCGGCGCGAAGGCGTAGAGGCGCAGGCCTTCGCAGACCTCCGCAGGCGTGAGATCATTTGCGCAAAGAGACCCGAGAAAGACTCCGAGAGACTCCTTTCGATCATGACCGACACCGAAACCCTCGTCACCCTGAGCCCTTCCGCCGAGATGACCGAACTTTTGGGCGAGCTCACCCGAACGCTCGAGCGTCTGAAGCGCATCCCGCGCCCGGCCGCGAAGGCCGCGGCCTTCGACGACCTGCCGGTCGTCGCGCACGCGCGGGCGATGCGCCTCTTTCTCGCGGCCTCGCGCACGGAGGACCGCTCGCCCTCGGAGCTTCTCCACCACCTCTCGCAGGAGCTCGGGATCATGAGCGCGGAGGACCTCCACGCGCGCTTCCGGACGCTCTCGGAAGGAAGCGGCGTCGCGAGCCTCTGGCGCGGGATCCAGTCGGCGGCCTCCCCGGACGCTTTGCTCAAAAACGACATGGCCTTGGGTTGGGGCGGCTTCGAGACGATGCCGGCCAAGGATTCCGAGCGCCGCGGCGCCGTCACGCGCCGGCGCATGATGACGGACTACTTCCGCGACGCGGTCGACTGGACGCAGCTCAGGGCGCTTGACCTCACGAACGCGGCCGCGTTGATTTTGGATGCCGTCGACGCGGAGATGTTCGTCGACGAACAGGCCGCGTGGTGGTTGAAGCGCGTCTCGGTGGAGGCGTCGGTGCGCGCCGCCAACTGGAACGAATGGGCGGCGTCGCTCCTCTTCGGGCGGGTCTTTTCCGCTCTGGCCGTGGGCGTCGAGGAAGCCCGCGAGGTGATCCGCCGCGACGGGGCCGTTCTGGAGGAACTCCTTCAGGGGCCCTGGCAGGCGATGCCGTGGCCGCGGGTGAAGAACGAGGCGGGCGAAATTACGGAGGGGTAAGCCTTCGGCGGGGA
>NZ_JH604955.1:10800-13381 GCF_000250875.1 Sutterella parvirubra YIT 11816 | reverse complement strand
GCACGGCACCCATGTCCGACGACAATCTTCCCTTCCTCTACGGAAGGCCCGTCCGCGGCGAGCACTTCACGGGCCGCGAAGCGGAGACCGAACGTCTTCGCCGAAATCTTCTGGAAGGCGTCCACACCGTCCTCACCGCACCGAGAAGACTCGGCAAAACCTCGCTCGTCGGTAAAGTCCTTGGGTCCATCACCGCAGATCCTTCGATCCGCGTTGCGAAGTTCAGCGCGCTCGGCTGCCGCACCCCATCCGAATTCCTGGAGGCCTACGCCTCCGCCGTCACCCGGGCGGCTCCCGATGCGATCTATCCAGATGCGCCGCTCCCATTCGACGCCGGGGCGAACGTAGACGACGTTTTGAATCTCCCCGAAGCCCTCGCAGCCCGAGAGGGCTTCCGCATGGTCGTCTTCATCGACGAATGCCAACGCCGCCCTTCCGGACGCACCGGACTTCCTTGAACGCCTGCGCACGGCGTGGTGCGGCCACAAGCACGCGTCCTACTGCCTTGTCGGCACGTCGGCCATGGAAGCCATGTTTCGGGACGCTGACCGCACCTTCCATGGGTTCGGCGACGTCATCCGCCTTCAGCCGATTCCCAAGGAGCAATGGGTCCGATTCATCGTCGGACGCTTCGACGCGACGGGAAAGCGCATATCGGAGGCGCACGCCGCGGAGATTGCAGAGAGCGTGCGTCGGGTGTCGGGCTGCGTTCAGCATCTGGCGGCGTACGCCTGGGCTTTCACCGACGGCACCGTCACCGACGGCGACATCGAAAACGCGAAGGAATACCTCATCAGCACCTACCGCACGAACTTCCGCGTGATGACCGCGGGACTCTCCGCCCGGCAGAGAAATCTGCTCCTCGCCGTTGCCGACGGGACGGGCGGAGGCTGCTCCGATCAGAGGACCATCTGCAGGTACCGGCTCGGTCCCTCCTCGACGGTTGCACGATCCAAGGCCGCCCTTCTCGGGAAGGACCTCCTCCTGCTTCGCCCCGACGGCTCGCTCGGCGTCGCCGATCCGTTGTTGGAGATGTGGCTGAAGACGGAGTACCGCCCAACCGTCAACCTTTGAGGCGGAGGCCCGTCGGGCGTCCCGAGGCGGTTCCGACGCCCATAAAAACATCGCCGCGCTCTCCAAAGAAGAACGCGGCGAAGGCAGTATCCACCTACGGCACATCTCTTCGGCCGAAAGCGAACTTCGCCGAAGAGTTACTACGTCGGCAATCATACGCCTTCTTCCGCTTGAGCGGTGAAGCTTCGGTTAAGTCGGCCGCCCGGCTTCCCATGTCTCTGCCGCGGCCGGTTGAGTCCGGCGCCGAGCACCGGGACGAACGCACGCACCAAAAAGCATCGCCGCGGCCCGGTGAAGGGACGCGGCGACGGCAGAATCCTCGCCTTGACGCGGAGGCACGACAATCCGGCCGAAGGCGAACCACGGCCGGAGAGTTCCTGCAAGGACAGATTGTACGTCACCCCGGTGCCCCCTGTCGGCCGGGCGATTTCCCGAACCGGGGCCGGAAAGTCGCAAAAAAGCGATAAGAACCGCGCCCAAAACTGCGACAAAGCCCGGCCTTGGGCCAACTATGATGAAGCGGTCACGCCCCGGATCCCGCCATGGAAGAAGTCACTTCGCACTGCTCATCACGTCCATACGACTCGTCCGAACTCATCCGAAGAGATGCCGACCTTGAGAAGCTCACCGGCAGGATGAAGGCCGGCAGGCCGACCGCGGTCCTCGGGCCCGACGGCTTCGGCAAGACGACGCTCAAGCTCATGCTGGCGCAGACGCTCCGGCAGATGGGCTCGACCCTCGTCGTCTCCTTCGACTCTCCCGCCCGCCTCGACGAGGGACGCTTCTCAACACCTTCGCCACGGCCGTCATGCGCGTGCTCCCGGAAGCGGAGCGCACCGATGCGCTGCGCCGCCGGCTGGGGGCCTGGTCGCCCAACATCCGGCTCGGGGACGGCGGTCCGGACGACTTCCGGATCCTGCTCGGCACCGACCGCTTCGCGCGGGCCCGCGGAGAGCTCGCGCCCTTCGGAAGGCCGTCTTCGAGCTACCCGAGGTCTTGGCGCACGAGCGCGGCGCCCGGATGATGATCTGCATCGACCGGGTCGAGTCGCTCGCCGGCTGCCTGGGTACGGGCGAAAACGACCATCGTGCGGTTTTGAACGCGATGACAGCGGTCCTGCGCCGACAGAAGTCCGTCGGTTGGGCCTTCTTCGGAAACCTTCGGAGTCAACCGCTCTTCGATGAGGAGGGGTCCTTTCACGGCGCCGTCGTCCACACGGCGCTCACGCCCATCAGCGGGGAGGAATGGACGCGGCACCTCGTCGCGCGCCTTGCCGCCAAGGGGAAGTCCATTTCGCCCGTACTCGCCGGGCGCATCGCGGATCTCAACGAAGGAAACCCCGTCTCGATCGCCCTCTTCGTGCGCCACCTCGCCCTCGTCTCGCCCGAGGTCGTCGAGGAGCACGACCTGCTCGAAGCCGAAAAGTTCCTGCGCACCGCACTGAGCCGCTCGTGGTCCGACCGGCTCGCCTCGCTCACGCGCCGGCAGATGAACCTTCTTCAGGCCG